>DALZNT010000386.1:0-1006 GCA_032005505.1 Clostridium sp. | reverse complement strand
CAATATATTTGAAATATAAAAAAACACCACGAGAGTGGATAAATTATTTTACATCTCAAGAAGTTATTAAAGATGAAGATTTATTCAAAAAATTTGACTTAGAATGTTACTCACTTAAGAATTTGAAAGCTCATATTTCTCGTTTTTATCATTGTATAGGAAATGCATCAGACCCCTACCATTCTGAATTTTTAATGACAATTGCTAAACAACATGATGGAAATAATCAAATTGTAGTGACTACAGAAGTTGAAACACCTCTATATCCAAATATAAGTATAAAATGGACAATGCCTTACGAATCATTAAAAGATTGGA
Organism: Clostridium sp.; assembly: GCA_032005505.1. GTDB lineage: Bacteria > Bacillota > Clostridia > Clostridiales > Clostridiaceae > Clostridium_J. The sequence continues at coordinate 688 of DALZNT010000386.1, read as the reverse complement.
AAAAGGTAGATAAAAATATCTGGCGTTTATTAAAAGCTTGGAATGTGCATAAATGAACTGACTCCCAATATTTAACCTAATTTTTGATCAATTTAACATTATGAGCATTATCTAAATTATAAAAAAAGCCCCTGTTTCTACAGAGGCTTTTTTTCAATTCAACACTTAATTATTTATGAAACCAAGGTTTCTTTGGTGCAGTCCCAGTATATGCAGGATCAACTTTAATCGGCCCCTGACCTTTTTCGCATTGGTGAACACCCCACTCACTCGGGCGAAAACGTGCATTAGCTCCATCAGGCTCAGGTTTACCAAATTCTTTTTGAATATCGTAATCAATGAGTGGAATTTCAAGTAGCACGATGTCTCCACGAGAACAAGCGATAGTAGGACGTTTCGTATCGTAAACCCATTCACCATAGCCATCGGCCTCATTAGGATCAAAACGCATGACTGGACCTATTTGCTGATCCCACGCCAATTCCATTCGAGGAGGCTCCATCGCAGTTACCCACATTCCTGCAACTTGTACAGGATGAGGGAAACGTACAGCCTGTAATCCACGTAAGCTAAAGGGTACTTGTGACTCACCGTTGTCAAAAGCATCATAACGACTAATTAAACTCCCTTTAGGAATCAACAGTTCGCCATATTGTGCATCTTGAGATAAAACAAAATGGCTGCGACG
>DALZNT010000385.1:0-1010 GCA_032005505.1 Clostridium sp. | reverse complement strand
TTATTCCAAATATATACAATATCTTTTACAGCATTTTCTATACTATTTTTGTTAAATATATACTTTATTCATATATAGTTCACAAATTAACATTTATAAGCTCAGACGATTACGGAGAAGGGCCCCACGATTCCAACGCACCATGAACGAAAAAGGTAACAGCAGGATAGATGTCTACTTTGCCCCTTGGTTTGAATAGTAACCTTGACCATCAAGACGTAGTTTCATAGAACTACTAATTTGATCATTAAGTAAAATAGAATGCATAATTGCGAAAAAATAGTATGAAAGCGTAAGCGACATGAGACATATAAAAGCATTTAATAGGCTTATTTTCTATATTTTTCAATAAAGTGCTTGTATATATCGAATAATGATTCTATACTATACCAATAAAATCCAATTAAATTCCTAATTGACTATTATATGTAATTTAAATGTTTGCACACTCACTCGAATCACGATCGAAAGTCATATTCACCACTCCTTAGAAAGCGTTCTGCTAACGCTCCTGATTACCCTTCCACATGAATGCTTATAGACATTCACTCTCGTTGCATGACTCAAACACCCAACCTTTTAGATTTACGTCTTAACCCAAGTCGTTCCTAATCTCCTAAACTTCCAAGTAAAAAACATAGATTGATCTGTATATCTCTTCTGGCTCATATTGCTCCCTAACCAAACCTGTAAAGGAGGTGAGGCTTTATGTGAAACCGAGGGCGTTTATACCGTCCACAATAAAGGTTAGTCTACCGTTTTATTCTGCAGAGAAGGGCATATGTACCAGACTAAATTACAAAACCGGGTAAAGGGAGTGGAAAAGTTTGATAAAGATTAATCGGTTACGCAAGCCCATCTCCATGGGGCTCTCGCTTCTCCTTGCATTTTCGATCATTCATCCGGTTTCAGCTGAAAACTCCACATCATCCAAATTGGAGATGAAATCTGGACTGGCCAAAGTTTCAGAATCCAAAGTGAACGCCAAGTTATCCAAAGAATTTGAAGGT
>DALZNT010000384.1:0-1022 GCA_032005505.1 Clostridium sp. | reverse complement strand
AATATGGAAAGAAAGCTAGTGATGACTTTTAAAGATCAGAAGGAAAATAAATTTAATCTTATAGTTAATTCAGTAAAAGATGGTGTTACTATGGAAGAGATTAACACAATAATGGATGAAGTTTTGACAAAGGGAGCCCTTCAAAGTAAGAATGGCGCTCTAACAGCTAAGCTATACGCAGTGGTTGTTAACACCGATGAAACAACTTATAAAGTAATATAGGTAGGGAAAGTTTTAGTTTGATTTGAATAGTTTTTAATTTATTAAAGTGTATTTTTATTTAATTAAAATATATTTTAGTTTATATAGATGGGGAAGAAGTGAGTAATTGCTTCTTCCTTTTTTATTGGAAGTCCATACATATAATAGTAAGAGTTGAAAGCACTATTCTTGCTGGGGTAGGTGCTTTTTATTTTTGCTCTGAATTTCTATATCAAGACGATTATTTTAACTTTAATTTTTATTGTAAAGTGGTACATAGTAAAAAAATACTAAATGTATTATATTCTATGATTTTTCAAATTAAAATATATCAAATATAGTATAAAATATAAAAAAATATTCTATATATAGTATTTACTTTGCAATAGATGAGAGGTATATTATTAGTAAATAAATAGTAAATATTACAGAAATTAACGTATGAATAGGAGTGCAATAAATGATAACCATAGGAGTTAAGCTGAGAGAGCTACATAAGAAAAGAAATATATCATTATTAGAATTATCTAAAGCAACAGGAATGGGGTATTCATTTCTTTCTGGACTAGAAAATGACAAGCATTCAATAACTATTGTTAATTTATCAAAGCTGGCCGATTTCTTCGGAGTGAATCTAATTTATTTTTTAGAAACAAAGGAAGAAGAGTTACAGATTGATTTAATTAGAGCTGATGAAGCTCAAAAATTCCAAATGGAAGGTGGTATGATTTTTCAAATACTAACACCTGCTCAAAATAAAAATATACAGACTTCAAAATTATACTTACCACCACATACGCCTAAAGAACCTCAAATGCATA
>DALZNT010000383.1:0-1024 GCA_032005505.1 Clostridium sp. | reverse complement strand
GCAATCTTGCCACCAATTCTCAGATCCATCTCTCCTGTTGCGAAAGGTACCATTGGGCGAAGGAACCAGGCTTCGTAACAACATTGAAAACATCTTCTCGATTATGATGAAAAATTCGCTCAAATCTCAAAGCATAACGACCATTTGACTCATGTAATGTACCATACTTTTTCACCATCTCATCCTCCCTTACTCTGGACATCCTCTATTAATATTCATCACATATATCCATCCTCAGGTTCACCAACATCAAAGCCCAACATATTTGACGCTTTCAATTTAAATGCTTCTATCCAAGATGTCCAATCCTCGCTATTCATCTGTGCATAAAAGGATAATCCACTAGGCTCAACGGATGCTTGAATGAAGACATCATCCTCGTCAGTTCCAAACCAATGGGGGATACCACTTTTATAACCCATCCACCCTGGCATACGCTCATATACTTTAGCAACTTTCGCCCATACCTCATCAGACAGATCGTACCTTATATATAGGTTGCAATGATGAGAGTTGTTGTTGTTCATTTACATTCTCTCCTTCTACCTTAGACGTATATCCATATATCTTTTATTTTTATGTAAATGACCATACTTCTCTCACTATTTGCTCAAAGTTGTATCTCTTCGTCTTTATGTACTATTTTCGTTATCATTTTTGTATATTTTAATCTCGTGATTTCGATCAGGTCATGTGGCTGCATCATATTCAGAATAGGACTATCTTTTATTAAAACTTTACTATTACCTCGTCCCAATCCTTTGACTATAATGATATTTTTATTCTTCTTCACATCTACAATTTGTCCGACCGTTATTAACTGCTCTTGTTTCTTGAGATCAAGGTATGTTAAAAGTCCAATTATACAAAATATAAGAAAACTAAAAATTGATACCGCAGTTGTCCATGCAGGGGGATGATTTATTAAGTTGTTGGTAGTTAGTTGAATTCCAATGATAAAAATAAATAAAATGATGAGTAGCAATTGCTTTTTTAATTTTCCTTTAGCTTTTTCGTTCATAGT
>DALZNT010000382.1:0-1031 GCA_032005505.1 Clostridium sp. | reverse complement strand
TGATTTAAATATTCTTTCAGATTCAGGTATTTGTTGCATTTGATCTTTCATCCACTCTTGAGACATAACGGGATGATTACTTAATTTTTTCATAGAGGCTTCAGGGTGGAATGGAACTTTAGCCACCTTTGCTGGGAATATCCCCAGTTTATTTAGTTCAGCCTCATAATGATTTTTAAGGTCTAGTGTGCTTTGTAGTTGTTCCTTGAGTGCTTTAATTTCATTTTGCAAATTAGAAATAATTGCATCCTGACCTAACTCTATTGGAGCTTTGATCGGTTTAGTATTTTTAAGTGCCTGAAGAGAAAGCTCTTCATCAATAATTCCTCTTTTTATTGGTATTAGCATCCCTGTTTTCTTTGCGTATGTAATTTGTGCTTGGGTATAACCATATTTATCACAGAAGTCAGTAATACGAATGTTGGTCATGAGCTTAAGAATTCCCAATTGATTGCGATGAAGTAATTATCTGATAATGTCTTTTATTATAAATTAGACATATAAAAATTATCTGATAATTATCTTATTCTAAATTATTTCAGATATATAACATCCTAATGAGAATCATGAAGCTCTTTAGAGTACACATGAAAAATGAATATTAAGCCTGCCATCGTGCAGGCTTTTTTATGCCCAAAATTTAGGAGTCAAGTCATGAGCTTGAATTGTCCCTTTTGTCATTCAACCGATATCATGATTGTTGAAGCGAATGCGCAACAAGCAAATTCAACATTATCAAATCTTGCATCACCCGCAGCTTTAGGGGCCTTAGGCACAACCGTTGCGAAGTCTTTGAATTTACCTCCCATCGTTGGAGGAATTGCAGGAACTGTACTTGGTGGTTTGTTTAATTCTTTTACAGAACAAAGCACACCTCCACAGCAAAGTTTGTGCTTCTGTCATAACTGCTACCAAAAATTTCCAACGCATCTTCTGCACTAAAGATCGTTGGTATTAACACAGAATCAAATTTCAAATTAAAAGGAATACAACCATGGCACATCAACTTGAACAAATGGCCTATGTCGGTG
>DALZNT010000381.1:0-1036 GCA_032005505.1 Clostridium sp. | reverse complement strand
CTTACTCCACCGAATGAATATGAGGCGGAGTTTCATAAGTGATACTCTAAATCTTTGATTTAGATAGTAGAACTTACTCCACCGAATGAATATGAGGCGGAGTTTCATATTAAATATACATAGAGAGGATTTATTATGAAAGTAGTAGTAGATGGAATGGGTGGAGATAATTCACCACAAGCTATAGTTGAAGGATGTGTTCTTGCGCAAAAGGAATATGGTATGGACATAATTATCACTGGAAAAAAAGAGCTTATAGAAGCTGAGCTTGCAAAATATGAATATAATAAACAAAGTATAACTGTGGTAGATGCTAGAGAAGTTATCTCGACTAATGAGACTCCAGTTAAAGCTTTAAAGACTAAGAAAGATTCATCCCTTGTAAAAGCTCTAGAGTTAGTTAAAAGTGGAGAAGCAGATGCTGTAGTGTCTGCAGGAAGTACAGGAGCCTTTTTAGCAGGGTGTACTCTTATTGTAAAAAGAATTAAGGGAATAAGCAGACCAGCTCTTGCTCCGGTAATGCCAGGGAAGAATGGACCTTTTATGATAATAGATGTAGGGGCTAATGCTGACTGTAAGCCTCATTATTTAACTCAATTTGCACAGATGGGTAAAGTTTACTTTGAAAGTGTTCTTGGTGTTAATAATCCGACAGTAGGACTTATAAACATTGGAGAAGAAGAAGAAAAGGGTAATGAGTTAACAAAGGAAGCACACAAGCTTTTAAAACAAGAAAATTTAAATTTCGTTGGGAATATAGAGCCGAGAGAAATCCCTAAAGGTGAGATTAATGTCCTTGTTTGTGATGGATTTGTTGGAAATACAGTTCTTAAGATGTATGAGGGAGTTGCAGAAACTATTTTTAGTGAATTAAAGACTGAGATAATGAGTGGCTTCGTAAGTAAGATTGGTGGAGCTATGTTAAAACCTGTATTTAAAAGATTTAAGAAACATTATGATTATAAAGAATATGGTGGAGCTGCATTCCTAGGGGTTAATGGCATATGCATAAAGGCTCATGGAAGCTCAGATGCAA
>DALZNT010000380.1:0-1045 GCA_032005505.1 Clostridium sp. | reverse complement strand
CATGGTGTTTACATATATTCTCTTTAATCTCTTCTTTGTTCCAATCACAATATTTTTTATTTCCCATAATTACACACATTCCTCCACTCTTTGAAACTCAATAACCCATACCCACGGATTATATTCAAATAAGTTTGTCCAACCGTTCCACTTGCCTTTTAACTGCAATGTACTATTCCATAGTTTTTCAAAAGCTTCTCTAGGTGTTCTAGGCATCTTTTCCCATGTATGCATATTAGGTTCAATATCATATTTCTTCACTACACCATCCTTAGTAAATTCTCTTATGCCTTCATTAAAACATGCTTGTTCTGTAATATTTTTTAATCTTTCAACTCTTACACTTGTTACTTTCAGAAATATCCTAGCTGCTATCTTTGGCATATGAATACTAGGCATCCAAACCTCATGTTTACATTGTTTTGCATTACCCCAATAGGGAAAATATTTTGGCTCTCCATCAGCCTTATATATAAATCCTTTTGCCCCATCTGGTGTCCATATATTAGCCCATGTTTCTCTTACATAAAGAATATCTCCCACTTTATAAGGTGTTTTAATATAATCAACCACATCTTTAAAATCTTGGTCTGTATATACACTACCTTCTGCATTAAGTGTATATAGTCCGTTTCTTTGTTTCTCTATATGTTTAGGTAATTTAATAAGTCTTCTAGTACAAGTTTTTTTACTATCCAATATGGCTTTTACCATTTGTATATTAAATAAAATTGGTTTCATAACTTCCTTTCCTTTCGTTACAAAATTTTAATTTGTCCTGGTATATTCGTAATCAATTTATTAACTGAGACCACTCCAAAATATTTATTATTGCCTTCTTGTCTCTTTATTTCTATTAATCCTAGCTTCTCTAAATTTTTAAAGCTCCTATTTACATTTTGTTTCTTAACATTTAAAATCTTAACTATATCGCTTTGTTTATAATCTTGTGTCAATAATAAGATTATGATTTTATATTCACTCGTTTTTAAATCTAAACAAGCGATATGATCCAAAAATTTTTTATTCAATATCTTACTTAGTA
>DALZNT010000379.1:0-1054 GCA_032005505.1 Clostridium sp. | reverse complement strand
ATTAAACACAGTCAAAATCTCCTTTATTTATAACGTATAATCCTTCCGAAATCCTCTATATTTTAAAAGCATGAATTAATTCTATAACTCCCAGAAGTAAAAAACATTTTCATGTTTACCTATTTGCGATAAGACTTCCACACTATGTTCATAATTTAAGGCAACAATTATTGAACTATTTGGCGGAACCTCTGAAGCTTTTATCACAGGATAACCCCATATATCTGTCAGCCTAGTATTTTTTTCGTCCGAGACAATAAACCCACAAAAATCCTCGATTTTATCTCTAAATACAAATGCTGTTGATCTGGCAAAAGAACCTCCCCCATAGATATATAGTTCTCTATTTTTTGACACGAAAGTATTAATTTCATCATAAGTTACTTGTGGCACACTATATTTTAATTCTGCCTGACGGAAGAATTCAGTTCTATTATCATAGGAAATATCATTACCATAAATTCTTTTCGCACTTTCTTTGATTTTACTAATTTCATATAATTTGTTTTCCTCTAAATAATCTAGTAACGTATGACAAATTGTCTCATTATAATTATCTTTGGCGAAGAATTTTTTCTTCCATATCGGAAGATTATAGTTAAGAACACAGATATCAGGATTTCTTCTACTAAAGTATCCATTGGAATAAGTATAAGTTCCTGGAATATATCCCTTTTGAGTTAGAGTATAGTATAATCCAACCTCAAAAAGGGCAAAGGCATCTGCCATCTCACTTATTTTAAATAATAGTTCATCCCTAAAAAAATTGAATAGATCTCCGTTTTTCAACAAATTTCCACGAAAAACGCTAAAGTACATAATAATATAACTTAAAAAATCTCTTTTAATACAATCCAATCCCCAAAAATCATAGTTTTTATTGGCCATAGAACCAAATATTTCTTCAAAACCTATAAATGGTCCATAAAATGTATCATTACATAACACGAGCTCGTCGTATTGTGATAATTTAGCTTCCCCCAAAAAGTTGACAATAACGTCTGCATAAGCCCCAGCATCAAGTCCATTATTATCTCGTATATAAACCTGGTCA
>DALZNT010000378.1:0-1070 GCA_032005505.1 Clostridium sp. | reverse complement strand
AAAGCTAGACAATTTATTAATAAAATTACTTTCAATAGAATCAATGAAAGTAATTTAACTGATGATATAAAAATGGCTATATGCATAACATTAGAAAAATTGAAAAAGGCTGAAGATGAAGTAAGCTGTAAAGCTAGTGAAAGTGTTGGAAAACATAATGTTTCTTATTCTGTGACGTTAGTAGCAAATTTTGAAAAGAATTTATATAAAAAGATAAGTGCTTATTTACCTGATAATTTACTTTTTAGAGGAAGTGATTAAATGGACATAACTTTATTCAATAGCGTTTATGATCCTGATACAGAAAGAACATCATATAAAAGGACTTATTTATATGATGTTGATTGGCAATCAGGTAAAAAAATATCTGAAGATGATAAAGGGATATTAAGCTACGATTTAATAACTTGTTTTATACCATTTAGTACTAGAACTTCAGATAATAAAATTTATAAAACTCCAGGAGAATTTATAAATTTAAATGCTGAGGAAATAGATAAATTTTTTACTTTTAAAAAAGGTGATTATATTGTAAAGGGATTAATTAACTTTGAATTAATTGATTCAAATAGAGGAAATTCGATAACTAAGTTAAAAAATTTCCATGAGGTAGGGACTTTAATAAGCATTGAAACAAATGATTTCGGAAGTGAATACTTACACCATTGGGAGTTAAGTGCTAAATAATGAATATTATCTTTAAGATGAATTCTATTAATAACATTATAAATAAAAGAGGACTTGAGCCTAATGGCAAGGTACAAACTTTTCTTACAAATGAAATAGCTAGAGTATCTAATCCATATGTACCTTGGTTAAATGGTGGATTAAAAGATAAACAAGTTCTAATTACACCTAGTCAAATTAAATATTATGCTCCATACGCAACAAAACAATATTATGAAAATGTTGGTATGGGAAAACAAGGAACTGCTAAAGGTGGTTTAAGAGGTAAAAGATGGACTGAAAGAGCTTGGGCAGATCATGGAAAAGAAATAGTTGTTGGAGCTATTAGAATAGATGGAGGGAAATAATGAATTTAATAGAAAGTATAAGAGAATTTATTAAAG
>DALZNT010000377.1:0-1080 GCA_032005505.1 Clostridium sp. | reverse complement strand
AGTTCCTTCTTCTATCTTAAAATCTCTAATATAGAGAACTTCTCCTGCATTCCAACCTATATAAAAAGTAAATGATGAATAAGTACAATCTCCAAATAACCATGTATGAGAAAACTTTTTCCATTCTGTAGTAAAATTCACTTGAGTTTGTCCATTACTTTCATGACCTATAGTTCCACTTTTATTAACACTACATTTTGCCCAAAATGACCATGTATAAGTTTTACCTATTCTGTTAGGATTCTTAGTGAATAAAGGAAGATGAAAGCCATTTCCAGCATGAGTACATTTAAACACTACATCTTTTTTACATAAAGCATATTCATCATTAATAACTTCTCTAGTCCCTACATATCCACTTAATGGAGAAAATAGATTTTGTAAGGTATCAGAATTAATAACTAAGTTTCTACCACCTATTTTTATTTCTTGTATACTTTTATCTATATCTGATTGTGATATTTTACTATTAATTTTATCTGATAAAATATTAAGATTACTTTCTACGTTATGAACTTTAGTATTAACTGTAGTTATTTGTGCATTAGTGTAAGATTTAGCATTATTCAATGCTTCTGTAGCTTTATTAGCTGCTACACTATCTGCATGACTATTAGCTGAATTAATTGCTTCCTGTTTCTTAGAATCAGCATAACTTTTAGCTTTAGTTTCTGCCTCAGTTGCTTTAGCTATAGCAGTATTTAAATTGGCTTCTGCTTGTTGGATTCTTTTCTGTTCTTCAGCTGTAATTTTTCCATCTGCTGAAGCCATAGCTTGTTCTTTTGCAAGATTAGCTTTTGCTATAGCTATATCTGTAGCAAAGCTTTTAGCAGCATCTAAATTAGAATTTATTTTATTTGTTAAATCCCTATTTATATTACTTACATTAGTTGTAATAGTTTGTGTTGTAGAATTTAAATCTTTAACACTAGCTTTTATACTATTGTTTTCCTGAGTTAATGTACTTTCTACTGTAGAAATTTTTTTATTAGTTTCAGTAATTTCAGTAGCATGTGATTGAGATCAATCTATAAATTTTCTTTTTTTAATTTATTCTTCTGCTTCTTTTGTAGTTGTTCT
>DALZNT010000376.1:0-1083 GCA_032005505.1 Clostridium sp. | reverse complement strand
TTTTAAGGTACTAAATCTAAAAGAATATTCAGCTTAAATAAATTTACGCTCTCTTCAACGCTAAAACATTCCAGTGCAATTTTACGCCCAGCACCCCTAGTAGGATTAAACCTGCACCTACAACTTGAGTACTCGTCAGCACATGATCAAAGAAGAAATAATCAATGACTATAGTCGATATAGGATAAATAAAAGATAAGATCGCAATGTTATTTAAAGGTATTTTCTTAATTGCCGAGTACATTAAATAGTAAAGAAATGCAGTATGTAAAACCCCAAGCCCGAGTACAAAGAACCATTGATGACCTATCGGTGGGTTTGCAAAAACCGAAATAAACGGAGTCATAACAATGGCCCCACTTAAGGTTTGTATAAGCACAATTAATAACGGCGGTGTATTGGTTAGTTTTTTAGTCATTAGAACAGATATTGAATACAGTGTAGTAGCAACTAAAACCAGCCCTAAGCCAATTAACTCATTCGTATTCACCGAGGCACTGCCCAAACCTATAATCACAATTAAGCCTACAAAAGCGACTATGGTCCATAACACATCATTTTTATTTAGCTTTTCATGAAAAACTAAAGCTCCTAAAAATAAAATGACAAACGGGTTTACGTGATAAACAATCGTTGCTAAAGAAATAGAGGTTTTGGGAAAAGCGGCAAACAGTAGAACCCAGTTAAAAATAATCAGTAGGCCTGAACTCACCATTAAAAATAATTCTTTTTTGCCAAAGTATACTTTTTTAAAATAACCATAGAATAAACAGATGGGTATTAGGCATAGTGCTGAAATAAGGCAGCGAAAAAATACAATATTAATGGGTGATTGACCTGATTTAATTACAAATAGACCAATACTCCCTGAAAGTAGCATGGCTACTACCATTTCAAGTGTGCCCACTTTCCTTTTTAACTCATGATCATTCACACATTTCTCCAATAAATTTATATCTTTAATTATTTGGCTAATTTATATTTACCTAATCAATTAGAATTTTTTAAGATAAACCGTTTAAACTTAGTAGGGTTTGTTGACATTTACTGTTCATAATTAACCCTATAAAGGTAGCCATAAAA
>DALZNT010000375.1:724-1085 GCA_032005505.1 Clostridium sp. | reverse complement strand
TAGAAAAACATCGGGAATAATTGAGCAAATATCAACTAATTTTAACGTTAATTATTTTGACTACTTCAAAAAAGCATTTCTAGGTGAAAAAAATAAAACTAAGCGTATTTGTAGATTTTGTAACAGAAGCATGGAACAAGGAATCTCTTTTAAAAAAGAAGCCCACACGATTCCTGCCTTTCTAGGAAACACAACGCTCTTTCAAAATGAAGAGTGCGATGAATGCAACTCTTACTTTGGAGAAAATATTGAAACAGACTTAGAAAAACACACTAAATTATTTAGAGTATTTTCTGGTATAAAAGGAAGAAGTGGAGTTCCAAAGATTGATAATGAGCATGTGAAATTTTTTCATACTCGC
>DALZNT010000375.1:0-714 GCA_032005505.1 Clostridium sp. | reverse complement strand
GCACAGAAGACGGGATGGAATTACCAATCATTATATCTGATAAAAATGTGACCGCAAATGAATCTAGTATTCAGATTAGTAATGAAGAATCATATATCCCTGAAAATGTTTATAAAATGTTATGTAAGATTTTCTTCTCCTTAGTTGATTACCAATTATTAAGTAAATTCAGTGATACGTTGAAATGGATACGTTATGACATTACTTTAATCAACACCCTACCTGTTGTCGCATTTTCTTTTTTCCCAGGAAAAAAATTTAATCGCCCTTATGCTACTACATATCTTAAAAAAGAAGATAATGATAAACCGCCCTTTGCCTTTATAGAGATTGGTTTCGGCCAGTTCGTCTATATTGCACAAATCCCATCAAAAGGAAACGAACAAGAATTATTTTATGAAGCAGAACAATTTAATGAATTTCTGAGAAGTCTTCCACATTACCAACATGCTTATTTTGATTACTACGACCTTTCTAGTAAAAACCCAAAATATTTTCATATGAATTTTTTCAACATGTCGACTAACAAATGAAAATATTTCGTTATGTTGACATATATCTATTTTTATTTTTGGCCAACATTCATAGGCAATACTAGTCTTCATTTTGTTTAGAACAATTCTTGACCTTTTAAATTGATATAGTAAACAAAAAAGAGAGGGATCAGTCCCTCTCCTAATTAATATTGACAAAGTAATACCGAAAAAAACAGCA
>DALZNT010000374.1:0-1099 GCA_032005505.1 Clostridium sp. | reverse complement strand
AAAAGCGGACATTTTTACTTTGGAGAAACCGGACATTTCTATTTTGGGCTTACAATTACATTTCGCATAAGCCGTATTATGTTAATTTTAAAATAAATTAATGCTGTCTAATTTTATTTTCTCGAAAAAAGTTTTCCATATCCATAACAGCTTCTCTGTACTGTGCATTCGATACATGATTAGCCCCCCCACATATTTCAGCATCGACATCAATTGTTATTGACCTCGATTGTCTGTAATTTAGAATAAAATCTAAAATTAGATAGCTTGGAAGATATCGAGCTTTAGTATCTGAGCCAGAAATATACATTCCTGCCCATTTAATACCAGATTCTTCTATTTTAAATACAGTGCCGCCACACATTCCTTCATAATCGAACTCTCGAGATTTAAATAATTCTATACAATTACTATCGGCAAGGTTCATCCCGAAATCAAACCAACGATAGAACACTGTACTATGTGTAGCATCACCTTTGATTGGAACTATTTCATTATCTTCCCAAAAGTATGGGTTCTTTTCTGCAGGGTAACCACTAAATCCCATAAAACTATTATTTAACTCAGACTTTGATCGAACCACATTATCTAAATTATTTAAATCTACATAATTTTTTACTGGTATTCCAGGATAGTAGATTTCCAATAAACAAAGATCCTCTAAATCAACACCTTCACAACTTTCTAATACTTTTAATTTAAAATTTTCACCAATAAACCATATTTTTCTAACATATAGAAAATCTACAACTTGTCCATAATCATTAAAACTATCAGATAAGTTAATCCAATAAGGAGAATGATTATAAAATTTCTCTAACGGAATTTCATTCCCAGATTCATCTCTAAATTTTTGTAAACAATGTCTTGCTGTAAGAAAAAAATATTTGCAGTTGAACCATAACAAAACTCCTGATACGTGCCCCCCAGTTGAAGATGGTGTATATCGACCATGCATTCCACCATCAGAGTGAACTTTAAGTAAGCGTCTACTTGATTGGGGAATAGGTTCGTATGAAGCCCCTAATATTAACTTTAATTTCTTTAAATCAATCATAATTAAAAGAATTATAACTATATAAAATAATTATTAATTTTA
>DALZNT010000373.1:0-1112 GCA_032005505.1 Clostridium sp. | reverse complement strand
AAGTTGCTGAAAGCTGCCCAATTCATAAGTTATTGACTTCGAATATTTCGATTCAGAGTGAATTAAGTATTGAGTAAGTGGTCCTTCCTTACACTAAATTTCAATCACATCCGTGTGCCATTCCAATGAGCCACTCATTGAAATATCTATTGCTAAGTCGACAATATTTGTGAGCTCATTTGGAATAAATGAATATAAATTTTCCCCATCGAAATGAATCCAAAATTCAGGAGGTGGTGTATCAGAGCCATCTATAAAGCCACCTGTTTCTTTTTCACCTAAACAGTCAAACATTGATGAGTGCACATCAAATGCTAATATTTTGCCCTTTAACTTCGCGCAACTTGGTATGTAATGATATTTAACCCGAGCTTGAATAGTCTCTTCAAAATAAGTCTGCACACGATAAGCATAATCGCCACCAAATGCTGAGTCACCATTTTCATGTTTGAAACTTTCCTTTAATGCGCGAAATAAAAAATTATATTGTGCACACTGCCAAAACATTTCTTTTTTATTTAAATTTTTCAAATAGCCATATTTAATATCATTTAAGATTTCTTCAAAAACACGAAGTTCAAATTCTTTTCTCATCACAATATCTTAATCTTTCAAGTTTCAATGAAGTACCAGTGATCAGCGATATAATTCTCCGCTTTATCTTCTAAGTCGGTATTACGGATTTTTACACCTTGTTCATACATGTTATCAGGTATTTGTAGTCTCCAATTTTTGGCCAAACTTAGGTTGTCCGCTAAAAGATATTGGGGATCATAAGAATCTGCGGACAAAGTATGAACATTAAAATAATCTTCATCCAAATATAAGCAAATCTCGCTCGCAAACATATCTGGCTGTACAATTATACAGACCACTTTGCAGAATATTAGTCCTTGAGGTTTTGCTTCAATTAAATACTGACATGCATTAATTAAATACTGGACACACTGTGCCTTTATTTCTTGTTGAGCATGCTTCCCCTGAACTAGATTCATAGCTACAGGTATTTTCCAATTATAATATTGCTCTTCATACCCGTCTAAATCAGGGAAATACCCTTTAAAACTTTCACTCCAATATTTAAGATTTCTTAATTTACGTGGAATTCCCCG
>DALZNT010000372.1:0-1120 GCA_032005505.1 Clostridium sp. | reverse complement strand
TAAGTCATCGCCAGCTTTTAAATGCTAAATACCCCCTGATCAAAAGATCAGGGGGCTTTTTATTGGAAAAAATAAATATACCCATTTATTTTGATTATATTTATAATGAAAGATAACTCATATATTCCAGATCCTTATTTAAAATATAATTAACTTTTATTGAGACTCTGCTTATGGAGTTTAAACTTTTTGAAGTTAAAGAGCTAAATCCTCAGCAGCGACAACAAATTGCCAAATTGTGCTTTTCTGCATTTGATGAAGATCCTTGGAGCCAATATCTTTTCATGCAAACAGCGTCTCATCTTGTTGGTATATTGGATGGAAAAATCGTGTCGCATGCGCTATGGACAGACAGAGTTTTCACTATTAATAACACTATAAAATTGAAAACAGCTTATGTTGAATATGTGACTACTGATGAGAGAATACGGGGGAAGGGATTCGCATCACAACTATTAAGATATTTGATCGATACTTTAACTCACTTAGGTTATGAACTTGCAGCATTGCAACCTGAATATGATAAATTCTATAAAAAATTAGGTTGGATTAATTGGTTGGGGGATTTATATATTCATCAAGGTAAGTCTACTTACCTAACGGATGAGAATAAAATAATGCTGTATCCATTGAATATTCAATTGAAAGATTTACTACTACATAGTACCGAGCATCATGTAATTTGCACCAATTGGAGAGAAGGTGAGCTTTGGTAAGCTTTATTTTGTATATATTTTAATCTTTGGATTATCAAATTAGTTGCTTATAGGAGCTGATAGAAAGCTTAATCAATAGGATAAAGATACTTTTATGCAAATACGTTGGTCAAGTTATTGTGCCTCCAGATCTCTCATTTAAGCAAAACGTTAATCCAAAATCAGTAGCATCTATGCGATAGCTCACTGAAATTGAACCTATACAAGTGGAACAGCTTTATTGGTGGAAAATAGAGATTAACGAAGGAAAATATTCAGTTTATTTCAGATATTATTTATCTTAAAAGGTATAAAAACTTACAGTATTGTTTGCCTGAAGGTAAAATAACAGCATTTAATTTAAGTTATTGGGCTGTAGTAGATAAGCTTAAATATCTGTCCAAATGAGTAGAGTTTTTAGCTGC
>DALZNT010000371.1:0-1131 GCA_032005505.1 Clostridium sp. | reverse complement strand
GACTTTCAGCATTCACATTTTTTAATTCTGGTGCTGTACTATTAAGAATCTGATCTTTAATATAATTATAGACTTTATCTGCACTAATATCAGACACCCAATCTGGAGCTTTTGCTAATGTACCAAACCAATGGTCATCTTTATCATCATGATTATCCTTCTTAGCAGCTCCATTATTAATATTAGAGTTATTATTTATTTTTTTTGGTTCTGCTTTAACTCCCTTGTTTAAAGGTAACTTTAGTATTTGTCCTTCAGAAATCTTATTTGCATCATTAATTTTATTTATTCTTTGAATCTCTTCAATATTACAATTCATTTCTTTTGAAATTTTTAATAAAGTATCGCCTTTTTTCACCTTATATGTTTTTCTACTATATTGACCAGCTTGCCCTTTCTCTCTGAGCTGAGTTTTTATTAAAACTGATGGACTATATAGCTTGACAATAGCATGGCTTTTTTCAAGACAGACTCTATTGATAAGTTGCATTTGATTTAAAATATTTTGAAAGTAGATATCAAGAACTACTCCTTTATCTCTACTTATGTCAACAATTGCTCCTTTAGAATTTGTTAATCCTTCAGCAACGAGTTTATTACCATTTTTTATTTGATATTTAGCATTCTTAATGGGATGTCCTAGCAAGTCTAATAGAATAAAGGTTACTAAACACTTATTTTTCATTCTTTTTCACTCCTAAAGTAAAATCCTCATCATCCCATTCATCAACAATTACATCCCACAGTTCTTGCTCTTTTCCAACTAAAACTTTTATATTCAACGGATCTTCTTTTGTAATTTTCCCAGTTCGCCCATGTTCATCTAGGCCTCCTGAGATAAATGAATTTGTTGCTGGAATAAAAGCTTTATAACTAAACTGACTAAAATCATTCTGCCAAAACAAATCATAAACATCCAACTTATTACTATACATCATGGTACTTGGCAGTTGAGGAACCTCATAAGAAACCTTGGCCCCACCCGTAAACAAATGCTGCCCAGCTTTACTTTCAAACTTACCACCTGTTGTTGAAAACACGCCATTGGCATTAATTTTGAGCTGTGACCCACCAGCTGTTAATACAATTTCTTTTGGACTGGTAAGCTCGATTTTTTCTTCAGTAGAAATG
>DALZNT010000370.1:0-1135 GCA_032005505.1 Clostridium sp. | reverse complement strand
GGAAACTCATTTCTGTATCATCAACTAACGATTTTTCATCAAAACCGCCTAAAGTCTCTAGTGCATCGCGCCAAATGACGTAGTTGGTTCCCATTAATGTTGATAACTCAAAACGTTGCCAACGCCCACCTTGGAAGATCCATTGGAAAAAGATGAATTCAATCGCAATAAAACGAGTCAAAATACTATCTTGCCAGTTACGGGTTCTTACTTTGCCATTTACAGCAACTAACTTTTTGTCTGCCAATAAAGTTTGAGCAAGTAAACGAACGCAATCGGGTTCAGGAGTACTATCGGCATCATAGACAACAATTAGCTCACCTTTGGCATGGGGAAGGCCATTATTGAGGGTTCGTGATTTACCTTTACCGCCCATTCCCTTGGGAACGTTAACAATTTTTATGCATGGATAAATTTTTGCGAGGTTTTCTGCGATTTCAAGGGTGTTATCTTTGGAGCCATCATTGATCAGTAAGACTTCATAAGACTCTGCTGGATAATCCTGTTGAGCAATGGCATGCAAAGTGTCTTCAATCACCACGCCTTCATTATAAGCAGGGATCAAAACACTTAAGATGGGCCATCTTTCTGGTATTGGTAAGTTTTGTAGCTCTTTTTCAGCCGTTTTAGAATACTTCCACGCTTGATAACTTAACCATGCCCAAAATGCTTGTGGAATCCAAATACCTAAAAAGCCAAATAAAAACAGGATATCAATTGGAGCCATTTTTACGGACCCTCCTAATAATAGAAGAGATGAGTACTAATAATAGAATTAATCCCACTACTAAGGAGATCCATGAAATATAGCTACCAAATGTACCCAGAAGATCTGGATAAGTTGTTGTTAAAATCAGATCAAGAGGAACTACAACAACACTTAAACCAATAAAGATATAACCTATAAGACTCGTATTCACATGTTCAGGAGTACTGGCATAATCAATATTATTAAATTTCCATGAAATACCGAGTTGAGGGTAACGAATATTAGATAGGGGTAAGTCGGCAGGAGGATTAATAATAATCTCATAACCTGATACATGGCCGTTAAAGTCTTTGGCCGAATAAAATAAATGCTGACCTTGTCGGATTTCTCTAGATGGTAAAGGGACGGCTGAAGAATTTAACTGGA
>DALZNT010000369.1:0-1138 GCA_032005505.1 Clostridium sp. | reverse complement strand
ATGTATTTCGGTTAATCATCGCCTTATCGGCAATATCTTGGATTGTAATCCCTTCGTACCCCTTTTCATTAAGAAGTTCTATAAACGCCTTTTTTATCGAATGTTTGGAGCGAAGGATACGCAAATCGGTTTTTTTGTTCATTATGACTCGTTCCCTTAACTTTTTTTTGTTAGATATACGACATTTGGCCTCAAACTGTATTTTATCTCTCAAAATCAAAATTATTAAACATTGAATGCTGAGCTTTTGTTAATCATAATAAACAAAAGATAAATATACAACACATTGACCATTATTTATCTTACTGATAATTAACTCTAACTAAAGGAGAGATTTTAGATGAAAACGATAGCGATTGTTGGAGCAGGAGCAGGATTAGGCATGTCCATTGCAAAGAAATTCGGACAAAATGGCTTTCGCGTAGCGCTTATTGCACGAAATGAAGAAAAATTGAACCAACTGGTTATTGAATTAGAACAATTGGGAATCGAAGCTGCTCCATTTCAAGCGGACATATTAAATAAAGAACAAATTGAGATGGCATTTGCCGCTGTTAAAGAGAAATACGGATTTATTGATGTTCTTGAATACAGTCCAACGCCGAGCTTTGACTCCGTAGCGCCAACGCTAGATGTAACTGAAGAAAATGCATTATACCAATTTCAATATAATGTTTTAGGTGCTCTATCGAGTGTTAAACAAGTACTTCCGGATATGTTGGATAAGCAAAGCGGTGCTCTGTTATTTACAACTGGAGGTGCTTCAGTGCACCCAGTTCCAAGGATGGGTAATGTCGGAATTGCAATCTCAGGACTCCGTAATTATATCTTTAATTTGAACAGCGAATTAGCGGACAAAGGAGTTTATGCAGGTCACCTTTCGATCGGAATCTGGATGCAGTCGAATTCAGGAGTTCAAGATAAAATCGCTGATATTTGGTACGACATGTACACCAAAAAAGACAGAGTAGAAGAGTTTATAACTGAAGATAAAGTGTGAATTGAATAATTTATTTTAAAGGAGATACAAGAAAGAATATGAATATCACCATTTTTGGTGCAAGTGGTGCAATTGGACAGCTTGTAACACAACTAGCTTTAGATCACGGAGATTTCGTTACGGCATACGTCAGAAACC
>DALZNT010000368.1:0-1139 GCA_032005505.1 Clostridium sp. | reverse complement strand
ATCACGGAGAATGAAGTCTCGCTGTCCATCTGTGTCGTCAGAAAACACAGTTCTATGAATGACAATTAGCTCTAAAAGCTTTTGTGTCTTTGGATTTTTCATCGACTTTATGTAAGAGACGTTCCATAAGATGGTTTTGCTTATTGATCGCTCCAATTGATGGCTAAGAAAGAGCGATTTGGTTTTAGTCATTTGTTAAAACAAAAGCTCTGCTTCTACAATCTTTTTATGATCCTTGGGTTTCTGAGATAAGCTGCTGCTGCGCAGTCTACGAGACCAATACATTTTTCTGGTAGACTTCCCATGATTGCATCCTCCTTCCTAGATTTCATAATGGGCCTCACGTACCTTTCATTATTTAGGGAATTGTAGTAATGTTCTTCAATAAGAAAAAATTACTAGAATAATATTATCACAAGTTTGCCACTAAAACACCTGACCTTGTAGACTTTTCATTAATTTTTCAAATTTGATTATAGCTAATTTGAAATAAACAACAAAAAAAGTGTTCTATTCAATAAATAAGACAAAAGAACTATAATGACACAATAGCGTTGATTGAACAAACATAAATAAAAGAGATTATGATTGAAAATCATTAAGTAGTGCATTGTGAGTCCGCAAGAAGATCTTACAAACTTACATAGAAAAAGTTCTTTGACCCGATATGATTCATTCGATTTACTGTACAGATTTCAAAAAATAGTGTGGTTTAACAGCTTTTGTTGTCTTCCAGGAGGGTTCCGAATGAGAGTAAGTAACTATCAAGCCACAAACCGATTGGAAATTCTCCTCGTATGACATAGGAGCCATCGCTGTTAGCCGTAATCATTGAATCAGGAAATTCATCATAGACCCGGTAAGCGCCTTTGACCGAAATTCGTAGCGTCACCTCGATAAAGTCTTGCTCCTCAAGTTTTTCTGCCTCTTTAATGGCCTGGACTTTCATAATGGGCAGAAAGAAAACGCAGAACTCCTCCTGGCAATAGAAGGTTGTGACGGCTGGTACAACATCAATTCAAAGAACAAAAAAACCGTTGATCATCAGATCAACGGCTTGTTCATTGCGGAAACTGCTGTTTTATTACTGTTCTTTATACACGCGTACATAATCCACTTGCATCGTCGCCGGAATATCA
>DALZNT010000367.1:0-1157 GCA_032005505.1 Clostridium sp. | reverse complement strand
ATGTCAGTTTGCAAAGTCCTGCTCTCCCACAGGACTTTGCCCCTACTTTTTTTAGCGTCATGCGGCGGTGCGATAAAAACGACATGGGCTAAGCGTTTGGCTTAGCTCCTTTATCTCTGTGTCGCAACGGTGGATAACTTTAAATCAGCGCAAAAAATTAAAGTTCTGTTGTGGCACGGGGGCCTGCTTACATGAGGATTTGAATACTGATAAATTAATTTTTTAAAATAAATAATATTGGAATATTTTTATAAAATAAACAAAATGTTATATAACACTCTAAATTAAATAATAGATAAAGCAAATGATTAGTCTTACTGCTATTACTGCTGTGTTGGGGGCCTTAGTTCCTTTAATTGTTGCCTACATTTCATCACGGCATAATTTAAAAAAACATCCAAGATTGGAGTTTAGCGAAAGTATTGAAGCTGCTAAAGAGTTTGATGCAATTTTGATCTCCACTGAATCACAATTAGTAAAAGATCGCATTGCACAAAAATTGATAATGAAAAAGAATATCAATTTTCTAGAAACACGGTATTTTTATAGATATGTAGATATGGAACTTTGGGTTGAAAGATATATCGATGTTCGAAGATACATAGAACCAATTATTGATGATAACAACGAAATCGTTGAATTAAAAAATAGATATACGATGACGAAGAACATATTGTTTTTATGTATGTATTTTTTATGCGGCGTTCTAGCAGTGATCCCATTGTTATTCTTACATCATTATTTAGAAATATTAAATCAATCTATTAATAATATTAAGTTTTTACTAACATTTAATTTGATTGCTTGGCCAATTCTATCGGGTTGTATAGCATTAATTAGTCTTCATAAAGCCAATAAAATATCTGATGCTTATAACTTTTTAAAAAAATTTCAAAATGAAAGGATAAAAGTTAAGGAATAGATAATTATTGGATGACTAGCAAGCATGAAAAATCCGTATCCTATTAAATAAAAAAGAGCTCACAAGAGCTCTTACTTACTTTATTGTAATGCGCAGTATATTATTAGTTTTAGTACTTACTAAATTCACCTATAAAGTTCTGCTATTAAGAAAAATACATCAGGAATTGTCCATGAAAATTATTAACCTCAGAAAACTTCTCCTTATTAGTACACTCATGTCAGTGGGCTTTAAT
>DALZNT010000366.1:0-1162 GCA_032005505.1 Clostridium sp. | reverse complement strand
ATCTAAAAAGCCACTATGAAGCTTAAATTTTGTAAATTTCTATTATGAAGTTTTTTTAAATAAAAGGGCTTGTTATTTATATAATATCTATATTCTAACATCTATATATAACTATTTTTAATCATTACTGATTCTTTTCTCAAGCATTTCCATAAAGGTTTTTAAAATATTATTGTGGTTTTTACCCTTATGAGTAATTAAACATATAGGGGTGCTGTAGTGCATTTTGTCTTTTAAAACAGGTTGCATCACACCATCTTCAACCCATTTTTTTGCATAGTGGTCAGGTAAAAAACCTAAAAATTTTCCGGTTAAAATCAAAAAGGCAATCCCTTCACGGTCACTTGCTGTCGCTTTACAGTCTAAAAGCTGATGCAACTTCGCTGCTTCCGATGTAATGGCATAATTAGGAAGAATGGCTTGCCATTTTTTTAATTCATTTAAATTAATGTTGTTACATTGGTTAAATAAAGGATGGTTTTTGCCGCAATATAAAAATGAACTTTCACTATATAAGTCGAAATAGTCTAAACCAGATAAAGGCGTTACAGGGGGAATAACACCCGCATGCAATCGGTTATCGAGTACACGACACTCAATATCTGAAAGGGTGCTCATACTAATATTAATAATAACCTCGGCATGCTCTTCGGCAAGTTGAGTCAAGGTGTTGGTGATATAGCCTCTAGGCATAGTCACAAGGTTGTTAATAATGCCGATATTAAACTCACCCTTAAGGCGGTTATGCATTTGGTTGACTTTAGAGCGGAAGTCTTCAATCGCTGCTGTGAGCACTTCAATATATTCTAAAATTTCCCGCCCTTCATCGGTGAGGGCAAATCCGGCACGGCCTCGCTGACATAGCCGAATGCCTAAACGATTTTCTAAATCACTCATATGCAAACTAATTGCAGAGCGGCTAATACCCAAAATACTTTCGGCAGATGTAAAGCTGTGACAGTCACAAACCGTTTTAAATATTTTGAGAAGTTTTATATCAAAATCAGTGACTTGATTTAATTTTTTAGGTTTCATTTAGTTTTGTTTTTTTAAATCTAAACTCAAGATAATTTGAATTTATCAAACTTATCTCGCTATGTACACTCAAACCATAATTTGAAAATAAACAGGAATGGTTATGTTTGATACGGATAAATTTAGC
>DALZNT010000365.1:0-1169 GCA_032005505.1 Clostridium sp. | reverse complement strand
GGTTTGTTCTCATTCTTAAAAGATCTGAATAGATTTGTCTTCGAAGAAGAACTAAACACCGAAATTTCTGAGAAAATTCTCTCTACTCAAAAAAAAATTGGAGATGAGATCTACAAACGTGCTTCATTGATATATAACACAGAAAGAAGCTTGGTAAAATAAATGGCTAATAAAACAAGAATATATAGTAAAGAAGTTATTCAAGAAATCATTTCTTTATATTTAGGCCAAAATAAGATTGACGGTGAAATTCAGTATAGCAGTATGAGAGATTTCGCATTTGAATTATATAAAAACAAACATGATACTTTTACTAAAAAAATGTATTTCCAACTCCTTGATAGCTCTACAGGAAAACTCTCAGAAAAAATATATAAGAATATCAAACTAAGTGATGATTTTTGGCGAAAACCGCAATATCAAGGTAGACAGATGATTGACGAGACAAACAATCTATTATCCAAAACAGCAAGCAAACCTCGGAATCGTCAAACAGTAATACCCAATATTGACTTTTTAGTAGATAAGACTGCATTGAACATACCTCAATTAAAACTCCAATTAAAACCTCTGGAGCAACAATTGAGATCAAATCTTGATTTAATCGACAAATTAGAGTATAAAATCCATGAACTTGAGACAGTAATAGCTTCCCTAAAAGAAGAAAAAATGAGTTTTAAAATACAAAATGAGGCGTTACAAGACTCACTTTACATTTTCTTTGAATTAAGTGCCTTGAGTGATATTCCACTTAAAAGTCAAATGAATACAGATATTGGTAAAACAAAACTTGTAGAAAAAACTCTCAAAAATGCATTTTCAGGAGATCCAAGTATGTTCTATCAAAAATTCGAAAATAACAGAAATATAATTGATCAGAGCATGACAAATTCATCATCTTTAAAAGAATTCCTTGAAAAGAAAAAGGCAAAGGAAGTAAAATACCACGATGTATATGACTTTGAATCCGATTAGTTCAAGAAAAAATTTTATTTATTCTATAGTTATTAGCATTCAAACTAAAAGAACTCCACAAAATATTTTTAAAAATATGAAACTTGAGAATAATTCCATAACCATTGCTATGGCCAAATATCTTTTGCTCAGTTACAGCCATCTCTGATTAAATATATTAAATGTCAATATGTCAAATTTACTTCATATAAAGC
>DALZNT010000364.1:0-1180 GCA_032005505.1 Clostridium sp. | reverse complement strand
CGTCCCCTTTTTCATTTGTATAAATCTGCTTATTTTTATAAGAGCCTCAACCTCTATCTTAATTCTATCTGCACTCCAACTGTCAGGGAACATTGTTGATGTTTTTGTAAAAGTTTTAGTAGAGTCTTAGGATCAGAAACACTAATTTTCGCACTATAAATGCCTTGTTCATTTGGCATACCTCGTGAAACAATATTTACATTACCATCCGCAATACTATGCCCACCAGTTAATTTCCCTCTTTCATTAATTTCAACATTCAAAATACGGCCATCAAAATCAATAGGTTCAGTTACTTCATTAACTTTATTTGCTATTACTGATAACTAAAAAACTCACTTAAAATTAAGTGGGTTTTACTAATATAGTTATTTAACCCTAATCTAGAGGCATCAAGCTATTCTAAAATTGTTTAATAATATTTAATATACCTTAGCTGAATAATTAATATCGCTTCTTAAACCAAGCTGAAAAAATACTTCTTCATTATAAAGTTACCAAATTAACTAAACAAAAATGGTTTCAAGTTCACAAAATAAGATATCAAAATTTCCAACAGAAACAATTACAAACATCAAATTTCAACAATTGTTTTTTCCTTACTTCCCGATTTAAGATATTCCCCCCACAAATTCAAAATTTTTAAAAATAAATCTGTAGGTATACCACCTCTATAACCTATTTGCATATTAGGCATTATATTAAAAGCTGTTATATCCTTACATACTTCTGCCTTTCTAAAATAGCCATCCACTATATATTGGCATTCATTATTATTATCATCAAATATATTACTTAATTGAATAAGTATACTTTTAACTTTTTTACTTGTATCAACATTACTGATAAAGTATAAATAATCATCATCACCTTCTAAAAAATTTTCAAGCCCTCTATTTTCATCCAGATTATCTAATCTAAATAACTGTGGAACAAGAGTTCCTTCATCACCTTCATATTCTTCACGTAAAGTATAAGAAAATTCTAAAATCATTTTAACCTCAATCATTGTAAAGGCCATCCTCGCCATTCACTAATATTACCACTAGGTGGTACAAACTTAACTTTTACCCCAGAAGGTGTAGTAATAGTAAAACCTTCTTGTGGACGTAAACTAGCTGGCTTATTTTAAAAGCCTCTGATAGTTCATATTTCAATCTTGCTTCCGACCATCCTTGAG
>DALZNT010000363.1:0-1187 GCA_032005505.1 Clostridium sp. | reverse complement strand
CAATAAGGAGAATAACATCTATGATACAACAACATGTAATTGAAAATGTGCTTCAATCTAAAATGCGTGGCAAGGTTATCTATCTAGGTAATGTAACTGCTACATCGGTATTACAACTTACCTATGTAAAACCTTTTGATCATCCTTCCGGAAAAGGATATCAACGACCTGTTGATAGTAAAAGATGCAATGACTTTGCCTTGTATCTCTCGAAGGGAGAGGATGCACTCTTTGCTCCAATCATGTTAAATGCCGAATCTCATTGGGAATTTAGTGCATATGATAAAGCCAGACCACATTTAGGTCGATTAATTTGCAAAGGCAAGGCATCAATAATGGATGGTCAGCATAGAGTGGGTGGGATTAAGCGATATACACAGGATACAAATTCAGAAATCAACGTTCCATTCCTTGCTTATCACTATCTAGATGAAGACGAAGAGATCCATTTGTTTGACATTATTAATACTATGGCCAAAGGAATAGGAACCTCGCTAAGTAAGTATCTACATCGTAATACAGATGATTTTAGCTGGATTGCAACGCAGTTGATAACCCGTGGAGATAGCCCCTTCCACTTTATAGGGACACTGACGGGGAAGCGAAGCTCTGGTCGTCATGTTACCCTTCAAAACTTGTACAAAGTTATCGAGTTACTTACAAATTCGGAAGCTTTAATTCATCTGAGTAAAGAAACCAAGCTAACGTGGAGTTTGATGTACTTTAACGCTGTTAAAGAACAATTTAATACTGAATGGCTTAGCTATAAAGAATATCGTTTAACTCATATCGTTTGTCTCAATGCCTTGGCGATTGTAGGTGCGGAGGTTCTCAAGGAGGCCACAACCCGACAAAAGGGAAACATGGGTTATGCCTTTATAGAGAAGAGTGTTAAAAAAATGAAAAATACCGAGTGGTCCGCAGAAGGCCCACTGAAGTACCTTAAAGGGGTTAGTGGTTCACGAATGCTTGCTCAAGATTTAATTTCCGAAATCATCCCTACGAAAAGAAATGAAATAGTTTAGAATAGTGATGTAGATCTTATACGATTAAATCGATTTAACAGATACTTACTAAGATTTAAAGCATACTAGAGGACGTCACGAAACAAATGTAAAGGAGTTTAACAAAAATCGTTGAAAGTTTGAGCCCATTTCCCAGTAGTTCACTTACTGAAAAAATGGGCA
>DALZNT010000362.1:0-1189 GCA_032005505.1 Clostridium sp. | reverse complement strand
GATGCACGCATCTGGGTAAGTGTCACCACTCGCCAAATATTTTGTTGGACGACATAATCAATCAGAATAGAAACTAAAATGGCAAAGCCAAATGCCGCACCTAACTTAACTGTAAATACAGCAGTTTGGGTTAAAAATCCTGGCCCCATTGCAGAGGTCGCCATCATAAAGATTGAGGCAACAATGGCCCATTGGCGATCTGATAAAAAAGAAGATTTCAGTAAAGACATATTAATGCGTTCCTCATCCATTTGAGCTTAACAACGCTATTTTCAAGTTGAATCAAGAACACCATTTTTGTCCTAAACGATATTCTTTAATCCTTTAAAATGACAAAGATTCCCTATTCCCCAATCAACACAATCGGTGATCAAATCTTGTGTCTAAAATAAAAACATAGCTAATCCCTACGAACAATAAGACTTTTTACAGAAATTTAAAATTTTAAATAATTGATTTTTATAGTTTTATATTCAAACCAAAATACAGGATAAATTTTACTTATCGATGTACATAAGCTGTTTTTATGGTTTTACATATAAAACAGCTTTTTTAAACAAGGAAGAATAAGAATAAATGATACTCAAAAAACAGCTTATTTTTTGATTTGCTCATTAAGCCTTTTCATAGCACTCGCCGAGACTTTAACAGCAACCTCGGTTAATTTTTCTTTCAAGGCAACATCGTTACCGTGAATATAAATAGACGTAAAATGAAAGGTTTTTAAGCGAATAGGTGTATTTAATATTTCTAGACGCCCGTCGGTAATTTCCTTTAACGCCGTTAAAGTTGGCACTACCGCAATACCTAAGCCTTGCTCGGCAAGACGCAATAAAGTCGCTAAAGAATAGCTAGTAATTGATAGTGGTTCATCAATCCCTTTTTCTTTCATTCTTGCCTTTAATTCTTTATAGGGGTAGGTAATTTTTGGATAGGTTAAAATGGTATGTGACATCAAGGTTTTAAAAGACATTTGTCCAATTCCACCTTTAAATGAAGGTGAAGCCAAAAAACTTAACTCGAAATCACAAAGTGCTTGTTCAATACACTCAAAAGCCAACGTTGGCCCGAGTAAAAAGGCCATGTCCAAGTCCCCAGTACGTACCCCTTCTTGTAAGTTAGGTGTCAGATCCACCACAATTTCGACTGAAACTTTTGGGAACTCTTGTTGAACTTTTTCGATATATTC
>DALZNT010000361.1:0-1209 GCA_032005505.1 Clostridium sp. | reverse complement strand
AAAATTTTTCTTGTTAGTTTGTTGTGTTTTGTTGCCGCATCTCTCAGCGACAAGATTTATCTTACCATGGTTTAATATATAGTAACTTATAATTTATACTCTTATTTAATAAATATCATTTATTTACTATTAAATACTACTTATTTCTGCAATATACTTATACTGATACACTAGGTATTGTTTACATATATAAATCTACATATACTATATTTTCTATAAAAAATAAGCACCACCTTTATGTTAAGATGGTGCTTATTTTGAAACTATTCTATACTATTGACCTATTTTTACATCTTGCTCTTGCTTCAACTTATTTACGAAGTTAATATAAGTAGCATTTTGTTTTTGACTTAATAAGTTTACTTTTAGTTGATCCTTAACTTCCTCTAAGCTTTTAGCAACTTCAGGAGTTTTCTCTTCAACTTTAATTAAGTGGTATCCAAATTGAGTTTGAACTGGCTCACTTACTTCTCCTATAGCTAAAGCAAATGCAGCGTCCTCAAATTCTGGAACCATTCTACCTCTTGTAAAGAAACCTAAGTCTCCACCTTGTGAGCTAGAAGGACAGCTAGAGTTCTCTTTAGCAGCATCTTCAAAGCTAACGCCGCCATCAATTACAGCTTTAACTTCTTTAGCTTTCTCTTCACTATCTACTAATATATGCTTAGCTCTAACGCTAGCTTCACCTTTAAACATTTCAGGATTGCCTTCATAGAAAGATTTAACCTCTTCATCAGTCACTGTAACAGCATCTAATACATTTTTTACTCCTGCTTGAATTAGTAAATCTTTTTTTAGAATTTCCAATTGAGATTTATATTCTTCAGTTTCACTTAAGTTTTCTTCCTCAGCATATTTATAAACTAATTCAAAGCTTATTAATTGCTCTAATAATTGCTCTCTTCCCTGCTCTGTAGCAAAAAATTGTTGATTTTCTTCTGGGAATCTTGCCATTGCCATATTTAAATCGTTTTCTCTTATTTCTTTACCATTAACGGTAGCTAATACTTTATTTTCCATAATCGAACTCCTTTATACATTATTGTAGTTTACTATATAATAACATAACTAGGTAATAAAATAAAATGAATTTTCTTTTTATAAACAGTAACTTTATATTCATTTTATTATGTTTATATCTTAATTACATATTTATATAAAAAAAGCACTTCAATAATGAAGTGCTTTTGGTGGCTCACCGGGGGATCG
>DALZNT010000360.1:0-1215 GCA_032005505.1 Clostridium sp. | reverse complement strand
CAGAAAATTAAATAATAAAAAAAGACCGATAGTAAGTCGGTCTTTCCACCCAAGCTTAGGAAGGTCTTGGATTGACTAATGTTGGCAGCATTAGCCTTTGCGCCCACCAATATCACAAGATAATTGATAAGTTGAGAATAACATATGTTTGGAGAATTAGTAAAAAAGATTAAGACTTGGTACAAAGGAGATCCAGGACTAATTGATAGCAACCCTGCAACTGGAATTATTACAGTAGTAAGAGAACCATATCGTCATTGGGCGGCTAAATTATTATCCTACCATGTTGGCTTTTTCATATTCCTGATTAATTCAATAAAACGCCACCCGAATGCATTTGTATCTCAAACCTTAGCAATTATCGCCATTCTTGTATCTTTTTATTTTCAGTTTTATGGAGGCAATAATGAGTATAAGCGCTGCGCCATAACACATTCCAACGACCATGAGGTTACAGTAAATTGCAGGAAGTGACGTTGCTATTATTACTAGACTCATAGCCATTATCAGATAATTGCTTTCATTATTCATATCTATAAACTCACTGTGAACCCGACACAGTCTTTACAACAGATCGGGTGGAGAAAAAATGCAACAATTTCAAGTAAATTCCGAACTAATTGAATTAGTGACTTATGAGCCTAAAAGCCAAACTTTACACGTGCGATTTACTGATAAAGGAGAAGTTGTTTTCTCATTCGTTGGTGCAGATGTTGTGAATGGCCTCTTGTCATCTAACAGCAAAGACGACTATTTCAAGAAAGAAATTATGGCAAACTCAACATTTAGAAAACGCCATCAAATAAAGAGCAAAATCAGTAAAAGTCTATTTCAGGGTTAAGCTCTTTTAGATTATCAAGCAGACCCGTGATATCTATTTTCACCAGACTAATTGAGTTCCTCTTCTCAACCATATCTAGCGCGAATAAAATGTCAGTTGGGTCTGCTCTCACTAATGTTTGTTCTTTGAGTTGAACAGGACATCCATGCAATAACAACCACATACCCTTCGGTAATATAATATCCTTTTTGAGCAGTTCCATTTCTTCAAAAGCTTTTTTGAAGCAAGGGTCTATATGTTCCATAACAAACTCCAAATAACCCACCCAGCGTGGGTTTTCTTTTGTCTATTAAAACACAAAAAATCGGAATTTCTATAAAAATATCGGATTCCCTATTGACTAATAATATCGGAAATGCGATATTTATCTCATC
>DALZNT010000359.1:0-1218 GCA_032005505.1 Clostridium sp. | reverse complement strand
CCATCTCTTATAAGAGTTCCTGTCTTTGGATCTATTCTAACTTCATTTGTATCTGGTACTTGTTTTACACAAACAACTATTTTCATCTTTCATTACCTCCTATCTTAATATGCTTCCAGCGATAACCATTCTTTGAACTTGAGAAGTTCCTTCATATATTTCAGTTATCTTAGCATCTCTCATCATTCTTTCTACTGGGTACTCTTTAGTGTATCCATATCCACCAAATAATTGAACTGCTTTAGTAGTAACATCCATTGAAACTTCTGAAGCAAATAATTTAGCTCTTGCTGCTTCTACGCTATAAGGTAGTCCAGCATCTTTTAAATATGCAGCTTTGTAAACTAGGTTTCTTGCAGCTTCAACTTGAACATCCATATCTGCAACCATCCATTGTAGTCCTTGGAAAGCTGATAAAGATTTGTTGAATTGCTTTCTTTCTTTTAAGTAAGCAACAGCTTCGTCTATAGCTCCTTGAGCAATTCCTAGTGCTTGAGCTGCGATTCCAATTCTTCCTCCGTCAAGAGTTTTCATTGCTATACCAAAACCTTTTCCTTCTTTTCCAAGCATGTTTTCTTTTGGTACTACGCAGTTTTCAAATACTAACTCAGTAGTAGATGATGCTCTGATTCCTAACTTCTCTTCAACTTTTCCTATAGAGAATCCTGGGAAATCTTTTTCAACTATGAAAGCTGTTATTCCTTTAGTTCCTTTTGATTTATCAGTCATAGCGAATACTATGAAAATATCAGCAACTCCACCGTTAGTAATGAAGATTTTAGAACCGTTTAATATATAGTTATCTCCATCAAGTACAGCTGTAGTTTGTTGTCCTGCAGCATCAGTACCTGCGTTTGGCTCAGTAAGACCAAATGCTCCTAATTTTTCACCCTTTGCAAGTGGTGTTAAGTATTTCTCTTTTTGCTCTTGTGTACCAAATTGGTATATTGGAGCTGCACATAATGATGTATGAGCTGAAACTATAACTCCAGTAGTTCCACAAACTTTAGAAAGCTCTTCTACAGTCATAGCATAAGATACGTTATTTCCGCCAGCTCCACCAAATTCAGTTGGGAATGGAATTCCTAACATATTATATCTAGCCATCTTCTCAACGTTTTCCATAGGGAATCTTTCAGTTACATCAATTTCTGCCGCTATTGGCTTTACTTCGTTGATGGCAAATTCTCTTACCATTTGTCTTACAAGTTCTTGTTC
>DALZNT010000358.1:0-1245 GCA_032005505.1 Clostridium sp. | reverse complement strand
CGTAACTAATTTCATTGTAAAACAATATCGTTAAATTATATTTTTTTTGAAATGGCTTTAAATTTTTACTTACCAAGAAAACTTCATAATGATGAGAAGGAATTTACTGAAGCAGAAGTTATAGCTTCTTTTAAAATAATAATCATTTTAGCTGAGCCTGGGGCAGGCAAGACATCTTTGCTAGAAAGTTTTTCTGAGCAGTTAAATGCTAAAAAAAATACCGCAAATGTATTCTTAAAAAAGAGTATATTAGAAAAAAAATCGGCTTTAATTATAGATGCATTAGATGAGTTAGTTAGAGTTGATCAATCAGCAATTTATGAATTATTAGGAAAAGCGGCAGATATAGCACCTTCTACTTTAATTTTATCAAGTAGATCTAGTGAGTGGGAACAAGCTTATAGTTATCAAATAAAAGAATTTTTTGAATTTGAACCAGAAATTTTCCGTTTATATCCTTTCAGTGAGTCAGAGCAGCAAGAAATTTTTGAAAATTATAAACCCGATGAAGATTTTGAAAAGTTTCAACAGGAAATTAATAAATATAATCTAAATCCATTGTTACCCAATCCTCAATTTTTAAAACTTCTTGCAGATGCATATATTCAAAGTAACTATTCTTTTCCTGACAGAAAGTCTATATTTAGTCAAGCATTTAAAGGCTTAGCGCAGGAAAAAAATATAGCATTTAGCTTTAGAAATGATTTAAATCAAAAAGCAAAAATAGAACTAGCTGAAGAAATATTTGCAAAAATTATTTTATCTGGTGCAGAAGGTATAAGCACAAATGATAGTGGATTAGATCATCTTTATCCACGTATTGATTCATTGCTAAAATTAGATTCAGATCAATACTTATCATTGATATCCACTAGGCTTTTCAAACTATCCGATAATGAAAACCAGCATATACCTATACATAAAATTGTTATGGAATATGGGGCGGCTAACTATCTAATTAATAAGATAAATTCCTATAGGAATAATATTTCACTTCGTCAATGCCTATCAATTATTGCTCCTAACGGGATTGTAAGAGACGAACTGAGAGGTTTAGTTGGCTGGATGGCTGCATTAGGTGATAAATATATTCAAGAGAGTCTAATAGATATAGATCCATATGCTGTTATAGCAAATGGTGATCCATCTCAATTGTTATCCTCATCGAAGAAGTATTTATTACAAAAGTTAATGGTCTTAGTTGAAGAAAGAGGTGGTCCCACATGTTTGAACAACTAAAAGCTT
>DALZNT010000357.1:0-1254 GCA_032005505.1 Clostridium sp. | reverse complement strand
GCTGTTTGGTGGGGTTCACATTTTAAGGCTTGGAGATCGAAAGATGAATTTGCCAAGCATTTCTTAAATGAATTTCTAGAAGGTTATATCAAGCAAAATATTATAGGGCAAGAATGGGTCCAGCGGATCCCTATGTTTATGGAATATAGAAATATTAGTTCTTTCTTTTGGTGGCTTACCAATTGGGATGGGAATGAAGAGAATCTTAATGATATTCAAAAGAATGCTATTATTGAAACGGTAAAACGTATTGAAAGTGATAAACCTCTTGATGGATGTGATATTCAATTATAGGATAAGAGGCTAGTGTTAAAAAGGTGATGAGAGTCGGTCTAACAATAAATTAACGAATTGGATTTACTTCCCGGCCCGAAGACGAGACCAATGCCATCGAATTTGAACTGAAATTCGAACGTTAGGTATCTGATGAAATGGCTAAAGACTAAGATATGAGAGAAGTTTAATAGGAGGAGTAGCCTGAGAATAAAGGGTGCTTCTTTTTTTGCTTTTACACTTCGCAAATGGAACATTGTGGGTTATATTGGATATGATTTGGTTCTAAGTAGAGAAATGGAGATTTGGTCAACCTTAAATGAAAAAATACGCTTTCCGATAGGACACTTTGCGCCAAGTCTTAACTTCTCTAATGATAGGGTTTTATCATTTCAAGCTTGGAGGTGACATATGGGAAATGGAAGGATTTTGGGTATTGCTTACAACGTGATACCAGTGAAAGACCTTGATGTGTCAGCTGCCTGGTTTGTAAAACATTTTGGATTTAACATTCGCCACCAACGCGAAGGATATTTGAGTTTATTTCGGGGTGATCGCCCAATTTTGGACTTGATCCAAAGCGATCATGAAACACGAGCGACATTTGAAGTACATCAGAAAAAGAGATGGGTCATTACATTTTTCACTGATGATATTGCTGCTTTACATAACTATTTAACATCAGAGACTGTGAAGGTCGGGGCAATTAGTGATGAGGGACACTATGGGAAGTTTTTTGTGTTAGAAGATCTGGACGGCAACATATTTGATGTGTGGGAACACCATGATTGTGAATTGAATTTTTAATGAGGAGCTTTGGTCAGCTGCTATCAATCACTGAGGGGTTAGGGGGATACGAATGTTGATTGAAGACGAGAAAATATATCCTGACTGTTCATTTGAAATAAGAATAGTAGACGTTGGCGGCTTAACAAAACCACAGCTTATTCAGAAACTGGACCAACACTCTATTTTATTGAA
>DALZNT010000356.1:0-1264 GCA_032005505.1 Clostridium sp. | reverse complement strand
GCTGCCCATACCGCCCACGTTTGCTCATCTATTTCATCTTGATAACCCAGTTCTTTTAAAATACTTAAAGCATCACAATGTGACTCAAATAATTTAACTAGACTTAAGTCACTCCCTGCAATTTGAGCGAACATTTGCCACCGTTGGTAGGTTTGACCTGAAGCTGGATAGGGTAAATTTTTAGCTAAACTTACTAATTCTTGAAGCAAGTCTTGGCGTAGCTGACTTTTGTTTTCAGCTTCAGCATGTTCGAATTCATTCAACATACTCAAGATTTTCATATTTATAGATATTTTAATATTCATTACAAATAATTATTCAAAAGTATTGACTTAAACATATCGAAATAATTCTGTTTAATTAAAGATATAAAATGTAATAAAAAGATATTTTCTATAACTTTATTAAATGAATATTTCGTTTTATTTCATTGTTATTTAACTATATCGCTTAAGTGAAAATATAAAATAATCATGTAAGGTTTATTAAAAAAGAAAGATTTCTCCGATTTTATCCAGTACTTTAGTTTCTACGATTTTTCTATTTCCAAAGAAGAGGTCAAAAATGAGTACTTTAAATATTAATGATATTAAAAAACATGCAGACGTTATTGCTTCTTGTGGTACCAAAGTAGGAACTGTTGATCACCTTGAAGGTGAAAATCAGTTAAAACTTACTAAAGACGAAAATGATCAACATCACCTTATCCCTACTTCTTGGATTGGTGAAGTAAAAGATGATCAAGTCATCTTAAATAAAAACTCTCAAGAAGTTAAAGAAAATTGGCAAGCCATTTAAATTTCTTTGCACAGTTAGTTTATAACTGTGCATTTATTTAAAAATATAAACAACAATTAAAATAAAATAACGAGAATTAAAAAAGTAAAAAGCTCCTTTTTATTAAGGAGCTTTTTATTTCTATCATAAAAATTTTAATTCAATATTTTTATAAATTACTCTGATTTATTGCAACCGAACGGGTTGCTTTACGCTTTCGGGTTACAAATAAACCGCACACCACCACACCTAACGTTACCCCTAAAGATAGAGTCGTTTCATAACTATAGGCTGGTGAGAAGAACATATAAGCCAATACACTTAAAATAATGATAATCACAAACCAAGTCAGCCATGGAAACAACCACATTTTAAAGGGAATTTCTGCTCCAGCTGCTTCTAACTTATGTCTTAATCGTAACTGTGAAAACGCAATAACCAAATACACCAGCAAAGCAATCGAACCTGTGCTTGAAAGCAATAAGCC
>DALZNT010000355.1:0-1271 GCA_032005505.1 Clostridium sp. | reverse complement strand
CCATATAAATGGGTTCCATCTTCATTCTCACAATATTCAGATACTTCTCCTTCTTTTCTTGGATCTATTCCTAAACTATCAAAAAAGGTTACAACATCCTTAGGAAGGAATGGAATTGCCTCAACAAAGTTCTTACAATTTAAACAATCGCATCCCTCAGTAATTAAATGATAAGATTTATAGAACTCTCTGGTTTTATTAAAATAATATTCAATTATCCATTTGTGTATTTGAATCCTTTTCATGAGTTCACATCACTTTACTCTGGTAATTTCATCTAACGTTATTGTATTCCTGACTTTCAAGCAGCTTATCATAGGGAACGGGTCAGTAGAGTTAGCTGATTGGACGTTCTATGAATGTACTGTTAAATTAACCTTGAGTTACCCCCAAAATCTTTCTAAACTTAAAGCAACACCGTTTTCATCATTGTTAACAGTTATTTCTTCAGCAATTTCCTTCAATTCCCTAATCGCATTCCCCATAGCAATAGAATATCCAGCCTTTTTAAAGAGGCCTACATCATTATGATCGTCACCAAACACAATGACTGAATCCAATTCTACATTATATAATTCACAGAGTTTAGTAACTGCCATTTCCTTAGATGCCAGAAGAGGCATGATTTGTACTAGTTTATTATTATCCGTAATTAGTATATTCACTCTACCCTGGAATTTTTCAATCAATTCAGAACTGTAATTATTGCGAGAAATGAGTATCTTCGTAGCATCATAGTGCTTTAATTCTTTTAAAGGTTTTACTATGGGGTTTGATTGTGCGTTCATTGAGCTAATATAATCAAGCTCTCTTAAACTAAACCACTCATCCTTCACTTCCATAGTCAGCTCAATTTGAGGGTCACACTTCAAACAGTAATCAAGAATTTCTGAAGTTACATTAGCAGGGATTGTTTCATTAATTTCTATCTTGGTTTCCTTACATATCACTTGAGCTCCGTTGTAATATACAAAAGCCCCGATATCTACTAATCCTTGTGGAAGAAACCAATTAACCGCCCTGGGCGGTCGAGCTGTTGCAAATATTATTCTCATTCCTTTCTGATAACAAGATAAGACCGCATCTATGTTTCTCTTAGATACTTCCTTTTTTGAATTTAATAATGTTCCGTCCAAGTCAAGAACTACAGTTGAATACTTCAATGAATCAACTCCTAATATAAACTTCTTCGTTATTTTATCTAAGGTTCCTGTATTCATGAACCCCAACGGAGTTGTCTGCTGAATTGCATCTCTGTATTCCTTTCCGCA
>DALZNT010000354.1:0-1295 GCA_032005505.1 Clostridium sp. | reverse complement strand
TTCCAAAGAAAGCAACAAGGTGCTTAGGCTTAATAAAACCATTGATATCACCTGTCTCCATGCTAAACTCTACTTCCACTTTTTTTATTTCTTTTAAAAGGTGGTTGAAGCCATTAACATCATGGTTTATCCTAAAAGGTTTCTTATAAGTTTCACCGTTAGGTGTTAGTATTGCAGCGTATGAAAAATCTGCTGAAACATCAATTCCAACTGTAGGACTGTAAAAAAATTTAGACATAGTAAATATCTCCTTTAAATTTAGTTTAGAGATAGAATAGAGCTTCCAATCTATCAGTTAGTCTATAACCTTGTTTGTGACACGGGTAATTCCCGTAGGGAAACCCAACCAGCTAAACATAGAATTCTACCTGATGGAATGATACGCTAATTCACGGGTATGAGCACTACGTGCTTCCCAGGAGGAATACATCTATCCTCTATTCAGGAGTATTATACTAAATAATATTTAATTTGGTTAGGTCCCTAATCGGGATTATAATAGAAAGCTAAAAAAACTAAAGATGTGCATTTGGTGCCGGTAGGCACTTGATGTGATGTCCTATAAAAATATAAATAAAATTTATGATTTGAGTTTTAATGTTCGTTAGAAATGAGGTTAGTTTTCTATCAAATGTTATGACTACATTATACAAGGAGTATAATGTTATGACGGAAATGAAATGTCCAGTGACAGGAAATACAAGTGTAGCCATAGCAGGTGGTGGATATACCAATAAGGATTGGTGGCCTAACCAATTGAACCTCGAAATTTTACGTCAAAACTCAGAATTAAGTAATCCAATGTCAAAGGGGTTTAACTATGCTGAAGAATTCAAGAAGCTAGATCTTAAAGCTCTAAAGGCGGACTTATATAAGTTAATGACAGACTCTCAGGAATGGTGGCCTGCTGATTACGGTCACTATGGACCATTATTTATACGTATGGCATGGCATAGTGCAGGAACCTATAGAATTGGAGATGGTAGAGGTGGCGGTGGTCGTGGAACACAACGGTTTGCCCCTCTTAATAGCTGGCCTGATAACGTTAGCCTGGATAAAGCACGCCGTTTACTTTAGCCGATTAAAAAGAAATACGGAAATAAAATATCATGGGCGGACCTTATGATACTTACAGGTAACTGTGCACTTGAATCTATGGGGACAAAGATCATTGGTTTTGCTGGTGGCCGTGAAGATGTTTGGGAACCTCAAGAGGATATTTACTGGGGCAGTGAAAAACAGTGGCTTGGAGACGACCGTGAGCCAATGGAGGGAGAATTAGAGAATCCTCTTGC
>DALZNT010000353.1:0-1312 GCA_032005505.1 Clostridium sp. | reverse complement strand
TATTGAACAGCTTTCACCTTTGTTTGCTATGCTGATTGAACAGTTAACGAAAAATATAGCGTTAACTGACCATGATATTTTCACACTCATTTATTCTGTACTTACTGACTTGTCTGAACCTGAAATTTATCTGCAAATTCAAGAACTCAAAAACCTCTTAACTCGACTACAATTAATTCAAACTCCCCATGATTTTAAAGAGGTACAAGGATGACTTCAGCTGCGGCATCACATCATGACGATCTAGGGGATCAACTGCATAGCCCAGCCTTTTTACAAGATTTAAGGCAGCAAATGATTAAATTTGCTTTTTTACAGTTGTCCTCACTTCCGCAAGCTGAAGATGTGGTGCAAGAAGCATTAACGAGCGCTTTTCAACATTTAGATTCATTTAAAGGGCGAGCTGCGTTCAAAACATGGGTATTTTCTATTTTAAAAAATAAAATTATTGATGTACTTCGGCAAAAGTCGCGCTTAGTTGCCATGTCTGAATTATTTAAAGACGAGGAAAGTGAACTCAGTGTTGATGAATTATTTGATGCTTCAGGACACTGGCATAAATATGAAGCACCTCAAGCATGGCAAAGCCCTGAAGAAATGATAGAGCAGTCAGATTTTTGGATAATTTTTGAAGCCTGTTTAGATCATTTGCCTGCCAAATATGCTCAAGTTTTTATGATGAGAGAGGTGATAGAGCTGAGTTCTAATGAGATTTGTAGCAAGTTAGAGTTATCTATTTCCAACTTTAATGTGTTGATGTATCGAAGCCGTACTCGATTACGCGAATGCTTAGAAAATAAATGGTTATTGAAGGAGGATTGTTCATGTTGACATGTCGACAAGCCACTCAACTTTTGTCTGAGAAACAAGATAGACCTTTGTTTTTACGTGAGCAAAGTAGTTTGCAATTACATTTATTGGCATGCCGATCATGCCGTCGTTATGCAAAACAGATCAAAACAATTAGTCAGCTTTCTAAAGCATTTAAAAATTTGAATGGCTAACTTTAGTTAAAAATTTATTTATTGCTAGCCTTAACACGCTAAAAGCTCCCATACTATAAAAGTAAAGGAATTTTTAAGACAGGATGAAACGTGAATTTAAAGAATCTTGAAGCATTTTATTGGGTTGTGACTTTAAATAGCTTCAATAAGGCCGCGACTAAATTACAAACGACACAGCCTGCGGTATCTCAAAAAATCACATCTCTTGAAAATGAATTAGGTTTTAAAGTTTTAGACCGAAGCTTGCGACAGTTTAAATTGACCCATAAAGGCAGAACATTATTTAAATATGCCGAAAAGTTTATGCG
>DALZNT010000352.1:0-1313 GCA_032005505.1 Clostridium sp. | reverse complement strand
TCAGGATGGGCAGACGTTTAACCGATATGCGTATGTGAACGGGAACCCAGTGAGTTATATCGATCCGTTAGGGTTGAGCAAGTGGGAAACAAAGGGATCTAGTGAACCTTCTACCCCTAGTACAGGTAGATTGAAACTAGATTTGCAGTTGTTTGCATCTGAAAATAAAGGGCCCTCTTCTTGGAAACCTGGGATGGAAGTTACTGAAGAGCATGTTAGAGAAGCTATGAAGAATGCCCCTATAAAGACACAGCAAACAGCAGTATCTTTACCAGCTATTAATCGCTATACTCAGCGTTTATCAGAGGGTGAGGTACCTCCTCCTATCAAAGTCGATAATAATATTATAGTAGATGGTAATCACCGTTACATTTCAGGTAGGGTCGCTGGTGTTGATATTCCAACTACTCCATATAGCGGAGGTAAACCTGATAAAGTGATAAAATGGGAAGATGTAAAAATTGATCCATATGATTGGGGAAATAGATAATAAAAAAGAGGTGAATAAATATTATTATTATAAATTGTATTGCAAATGAACCAATAAAGCTTGAGTTAGACTCACTTGAAAAATCAAAATTGGATGGTCTAGACTTGCATAGAGCTATTCTAAATAGAACTGACTTAAGTGGTTCCAGTTTGGTGGGAACGAATTTACGTGGTGCTGAGGTAAAACAATCAAACCTAAGTGGAACAAATTTAACACGTGCTTTATTAATGGTGAGTTTGTTTGAAAATTCTAATTTAGAGTCTTCAAATTTAACAAAAGCAATTCTCGCAGGAGCTGACTTTAGTCATGCTAATTTAAGTAATGCAATTTTATTAGAGGCTGATGTGTGGAATGCTAACTTTAAATGTGCAAATTTGAGGGGAGCGAATATGTTATGCCATAGAATAGAAAATATTAAGCTTCAAGGTGCTTTATTCGATACGAATACAATTTGGCCAACCTTTTTTAATCCGTTAGAGTATGGAGCAATAAAAATCTAATTTTAAACCGTGAGGTGATGTCTCTGAGAGATGTTTGCTCCTGTTTAACTCTGTTTATCAATTGAGAAGATGACTTTGCGTAGTTTCACCTTAATTCTGAAATTTTAAAGTTTTAGGATACTAATCGCACTAAGTTTAAGAATCGCGATAGTGTAGAAAGAGGCTGCCTCCAAGCCCCTAAAATTATACCCATCAAGAAAAGTAAATCAAAAGGGACAAAGCAGAGGTTTATCTGCTTTGTCCTTTTGACGTTACTGTGATTTTTTAAACTGACCGTAGCCCTAAGTTAAGCCACCTAACCTGTGGGCTTACTGTTTGCAAGC
>DALZNT010000351.1:0-1325 GCA_032005505.1 Clostridium sp. | reverse complement strand
AAGTAATTAGTTATAAATTTATTTGAAAATTATAATATACTTATGTAAATGAGTCGCTTAATGCTAAGATCGTTCAGATAAGTAAGTTTTAACTTCACTTTCACTTAAATGCTTTATTTTGGTATTTTGAAATTCTTCATACTTATCTCGGATATAAATAGGTTCCATTAATTCACAATTTTTATCTTTATTCTTTGCCAGATATATTTTTAAATCTTCAATACTTGCAAATATCTTATATGATAATCTACCTTTACTATTAACTAATTCATAAATTCCACAAGGTTTTTTTATTGTGAAATCTGCTGTTCTTAAATATAACTTTGCTATTTCCAAAGACTTAAATGGAAAATTCCATCTTTGTACATTTCGCTTTTCATCTTTATCAATACAAATAGACCTACCACATGTTCCACATACATATTGTTTATGATTTTTTAAACATTCTTGCGGATTTAATAGAGGGGTCATACGATTTTTCTCGCTATAGCATTCTCTACAGATACTCATGTTAACATTCCTTTCAGTTTGATATTATCAGACGTAATATAATACAAGTACGTATCATACTACCATTCATAAATTTAAGATTATTTCTTAATACATAAACTACAATCTGTTATAATACTTAGACTAAAAACCTAGCAAATGCAATGCCAT
The DNA here is from genome assembly GCA_032005505.1 of Clostridium sp. GTDB lineage: Bacteria > Bacillota > Clostridia > Clostridiales > Clostridiaceae > Clostridium_J. The sequence continues at coordinate 665 of DALZNT010000351.1, read as the reverse complement.
TGTATTTTTCAGTTGTTGTAAAGCCAACATTTTTATAAAATTCTACAGTATCAGGTTCATTATCTGTCATCAATACTATTTGTCTAACATCCTTATATTCTTCTAGTATACTATTAACAAGCATTTTACCAATTCCTTTACGATGATATTTCGTTAATACCAGTATATCTTGTATATAGATAATAGTAAGTCCATCACCAACAATTCTTATAGTGCCTACTAACTTTTCATCATCCCAAGCAGTTATCACTTTTAATGAATTTCTAAATGCCATTTCTAACTTATCTAAATCATTTGTATATCTAATCCAACCAACATCATTATATAGATTTTCTAAATCATTTATGTTAGCTATATTACTTTTTAACGTTATCATAAATACCCACCCCTTATAATTAAAAGTGTAATGTAATACCACTGTTCATCAGTATTTTCATCTACATTTTACCATATAGGTTAATTTATTCAAAACAATTCTGGATAAAGGCAATATTTTATTTTCTAACGATGCAATTTGGGAAATAGAAAAGAGAGCATTCAAGCCAATGTCACAAAGTCTTAACTAAATGACATTGGCATTCAAGCTCTCTTTAATTCACATTCTAAAACCTTTACGTTGCTTAATACTAATATTACTTTTGACTATTATATAATTTATAATAGTC
>DALZNT010000350.1:0-1344 GCA_032005505.1 Clostridium sp. | reverse complement strand
TGGGGGTATGAATATCAAAATGCTTATGATTTGTTATTGGAATTGCATAATAAGGGGCTGAGATATCTAACAATTAGTTATGATGAATTTCATGAAAAATATATTCCTGCACCATCAATTTCGAATATTTTGAAGGCATGTAAACTACTTAATATTGAGGTTAATATTCAAAGTGTTATTTTGAAAGATACTAACAGTAGTGGATGGATTAGAAGAGTAGGAAATATATTGGAAGATATAAGAGTTAATTTTGTCCCTTGCATGCCTGTTGGCAATGCGAAAGAAAATATTCAAAATAGTATGTATATACGTAATAACAATATAAATGGACTTAAATGTAGAAAAGCAGGAAGTTTTTCTGTTACTTCAGATGGAAAGGTGTGGCCTTGCTGCTCACCAAACATTACAGATACAGGACTTATTGTAGACAATATTCTTAATAATGACAATGTTGAGATTACACTAGAAAAATTAAGGAAAAATATAATACTGCATGCGTTAAGAAATTATGGTTTTGATTTTTTTGTTGATATAGCAGTTAATAAATTACATATGGAACTTCCAGATAAGTATACATCATCTTGTGAATTGTGTTCAATTTTATTTGCTAAAGAGAACATTGGAAGATTTATTATGTATACAAGAGACAAGCTTGTAGTTAATTTTGATAGTATTAGGTAATGTTAAATAAATATATTATTAGGGGGAATTTTGAATGAATACTGAGGTTGAAAAAGATGATATCTTCTTGAGTTGTGAGTTTAGTGATATTGAGTTTGTAGAAGATAAGGATTTAGAGTGCGTTGCTGGTGGTCTTAAATTAGGTTCAATGTATGTCGAGAAATAAATTTTTTATTATATTCAAAAGTACTGTAATAACAATTTTCTTATTATATTCAAAAGTACTGTAATAACAATTTTCTTATTATATTTAAAAGTACTGTAATAACAATTTTTAAATTAAAATGGCAATACCTAATACTATATATTATTGTGTTGCCTTGAGAGTAAATATAGAAAATCTATATAAAAAAGTATAAATTATTATTAAATGTGTAAATTAAATAATTAGCTAATGAGGTGGGGAGATGGAAAGATGTAAATACTGTGGAGGAAATCAAATAAGACTTGAAGCACTCAATGCTCTTATAGTAGATTTTGATACCCCCAAAAATAATTCCGCTATTAATTTTACAATAAGTATAGGAAATACTAAAATGAACAATAACATAATACAGGGAAATGTTGAAAAATCATGTTACTGTCCGAAGTGTAAGAAAATTTTTATGGAATTAGTTGAATGTTCATAGTGAAAATAAAGATAATAAGAGGAGTGTAATTTTG
>DALZNT010000349.1:0-1347 GCA_032005505.1 Clostridium sp. | reverse complement strand
TTCGTCTATGAGCCTCTGAGAGCCTTTATAGACTGTTCCATATCTTTCTTTCATTTTATTTTTCCTCCTTTTATCAAAATTTTAACATTGTAGTGATAAAATCACAACAAATGTAGTGAGAAATCACTACAAATGTAGTGAGAAATCACTACAAAGAAATTCCTTATAAAAACTATCATATCAACTTATATTAAACATTTAAGTAGTTAAATCTTCTTTTCTATATAAAGCGTCGGAGCATATCAGGGGGTTATCTAACATAAATGCTACCCTTCGGCTCGCTTTCGCTCGGCATTGACATGGAGCCTCTGAAACATTCGCTAACGCTCATTCCCCCTGAACCCCCATGCTCCAACGGCAAAAAGGAAACTTTTTGCCGCTTTCCGACGCTTATTCACTTCGTTCATATTTATATAGAAAAGAAGTGAATGCGTTTATGCTTACGCTTATTTTTTATTATATGGCTAGCATTTGGCAGGGGGATTGGGGGCATGCCCCCAACAAGTGTATTTGCAGCCACGAATGAGCGATAGCGAATGATGTGGCTAGCAAATACGATGCTTGCCAAACCTAAATTTTACATTTTGAAATGAGAAAATTTTTGACAAGCAAAGCGAAAATGATAGCCACTTTAGTGGCGATTGGTGCCGGTTTTAAGTTGGATTAATTCCAACTTAACAACCAATCCAAATCATTAAAGCGATATCGTGAAGTCAAAAAGCAATTATTTTAAAATGTAAAATTTATGGTGGGTTGTTATTAGTTATAACTTTGTTCTGCGAGTGTAAGCGAGTAGATCCAAAGTTATAAAAAAACGGACTAGTTTTATCTAGTCCGTTCGTCTACAACATAGACGAATTTATGCTATACTACTCCTTGAAAGAATAATATTCTGATAAAGCATTTTCTTGCTTTTGGTCGTCCTCTTGCTCAAAGTTCCCAAATTCGAGTAAGAGGTATTTTTGTTTTTGGTCATCGCCTCTCATGAGTAGTTCTGGATTAAGCATTAATGCTCCTGTTTTTCTTTTTATTATATTTCCTTCTTCTAAAATTTTTAGTGTTCTTGAGACCGTTTGTGTACTTGTTCCTGTTTCTTTAGCAATTTCTCTAGTAGTAGCTATCATTGTATTATTGCTTAAATGTACATTATCAAGAATATAGTTAACGATTTTTAGTTTTTTCCCACCTATCATGTCTAGCATACTTATTAATTGCACCATATAAGCCTTTACGAAGTTACCAGACGTTTGTTTACGGTATAACTTATCTACTTCTATTACTTCGCCACTTTGTTCGTCTATGAGCCTCTGAGAGCCTTTATAGACTGTTCCATATCTTTCTTTCATT
>DALZNT010000348.1:0-1351 GCA_032005505.1 Clostridium sp. | reverse complement strand
AACTTTTAAAAGAATGGAGGTATTTTTTTAAGTTTAGAAACCCAAAATATATTCATCAATTAATTTAGAAATCATACTCACATCTATCACTTCCAATACAATATCTTTGCTACCTTGGAATTCTTATAATAATATAGAAATGCAAAGGTATTGTTCCTCCTTACAGAACTATTTAATAAGCGCTGTAAGTAAGGTAATGATTGTTCTTAATCGGTTGATCATACTTATTAAATTTTTATCTCCTCTTTTCATGAGATAAGCACTCAGGCGAGTATCATACTTGTTTGAGTGCTTATTTTTATTGATTTATTCTAATTCTAAGTCATTCTCTGTCTCTTTTTTAATAGGTGCTGATGCCTTTCTTATATGATGGTCTATCCCTGACACATCACCTTGATATGCATGTGTTAAAGCGCCCTGATCCACCGTATCGGGATCAATACCGACTTCTGGCATACGTTGATATTTAATTTCTCCGCTTAATTCAATGTTCCTATCTTTCAATGCACATCTAAGTCCCGCAAACAAAATACGTGTATCATTTCTTACCATGTCGTTCATCGCTTGATGACGTGCATTTAACATGTCTAAATGGTGTTCGAGTTGATTATTTTGTGTTGTTAAATGTTGATTGCGCTTGTTCAAATCTCGGTAATTCATTCTAAGGCCACTCAGAGACGCCTCATACGCTTTGATTTCTTTTTGGTACTTTTCCTCATCTTTTTTAAAATCGTCCCTAGAAATCGTTCTCAGTTGCTTGTATAGGTCGATATCTTCTTGAGCCTGTTGAGAATCCTCTTGTAAAAAATGATTTTTCCGTTTTAAGTTTTGAATATCCCGAGTTAAATTTTCTTTTTCATCGTGTAAATCGTTGATATCCCTCAACAATTGTTTTTTCGTTTCAATTTGTTGATCTAATTCACTTAAAACTTTCGCTTTCTTTTTATATTCATGAATATCTTGAATATACGTTTTATTATCATCGGTACTCCCACGTTCAACATCAAAACCTTGCTGGCACAGATGTGTTGTTAATTCATCATGGATGTGATGAATGGCTTGTCGATTCATAGCTGTACGTGCTGATAACCGCCCTTGATGATTCACAGGTATAAAGTGAAGGTGCATATGAGGCGCTGATTCATCCATATGCACTTTCGCTGAAACGACATTGACTTCGCCAAAACGTTCACTGAAGTAATCTTTACATGTCTTAAAGTAGTGTTTTGTACGTGTTTCTCCCATACGGTCGGCCTCTTCTTTTGATAACGTAATGATATTGGAATACATCACCACACTATTTTTCTGTACACGTGACCCCTGTTCTTTATAATAATCGACTCTATCTTTC
>DALZNT010000347.1:0-1353 GCA_032005505.1 Clostridium sp. | reverse complement strand
CTTTTTGTATTTGGACACTAGATATGACTCTTGTCGTGTCTCAAGATCCTACTACTTGAATGTATTTAGATACAGAAGAAGTCTCTGGATATAAAGCAGGTGGTGTATTACAGCGTTTTTCGCAAGACTTTTTAGAAGGCTAAGGAACTTAATACTTTAGTTAAACAATATTGATATTGTTTAAAAAAACCTCTATTTTAATGATGGGGTTTTATTATAAAATTAAGGAATAAATATGCCTGAAAGATTAGAATTAACTAAGAATGTACAGTTTTATAAGATGAATAATTGTCTGGATGAAAGTGTTATTTCTGATATTTTGAATGAAGCTACTTCAAACCAAGAGCAAGATTCGGATTTTATACTTGAGGCTTTTCGAGATATAAAAATTACAACTGAAAATATTGAATATAAATTAACAGCTAAGGTTTTTCCAACAACGAGACAAGTTCATTTTCTTAATGATGATAAGATTGAAGATAGAATATTTGCTTTTATCATTTTAGTTGAATTAGATGATTATTTAGTTGTGATGAGTAAAAGTTGTGCGAATTTTTCACAGATATTGAAAGACAAGTTTGAGTTAATTCAAACTCAAGATTTAAGTAAATTATTAGGAAATAATGCTGAATTCCAAAAAATGGCATTTAGAAATATGACGGTATCTGATAAAGCAGTACGTAGTCGTTCTTATGAAGCATTCAACCTCAAGGGAACATTCTCGACGCATGCAGCAGGTCGTTCAATTCCTTCCCATATAAAGGTTAGAGATAGTGGCAAAATAAAATCTATTTCAGGCACTGGACGATTGGTTGAATCCTCGGCTAGGCAATCTATTGATGATATAGTCAATTGGGCTAATTTTCAGATACAAATGCTCACAACAGCCGATCAGAATGACTTTTTAACTTTATTTGCAAGAAAAATTCAACTAAAAGAAGTGCTTGAAATTTCACAGCCTTCTGCATTACTTATTGATATATATCCAATTACAGATGGGATTTTAGACGATACTTTAAAAATTAAATATGAACACGTAAGAAAAGAAATTGTAAATGGTAAAAAAACAAAAGTAAAAAAAATAGTTGATATACCAGATAGATTTAAAGATAAACTCATATTGGAACTGGAGAAAGTTTACGAGATTGATACTGACTGGAATATTGTTGGGTTGGAATCATCAAAAATAAGAAAGAATAAGCATACATTATCTATTTCAACAAATTTATTAAAAAAAATTAAGATTGAAGAAAATAATAAGGTAGAAAACTTTATAGCATATATTAATAGGAAAGGGCTGTTTAGTATAACGTTTTTTGACCCTAAATATATGTATTTTATGGATAATTGTTT
>DALZNT010000346.1:0-1354 GCA_032005505.1 Clostridium sp. | reverse complement strand
CAAAAGTAGTTACCACTTCAACTTGTTTGTGCTCAGAAAGTGTATTGGTCATATTAAAGTTAAACCGCTCAAAAACCTGCTAATCATACACGTTTAGCGCTTATAGAGCTGTAATGCTCAACCACAATTTCAGCATTTGAAATGCAAGAAAAGTACAATAAATATATGATCTTTAGTTTCAGTTTACCTATTATAAAATGGCTTTGATGAACTGAGAAAAGATGAGAAGTCGACATTTTTATAATTGGATAAGTCAAAAAGGGAAGTCTTAAAAGCAATAGGTTCGCGAGGAAAATATGGAAGAAATTAAAACAATTGGTGTGGTTGGTGTCGGTGTCATTGGTGCAAGCTGGACAGCTTTATTTTTATATAAAGGCTTTAAAGTAAAGGTATATGACCCTTACCCAATAGATGAACAGTTATTTAAAAAAAGACTACAAGCAAATTTGAAAGATTTAAGCGATTTAGATTTACAAACGCAACCTAGCCGTCATTTACAAGACGTTTTGTCAAATCTAGAGCTTTATAACAACCTAAAAGATGCAGTAACCGATGTCGATTTTATTCAAGAAAATGCACCGGAACGTTTAGACATAAAGCAAAAGTTATATCAAGACATCACGTCATATTGTCCAGAAAAAACGTTGATTGCCTCAAGTTCTTCTGGTCTAAAAGTTTCTGATTTTCAAAAAGAGGCAACTCATCCGGAGCGTATTTTTTTAGGTCATCCATTTAACCCACCTCATCTATTACCTTTGGTTGAAATAGTCGGTGGAAAATTAACAGATCCGCAAATTTTAAAGAAAGCTTCCGAATTTTATCAAAGTTTGGGTAAGCATCCGATTATTTTAAATAAAGAAGTAAAAGGTCATGTTGCAAACCGTTTACAAGCAGCATTATGGCGAGAAGCATTTTCACTGGTGAAAGAAGGTGTGTGTTCAGCAGAAGATGTTGATATCGCAATTACCAGTGGGCCAGGGCTGAGATGGGCATTATTTGGCCCTTATATAAATATGGAACTTGCAAACCAGAAGGGTTTTAAAGAGGCAATTCATCACTTAGGGCCACCTATGACCGAATGGTGGAATGATATGCAGGCGTTTCAGCATTCTGATGAAACTACAGAGATGCTAGAAGCACAAACAAAAGAGCTTTTAACCCACTATAAACATATCGACTTATCTCAAAAAAGAGATAAAGGTCTGGTCGATATTTTAAAGCTGAGACAGCAATTAAAGTTGGATTAAGCTAATTTTTAACAGGTGCCAAACAATGCTTTACTGTGATGTTTGGCTTTTATATTGTTGTGTATTTCGGTAGTATTCTTACTCTTCTTTCTGCTCGAAAACTAAAA
>DALZNT010000345.1:0-1356 GCA_032005505.1 Clostridium sp. | reverse complement strand
GGGAGACATAGATTTATTGATGATTGGTTGAATAAAGAAACTCATTTGTAGATATCTTTCGAAGGCAGTACCACCACATAACATAATATTTACGCTGCGAAAAGGAGACGAGATAATGAGTATTAAAGCAATATTTCTGGACTTTTATGGAACCTTGGTTCATGAGGATGACGATATCATCCCATTGATCTGTAAGGAAATACAAGAAAATAGTATGGAAGAATGCGAAGTAAGTGATATTGGGAGATACTGGTGGAAGATGTTTTCGAGTATGTTTAGAAACAGCTATGGTGAGACATTTAAATCCCAGCGCGAACTCGGGATTCTATCATTATCTGAGACGATTTCTAAATATAGATCAAACTGTGATGTAAATGAGATCATCCAGAAGCAATTCGACCACTGGAGTGAGCCTAAAATATTTATTGATACAATTCCATTTCTAGAATCTCTTCAAAGATATGAAGTCTACATTTTATCGAATATTGACACAGCTGATGTAAAAGCCGCAATAGTTTATCATGGTATTAAGGTAAATGAAGTAATTACAAGTGAAGACGTTAAATCATATAAACCAAGACCAGAGTTATTTATTGAAGCCCTAGAAAGACACAATCTGTCTCCTAAAGAGGTGTTACATATCGGGGATTCTTTAATGAGTGATGTTCGTGGAGCAGGTAATTTAGGAATAGCGACAGTCTGGTTAAATCGATTAAATAAGATTAAAACAGATATTGCAGAACCCAAATTTATATGTAGAGATCTAAAAGAAGTAAGAGATATTATTAGTGGAATCGAAGAAGGCAGTATCGTCGTATAACACCCATTAAAGCACTACAAGCAATTAAGTATTTTAACAAAGTTTTTGGAAGTATTTTTTTGTATATTGGAGGGGGATTGATGGAAAAACAGAGAAATAGAAAATTGGAATTTTCATTTATCTTTGTGAGTATTATAGTGCTTATGCTTGGAGTGCATAATGTTTTTTTATCCCAACATATCAATGAATTAAAGAAAGATGCTGTACAAAATCTGACTACTGAATACAATGAAATCTATTATTTATGTAAAACAATAGACCAATACTATATTAAAAATGATTTCCGAGAAGCTAGTAGGTATCGATTATTGGTCAATCAAACAACTCACAATTCTTCAACTCTCTTATCAAAAGACTTAAAAAATCTTCTGGCACTTGCTTATGATCCATTGTTTGCTGATCTATCACTTGGCCAAAGTACTTTAAATAAAGAAGAAGCTTCAAAATTGATAACCGATATGAATAACGCCGTCATGCTGATTAGTAAAGACATAGTAAATATGCAAGATGAAGAAAAAGAAGAACTGTTAGATCAA
>DALZNT010000344.1:0-1363 GCA_032005505.1 Clostridium sp. | reverse complement strand
GATTTTTTCAATATTATTAAGGACGGATATGAGGACATTTTTGATGACGAGTCTGATTCGAATATTGAACGGTCGAAATCGCTTTACCAATCAATTGCTTATTCTTATAAAAGTTTGAAATATAATGAAAGATTACTTTTTGAGTTACTGTGTTTATTTCCTGACGGCATCCATATGAGCAATATTAAAACGTTTTTTTCACAAAGCAGTTACAAGTTGGACTTTAAAAAAATTACTGATCGAGAGATTACTTCATTAGAGAATAAGTCTTTAATTGAAATTAACGGTGGATTTATTCAGTTACAATCTATTTTAGGTAGATTTGCAGAATATCAATTTATTAAACGGTCGGAAGAGGAGAAAGTCGATTTTTATAAACGGGCATTTTATTTTATGAGTTTCCTGAGCAATATTATCTTGGATATCTATAGTATGGATAGACCAGGGGGGTTGAAAATATTTGATCATAATTTAGAAAATTTTCTGAAAAGTTGCGATTATATAACTACTTTTAAAGAAGACCAAGAATCAAAAATACAATACTTAATCACTAACTCTGTAATGTTTGAGACAATTCATCAAACCAAGCAATTTTGTAATAAAATTGAGGGGATGAAAAATTATTTTGAATTAGAAAATTCTGATATCATGTTAGAAACTATAATTGCTAATGCTAAATATAATGAAGGCGACTTTGAAGAAGGTTATGGTGACTTAATAAAATCACTACCCATTCGATATATGTATAACCTTGAATACGATAAGATGATAGATAGGAATATTATAAACTTTGGACTTCATATTTATATGTATAGTGACATTAACGATGTTAGAAAATTTATGATCGAGAGCAATTATTATAACCATAGTAAAGTAGTTAGTATGTTATTTTATGCTGGAGAATACTCGAAAATGAAAGAAGTTTCTGAATTAAGACCAACATCTCATATTAATTTTACTGTGATAGAGATGGAATTAAACTCGAACAGTTTGAAAATTGATGAATTAGAATCAATTATTAGCAATAGCTTTTATAGAAAAGAATATACACAATTGATGCAGATGCACTATGTAAAAGCAAAGATGGTGGTAGTCGATAAAAAAACAATTAATCGTCTAGTTGTTACTACTCGGTATACCACAGGTATTAAATCATTAATGTTGGCATTCATAGAGAACGACTTAGATAAGGCTAAGAATTATTATAATTCGGCAATACAAGACCTGCAGTCGATTCGATATTATTATACTGAGGCAATCTATTTCTATGCTAAATTCTTAATAAAACATGATCTAGACGAAAGTAAATATTGGTTTGATAAAGGAGTTTTATTGGCTAAGGACAACCATTATCGTTTTTTAC
>DALZNT010000343.1:0-1364 GCA_032005505.1 Clostridium sp. | reverse complement strand
GCTCACTAGCAGCGCTGTTAGCTGTAGCAAAAAAGATGATGTAGGAGTGAGGGGGAAAATTTGAGCCTTTCCTTTTTGCTGAGTTTTTTGTTTATTTTCTTCGGCTTTATCCACTGATGAGGTGGTATTTTGCTTTTTTTACTATTTTTTTCTTTGGCACACGATCCATACCCTCCCCCAGAGGAGAGAAGAATAATCCTGTTTTCTTCTACTTTAAGCCCTTTTCACAAATTAATGGGCATCTTTGTGAAGTGTTATCCTTAAAGGGACTATTAATGTTCTATATCAAAAATATTATTAGTAAGAGAAAAGCATACATACATTTAATACAATATTAGAGTGGAATCTCTCTATATAAATTAACGTTTAGGATAAGATCGCTTGTGTTTACACACATGCTCCCAAGCACCTAAACGATAGCGTTTATAAGCTCGTACATTGACTAATTTCTTGGTCATGTCTTAACTCCCTATCTAATTACGTTAGTTAAAGGAACTAACACCCATTTAAGCCCTTGCTTTGTTATGGGGAAGATTTAGAGAGATTCCATTGCATAATATACATTAAATATATATATTTTCAACTCATTGTTTTAACAAGATATAAGATTACTTATGCATATAAACAGCCTTAAAATAAACAACTTCAAAGGATTCTCTGAAGAGAGTAATTTTTTAACTTTTAATATTCCAAATGGTGAAAAAGGAAGTGGTCTAAATATTTTTATTGGAGAAAATAACAGCGGGAAATCCACCGTATTAGAGGCTATTGATTTCATTAGAAATAGTACCAAAAAGAACTTGGAAATAATTCATCATAAAAAGATAACTGGAGATTTCGCAGAAGAAGCTACAGTTGAATTAGAATTCACTGGAGCCGTAATTAATATCATCGAAACCTTTGCCCAAGAGAATAAAGCAGAACCATTCAAACAAGTAGTCTATCAATGTACTGAAGGAAAATCTTATTTCAAAATTTCAAGATCAACCTCTGATATTAGAACACTCAAAACATTCAATAAAGATAGCGGTATATTCACTAATACTGGTGGACTTGATGGAACAATAAAAAAGCTCTTTGAAACTAATTTTATCTGGGCTGATACTAATCCTAATGATGAAGCTTCTTTCGGAACATCAACCTTATGCGGAACACTACTAAAGGAAATCGCAGCAGAACACACCAAAACTGAAGAGTTTATTGATTTTTCAAAGAAATTTAATGATGTATTTAACTCTCATTCCTCAGAACTACGAAAGAAGATTTCTAAAATTGAAAACAGATTGAATTCTATTTTTACTAATCAGTTTTGTAGTGCCTCTTTAAATTTCCAATTTGATTTCCATACAATCGAATCTTTTTTT
>DALZNT010000342.1:0-1389 GCA_032005505.1 Clostridium sp. | reverse complement strand
ATTAAAAGATCATTTATAAAAAATGGAACTTACACAAAATAATTTACAGGCTCGACCTTTAGGAAGTGGAGCATCACATGGTTGATCCGTCTTTACATCGACCATTTTCACTGGCCCATCATTGTAGACCGTTACTTTACAGCCTTTTACAACATATTCCTGTTCAATACCACCGTACCTTTCATCATCAGAAACGGGAGCTACAGAAGTTACACCATAACAAGCTCCATCAGCACCACATTCAACCTCTACTCCACTAACATCAGCTCCACCCGCTTCTGCCACTTCTGCTCCAGCAGCTTCCATTGCGTCAACCTCTTCAACCTGTGTCTTTGCTGCATATGTATTTGAAAGACTCATCATTAGAAAAACTGCAAGAAAGAACTTACTACTGCGATTTATTGAATTCATGTTTCATCCATATCTATTGATTTGAAATTGGTGCATTCTGAGAAGGAAATCTTCAACTTCCCCATTTTTCAAAAAAATTAAAAAATTTTTAGAAGCCATACAATGTCATATAATTAGGTTAACTGGAGAGTAATTTTTTAAGCTATCTTGATTTTCATAGGTAACTTCATACTGGCCAATTAACTCTTCTCTTAAAAGATCGAACAATTCACTTCCTAATAGTTTGAATTTCCTCTTATCGTGAATCGATTTAAAGGTAGAATTTTCTCTAATTATATAAAACGCCGATCTAGTATTGATAGGTTTCTTTAATCTAATTAAATTATTATATAACTACTGCCTCACACTCTTTTGTATTAGATTCCAAATACTTTTTCCATTGAATCAATACTTTTAAAAATAATTCAGTAGAGATTTCTCCACGATAATTTTTAGTTTTGTTAGTACGAAGTTTAAATGTCGTAATTTCCTTTGTAAATTTCACACTTCCCCCCATATCACCGTAAGGAGAAAAAATAATTTCTTTTCTTTGATTTCTCAATATACTCTCAATTTTTAATAAAGCCTCAGATATAAGTTCTAAATTATCTATGCTTGAAATAAAATCCAAAAAGTCTTCATCCCCTCTAAGATATGCATCAAATCCCTCCGCTTGATTTTTATATGGGGCTACCTCCCAACCGAGTGTTGGTACATATACTCCTTCATCACCTTCATATTCTTCTCTTAGAACATATTGAAATTTAATTTTCATCTCATTTATTTCCTCATTATAAAGGCCCGCCACGCCATTGATTCACTGTAGAATTAGGACTTTGGCTTGATGGTACAAACTTAACGTTTACCCCCAGAAGGTGTAGTAGTAGTAAAACGTTCTTGTGAACGTAAATTAGCTGGCTTATTTTTAAAAGCCTCTGATAGTTCATATTTCAATCTTGCTTCCGACCATCCTTGAGGAAAAAATGTCGAGCCATTAGG
>DALZNT010000341.1:0-1392 GCA_032005505.1 Clostridium sp. | reverse complement strand
ATTTATTTTATAACGGTAAAACTATGCCAAATTTAATTCTCCCAACACGTGCTTTAGAAGTTGTAAAAAAAGGAATAAATCTGTTTCACCACGGTGGGTTTCACACTGTGGGCGTCGACAAAATTGTGAGGGAAACAGAAGTCACAAAAATGACGTTTTATAATTATTTTCACTCAAAAGAGCGTTTCATTGATATTTGTCTAGTCGTACAAAAAGAACGGCTCCAAGACCAAGTGGTTGCACTGGTGGAGTATGAGCATGATACAAATGCAATAGATAAACTCAAGAAACTGTATGTTCTACATACCGACTTAGAGGGACCATATTACTTATTATTTAAGGCTATTTTTGAAACTAAAAATAGCTATCCAAATGCTTACCAAACCGCAGTAAGGTACAGAACATGGCTGACCAATGAAATTTATAGCGTACTTAGAACACTCAAGGCCGATGCAACATTTAATGAGGCCAGACTCTTTTTATATATGATTGAGGGCACGATTATTCAATTGTTAGATAACTGCAATGTGGCTGAAACAGAGAAGGTACTGGATTATTTTTTACTAAAGCTTGGTGTGGTTTAGATAAATATCCCAAAGTACATTGCAAGGTACTTTGGGATATACAGGTTTTAAATTTTACTTATAGTAAGTTTGGATTTGGGCAACAAGAAAGTCATAACTCGCTTTATTGTATAAAGCAAATTTTCCTTTTGTTTCATAGTTAGTGGTCGACATAATTGCTGGTTCACCGTATGTTTCAGAAACAACATTACCTTTAACTTGCCATTCACCATCGTAAATTTTGCCATTCATTTCAATAGCAGGGTCTTTACCACCCGAATAAATTTGGTTTCCTGCACTGTCTACAGAGTAAGTCACATTGTAGCCAGCAACAGTATCAAATTTATAGTTGGCCTTTGGATAAAGAGCTTGTTGCCATTCAGCTACGGTTTTGAAATCAGTGAGTGAGCTATCAAAGAAATAAAATTCGGTATTGTTATAAACAACAGACTTCGGTACATAAACAAAAGAACCACTTGGGAAAGTCGCATTACTATTCAATAAGCTCGTAAAAGCTGTTTGATTATTTTTAAGTGTTCCAGCAAAGCGATTACTCATATATAAGTAGTCTATATTTTCTGGTCGACTTGTTAAAATATTAGATGGGAAAATGTCAGATATTTTTTTACCTGAAACATCTATTTTTTCATAATCGTAACTAATGTTATATGAATTTAAACTACAAGTATCATTAAATTGAGCAGTTGTAATTTGTGAACCTTGTGATGCAACGACATAACCTAAAGGCCAACCATTATTCTGCTTTTGGTATGTCTTTTTAGTGAAAAGACCGAAAGAGTTAAGGTCATAACTTTGGACGATATCTTCA
>DALZNT010000340.1:0-1399 GCA_032005505.1 Clostridium sp. | reverse complement strand
AAGGAAATAGATTAGAAAAATATCATTTTATCCAAAAGTATCATTCTGAATTTGGTATGCGATGGCTATTAGGAAAATTTGAAATGTCACCTAATGCCTACTACAACTTCCTAAAGGATAGGAAGTCTGCTTATAATACACAAAAACAAGCTACGCTTGCATCTATTAAAGATACCTATCATAAAAATAACGGAGTTATTGGTTATAGGAACATGCGTATATTCCTTAAACGAAATGGGATTAGCTACAGCAACGTAACAATCCATAGGTACATGAATAAGGAGTTGAAATTACACTCAATAGTTAGAAGAAAAAAGCCTAGATACATTAAGGGCGATGCCCATAAGGTGTTTCCAAATCTCTTAAAACAACAATTTTCAGTACAAGCTCCAAACCCCGTATGGTGTACAGATTTTACATACATGTACCTTCAGAATGGTAAACCTCGCTATAACTGCTCTATACTAGACCTCTACGATAGGTCTATAGTTGCTACTCTAAATGGTAAGGAAATTACTTCTGAGCTGGCAATAAATACTCTAAAATTAGCTTTAAACAAAGCTGGTAAAATAACTAATCAAATAATTATTCATAGTGACCAAGGAAGTCAATATACTTCGAAGGATTTTACTGAATTTTGTGCCAGCAATAACTTGCTGCAAAGTATGAGCAAAGCAGGATGCCCTTATGATAATGCCCCTATGGAAAGGTATTTTAACACCTTTAAGAATGAATTTCTGTATCTTTACAATTTTAAAACAGATGAAATTTTAAACAGTGCCGTATATGATTTTTCATATGCATGGTATAACCATGTTATTTCTTGCTTCAAATGGAGGATTAACTCCATTTGAAGCAAGAAATAACAGAAAATCTTTTTAGAGAAAAGTGTTACAATTTTACTTGACCACTACAATTCTATCTCTAAATTAAACTATCTCTAAATTAAATTTGAGGGAAATCTTTACTATGTCTAATTTTTTTATATCCTACAGTTGGAATTGATGTTTCAGCAGACTTTTCATGCGTTGTAATACTAACACCTAAAGGTGATATTAATAAGAAATCTCTTAGAATAAATCATGACCTTAATGGTTTCAGTACTTATTAAATGAAAAAAGTGACTAAGCTCAATGAGCGTGACTTCTATTTGGGGGATTGTACGTCACTTGATGCTTATACAGCTGAAAACTATCATAATTCTAACAACACATACATATTTACCAAATTATTCTTCACTTTCATCCTTTTGGGTCAAATCTTCCAACAATTTTACCAATACGTAACCCTATTATTTTTATATATATTATAGTTCTTTTTATACCAGAAAAGTTTTAATTCTAAAATAATATTTCTACGTAGTTATGCTGTGCATATTATTAGAATACACTTTTAGTTT
>DALZNT010000339.1:0-1411 GCA_032005505.1 Clostridium sp. | reverse complement strand
CCAACCCCTTCTTCTTGTTCTAATATTTCTGCTTGCCAACGTTGTATATGCATAACGTTCGGTTGAAGAGAACGTTCGGCAGTTAGGCGAGTCATACTGTCGTATTGCTCCACTGCACTACTACGATGGTAACGAATCGTTTTACGGTCTAAGGGCTGATATTGACTATTGGCATCAATCAACCTGAGTTTCTGAGCTTGAATAGATGTATCGGTACTTGGAACAATATGCTGAGCTTCATCAATCAGCCAGTTAATCCCTTCACTACGAAGTAAGCGTGTGAGGAAGTCCCAATCACTTTCGTTATGTTGCATAACAAAAGGACGAACATCATAAGTTTGTGTTAAACCGCTTAAATCTAAACTTAAACTTGCAGCAAATAGCGGATTTTTAACTTGCCATTCTTTAAAGAGTATTTCCCATATTTCAACCACGCTTTTATTCATAAATACGCGCGAATTGCGGCGATATTTCCATAATGCGGTTGGATCTTCTAAGGTCAGCTTATATAAAGTTAGACTTCCATCTGACTGGCCTTGCTGAGCATGAGTAATAATGCCTGTAACGCGAGTTAATTCACCTCGCTCCGTCACTATATCTACAGCGGCCTGACTGCCAATGAAAGATTTTAGTTGAATCGTTGCATTAGTTGATAGGCATAAAAGTTCTGCTTTTAAACCATCATTGAGTGCATGTACACCATCAATTCTTTGCAGAAATACTTGGTCATTCAATATCGGAGAAGTAAATTGAATGTGAATAGCACGTTTCTGTGAGCTAATGCCCAAACTATCTAAAACTTGATGAATACTGTTCAACATCTTTATAGGACTGAATTATATTTAGCGTTATTTTACAAAGCACGTACAGATCTGTCTATTTAATTAATAATTAATTTTACATTTAAATTAACTATAAAAAATTATTCTATCTACTCGAATATTTTTCTAACGGAGCAAGATCAAATAATTTTTTAAGTTTTCTATATTAAGCCTTATTTATAAAGTATTAATTATTAAAAATAGACCAATAAATCAATTGTTTAAAAATGTATAAGCAATAAACAAACTTATACATTTCCTTTGTCAGGTCAGATTGCAAAAATATCACAATCCTATGTTACATATAGCATTTTTTAATTTCAACATAAGTATACTTTTATAAAAAAATATATCTAAAAATATTTTTATTGATAGATTTAAACTAAAATAGTTTAGAAATTTTAAATTATAATTAGAAACAATTTTTAACATTTCTTAACATTCCTTTAAGTCTGACTAAAATGTATTAAAACTCGCTCAATTCTTCCTTCTCTTACATCTGAATTATCTGAACTTAAAAGCTGAATAATGGTGCCTTCAATCATATATAAAAACAATTTGGCATCATGAAATGAAGCATCAGTGTTAAC
>DALZNT010000338.1:0-1414 GCA_032005505.1 Clostridium sp. | reverse complement strand
TTTATGAACCGCTCTTTTGAAATCATCTTCTAATTTTTGACTATTACCTTTCCTTGCTTCAATTGTTAATTTTTTCGATTTAGCTTGAAAAACTAATGCATATTTTCCCCAAATAACCAAAACATCAATTTCACCTACTATTTTCTTACCTTTATGTATATTAATATTTTTATAGACATTTTCTTTTCCAAAAACTGAAATTAACTTATCTGCTGAGAAATCTTCTGTAAAAGCACCTCTATTATCGCTTGCAATCTTTTTATATGCATCATCTGCATCAAACCAAAAGTATGGACTCTCATAAAGAGACTCCCAAATACTATAAGATTGAAAACTTATAAATTTTTCATTTTCTAATTGAATAATTGGATAAGCATTTCTATGATTGAAATCATCAATATTATTAAAACATTCCATACCATTTTGAGGTAAAGATGAAAAAGCTGTTATAACGTTTTTTATAATATTAATATTAAGCCCTGATTCATTTTCCAACTCCTCCAAAGTGAACTGAAAAATATACGAAAAACCTTGTTTTCTTATATTGCTATTATTAGCCTTATTGATATGCAATTGATCAATACCTGTGAAAACGCCTATTGCCTCATCAATTGTGAAACCTTTCTTTTCCTTTATCCAAAGATCATCTTTAGCATACCTTATTCTTGCTAAATCTCGGTACTGATGTTTATAAGCCCCATCTCCGGCGTAGAAGATAGCCTCTCGGAGTACTGAACCGTTATTTGAAAGATTAGGATCATTCATTATCGCTTCAAAATTAAAGTTTCCAAAAGATAATGCATCATGTAATTCTTTCATTAAAGAATCAATTTTCTCTACATAATCTTGTAATTCAAGGTGAGATAGCTTCTTTTCAGTAATTCCATTTTTGCATAATAAGCCAACTAAGGTTGATAGCTCTGTACGTGACAATCTACTTAAGTCAAAGCATTTTAAAAGATCTTCTATATCAGTGTTTTCGCCTTGTTGATGAATAAAAGTATCTCTCCAACTTAAAAAGCTAATAACTTCTATAAATCCCGGTTGACTGCAAATTTCTTCTAAAATTTTAAAAATTTCTTGTTCAGTTTTCATAATAAGGAATATTTTATAAATTTATAATAATTAAAATATAATCAAACAATTAATAAAGGTAAAGTACTATTCATTAATATAAATCTTCAACTCTGTAATCTTATGAAAATTTAAATTAAGTTATATATAATCATCAAAAATAGACAAATATGTATATTTTTATTTATTATCATTCACCCAATTCATGAAAACAAAAGGCTTAAATCTTCTAAATTTAACCCTTTAAATAGCCTCTTATTTTCACACATATAAAATCAATCAAGGCATCCCTAAATCTCTACTTGGCTCCCCATTTCCACCACTCGGTTAGCTGGTATCT
>DALZNT010000337.1:0-1418 GCA_032005505.1 Clostridium sp. | reverse complement strand
ACTTCATTGTCGAGGCTCCTTAGAAATATTCAATATACAAAGTACAAGAAAATAAAAAAAATATAATTTTCAAGTTTTCTTTGCTGTAAGAGATATATTTAGATGAAAGAAAGAAAGTTTCAATGACTAGCATATTTATAATTTACTCCACTTAGAGTATATCATGCGTTTTGTTGTTATATATACTAAATTGACCCACAAATTTTATTTAGTGGGTCTGCTTAAACAATTGTAGGGATCTGAGGAAGCAATGAAAATTCAAAGAATTTATCGTCCAAGTGAATACTGCAGAGGGGATATAGACATCAGGTTGTGTACTTTATTCGAAGATGGAAAATATGGAACCATACTAGGGGGGTCTGCTGGGGAGATCAACCAAACAGAGAGTGCGGAAAAATTCAGATGACGAAAGAATTGAAATGGTCCTCATCTAAACAGTTACCTTTTATATGTCCTCAAGGCAAACGAGGAAGTGCCCATTAAAGATTAGATTTATTCCCTACGTGGCGAGATGTAACGGACAGACAACCTATTCCTTTTGCAATTTTGGTGACCATACATGATCCAAAGAAAAGTGTTCCAGTGTATACGTATGTATTCTGATCATTATTGAAATTATTCCAGACTAATGACTTAAATTTATGATACAAGCCTACAAAAATTAAGTATAAGAGTCGATAAATATAGAGAGTCAAATAGCAGAGTTCACTGGAATGTATAGCCCTCTATGAAGAGGGCTATACACATTTTTAAATGTAACACACAGTTTCCTTTGATCTTTCTCCTGGGTACTAAAAAGCATCTTATCCATTTTCAGTTCATAACTACGTTGAAGAAGGTGTCTATACATGACTATTCAGAAAGCAATAATTAAATATTGGAGGTCCATTGGAGGAGCCCCAGGGGTGGAACTTGATCTGGGAAGAATTACTGTACTTTCAGGCGAAAATGATTCTGGAAAAACAGCAATCTTGTTAGGGCTTTATGGTGTTATGAGGTCTTTATACAATAACCATGATGAATTCTTAATGGAAAACTTGCATCTCTCAGGGAGCAAACATCAAGGAAGTAACGGAGAAGTTGCAGATCAAAGTCAATTTTCTATCGTGACTACTCTACCGGCCGAGATAAAGAGACAATTAGAGCATCTATTGAATCAAAAGGTAGTCTGGAAGAAAAGAGACCCTGAGTTTCTTAAAATGTTAATACCACTATTTGAAGAATACATACAGATGGAATATAGAATTATTAATCATGCAATAAATAATCCGTTTGGAGAAGTAGGTGAATTTGTTTTTGAAAATACCGTCGAAGATACTTACAATCTTATATTAAATCAATATGATCTTACTATTGATGAAGTTGGAGATCTGTCGTCAGTGTGTCATTTGCTCTCATTGAGCTTAAGATCAGGAAAA
>DALZNT010000336.1:0-1427 GCA_032005505.1 Clostridium sp. | reverse complement strand
CATGAGAAGTTGTATTCTTTCTATATTTTGGCCTAAAGAACAAATCATTGATTTCTTCAGAAACAATAGTTGCACTGAGCGAGATTTAGTATGTGTTAAAAATTATGTAGAGGTAAATCTTAATAGAGCTAAAATCGTAGATTTAGTTTTCCAATCACTTCGTTCAAGGGATGATGGCGGTTTAGGTCAATTCAGAGCAATGCTCTCTTCGTTAAAAAATTGGGATGAATTTGATCCATACTACTTTAAAAGTCTGAGAAAATTAGATGAGGCCGAAGCCTTAAGATGTATTAATCATCTAAAACAAGTTCAAGAAATTCGTGATGCCAAAGCAAAAGAAGTCCGTCGACAACAAGAATTGGCAAGAGCTGCCCAAGCTAATAGAATATCATTACAAGACTTAAATAATCAATTTATAAAACTCTTTACGGACCAGGGAATCTCCTCTCAACAAAGAGGTTACAAATTAGAGACTCTTCTGCAAAGATTAGCTGAATACGAAGGCCTGAATGTTTCAGATTCTTTTAAAATTACAGGGGAGCAAATAGACGGTTCCATTAAATTTGATGGTGAGAACTACCTCGTAGAAGCGAAATGGCATGATCGGCTTATTGCTAGTGATGCACTGTACCATTTTGCTCATAAAATAGAAGGAAAGATGTATGGTCGAGGCTTTTTCATTTCAGTAAACGGCTTCTCTACAGACTCAGTTAATGCTTTAGTATCAGGCAAGTCAATCAAAACCATATTAATCGATGGCGGTGATCTTAGCTTTATTTTTGGTGGTAACATCAGTCTTAAGGAGATGCTAGACATCAAAGTCAGAGCTGCTCAGACTAAGGGATTAATTTATTTTGACGCAATATCTCACCGAAGTAAGTATTAATCTTCACCAAGAAACAATAATCTATTCACTTGCTAGAACTAACATGTTGCTTACTAAGATGCAGTTATGAGGACTCCCTTAAAAAAATACCTAGCGATCGTACTCGTTATACAGCATTCGTTGTTAGTTCAAAGATATTAGTTGTCAAGGAGTTTACTACTACATAAATTAAAACTTTATTATATAGTTAGTGAAGCAACCTTTTCCATCAGATACTGTTCAGTTAACGAGCGTACTTGTATTCTATTCAAATAAAAAATAACGGGTGTGAGCTATTATGTATAAATATATTACGTTCATTAGTAAGACAGAAAAATTTATAGAAGAGTTTGGTAACTTTAAAGAGTACGATTCTTTCTATCTATCATTGATAACTCCATTCTTGAGGAAAGAGGAACAAACTAGGGAACTCATATGTGAAATACCTTTTATTATGAATAAGGATAGAAAAGACAAAATACAAAATAATATCGCACCCTATATAAAATTAAATAGTTCTTTCAATAAAATTAAACACTTTTTTATGAAAATTGAAGATGGT
>DALZNT010000335.1:0-1447 GCA_032005505.1 Clostridium sp. | reverse complement strand
TCTAAGTTTGTAGCAACTGCTGAATGCATTATCGCTATAGCAAACTTAGCTTTATTATCTCCTAAAGCTTTTTGTATTGCAGTATTTAATGTTGTTACATTGAATAATTGCTCTTCTTTATTAGGTTTATCACTTATATCATAAGTATGTTCATCAATGAATTCTTTATTTTTCACACCAGACATACTATATATGCCTTTTAATATTGATAATAATGTAGCTTGGTCAATTTCATCCCAATATTCTGCGACCTGTTCTCCAACTTGCTCCATAAAATCTTTTCCACCAGTAATATCGTAAGAAAAGTCATTTTCTGTCCATGCTGATTGTCTACCAACTACAACTCTACTATGACTAAATGTTTTAACTGTTTTAGCTTCTGCTGGTGTTTTGCCATCATAGTTTTGTGCTTTTCCTCCTATTCTTCCTGTTATAGGTATTGTTGCAAAGTTTCCTCCTACTTGAGCACTAAATAAATTAGCTATATCTTGTCTTGGTCTTATAGCTTTACTTTTAATAAGCTCATTTCTGTTTAGGTTAGGTATTGTATCCATATATTGACCGAATACTTCACCATTAAAAATTTTCTCATTGAAATTTGGCATTTTCATTCCTTCTTTCTTTAATCATTTTATTTATTAAAGCTAAATTCCATATTTGGATTAGCATTTTTAGCTTCCATAAGCTCACTTAAAGTCTTTGGTGCATTGTTAGAACCTCCACCAGTTCTTTTAGTAAAATGAATATTATTATTTGGATTAGTTTCTTCAGGAGCTTTAAATAAAAAGCTTTTACTTTCTTTTAATCCAGTTACCTGTTCGTCTAGTCCAGTTACTTTTCCATCGTCACCTAAAATAAGTTTACTTTTATCTATTAAATTAGTAACTAAATCAACATCTTGTGCTGATTCTGCTATAGCTAATTTAATAGCATTAGTTATTTTTAAATCTTTAAGCTCTGCTTGGTAATCTTCATCTTTTTTCTTATTATCAGCTTGTAAAGTTTCTATCTGTTGCTTTAAAACTGCATTATCACCAGCAGACTTCTTTAAATCTTCTAATTGAGTATTTCTATCTTTGATATCTGTTTCTAATTGCTTTTTAGCTTGTTTAACTTCATCAAATTTAGATTTTTCTATATACTTAGAACTATCAACTAGATCTATATCCTTATACTGATTTCTAACTTCTTCAGATAGTGTATTATAGCTATCTCCTAATATTTCACTTAATTTTGCCATATAATATCATTCCTTTCTTTTTAATTTATGGCCAATAAAAATGTCAGAATGACTAAATAACTTAATCGACAAACTTCCATTGGCCATAAAGTCTATTTTAAACAAAATAAAAAAGCCTTATTTCTAAGACTTTAATAAACTACTCTATATTTAGGTGTTTTAAATAATTTTTAATCTCCTCCTTAATTTATTGCAATAAAAAAACAC
>DALZNT010000334.1:0-1449 GCA_032005505.1 Clostridium sp. | reverse complement strand
ATAGTACTATTATAAATTAATCAGTACCCTTTGTTAATTCTCAACAAGCCCTAGATTAAGTTATTAAACTAACCATTGCGCAAAATGAAGGATGATTCGGTGCTTCGGTTAAAATGTCTTGGCGGCCCTCTGTATGGACAGGAATATTCTCATGCACACGATGAGTTTATTTTTAAAGACAAACAGACAGGAAAACAGACGCATTATCGTAAACAGACTTTAGACTTCACACCGCCCCAAGAGTTCTTTGTAGCAGAATCAATTTCTACAACCGTAGCCTACAATCTTGCATTGCAATTAATGAAACGCTATTGAGACCTTTTAGTAATACACAGACCTACTATTAACAACCAGTAATGAGTGATTTTCTAGCACTTGATTCAATCCATAATAGGTTTATAATCCGCTAAAATGCATCACCCTATTACGATTTTAACCCAACAATTACAAATCAAAGCTAAAACCTAATTTTGACTACTTTTCACCCAAAACATCGCAAGTCGGTACAGAATCATCACAAGTCGGTACATAAATAGAGTGTTGATTTAAGAGCTAACATCCTACCCCAGTATCTAAAACTCTTTTGCAAGTTAGGCTAAATCATTATTAAATTTTAAGCAGTTACGAATTATAATATTTACACTTCTTTAAAATGAATAAGCGAACTTGAGTACATGGCAACTGCTAATAAAAATGCTAAGGCTAAAAAAGAAACCTCCTCTACTGAAAACCTCAAAAAACTTACTGGCCTAATTGACCAACTTGAAGAACATATTATTAGAAGACATAAATTCCCTTATGGTTCTCCATCTGCCTATGCCGAACAATACAAAGCTTATCTACCTGAACAAATAGAGTCTGTAAGTGAAGAAATAACGGAGAATGACCGAAAGTGGTTTTATGAACAGCTTGATCAAGGCTTATTAAAAGAATCACCAGAGCAATACGCACTCCGTCAACAGGCATGGAGATTACCTCCACCATTACTTCGAGGAAAATCTAAAACTCACATTTATATCCCTGAACAAGACCGACTTGCCCGACACTATGGTGAAATCGCGAATGAAATTCGTGATTTTAAAAACATAGTATCAACTATCAAAGTCAGAATTTTTAAAGAAAAAGAAAAACAAGCTGAAAAACATTTTAACGAAGCATTTCGCCTCTACTCCGAACACCATGATTGCTCCTTTTATGTCTATACACTACCAGAAGATATTTATAAACAAATTAGGCAATCTCAGTTAGCACGGAACAGCCATAAACAATCCCATAGAATAAAAGAAATTTATTTATCAATTGTTCAACGTTTTATTACCGAGGATAAAAAAACTTATTCAAGTATGGATATGGTTTTAGGGGCAATTGAAGAGCAAGCCCTCTCACAAATTCCAGAGGAACTCGTTCAAGAATACAATTCTGAAATAGAACATTGCCTACTAAAAAAAG
>DALZNT010000333.1:0-1466 GCA_032005505.1 Clostridium sp. | reverse complement strand
CAATGATATTTTAATGTTTATGAGTACGATTACATCTTGTGAAAGAGGGATTTCGCGTGTCTGATTACTATTGGGATAACCAGCTTGAATATCTGAGCAGGCCAAAGAGATTTTCTCAAAAACTTCTTATCAAACGACTTTTATAGTAGATGACATTGAAACAGTAGAAGTGAAAAGGAAATACGATATAGCAATAAGTCATGCCTTCTTATTACATATGACAGAGCCGATCACCATTCTTCGGAAGATGATCGAAAGTGTAGTAGATGAGGGTAGAATCATATGTTTTGAACCCCATTGGATCGCTAATATGTCAAACTATGAATTACATGGACTTGAACAATCCAAAATTATTCAGCTGGGTATTCTTAAAAAATTATTCGAGGAGGATAGCAAATGGAGTGGGAAAGACGGAAATATCGGTATGAAGATTCCAATTCTGCTTAGCCAACTTGGCTTGAGAAATGTAGAATGCCGGGTGAGTGACAAGGTGAACTTCTTAGATCAACACATGGCGGATTCGGATAAGGAAACGCTTTTTCATGCTTTAAAAGAAGAAGGATTGGGACAAGAGCCAAATGCTAGACCTGAAGTTGTTACTCCATTGGTTGAAAGAGGCCTGAATTCAGTAGAAGCGAATAGACAATATGAAGCAGAGAGGGTGTTTGCTAGGGAGTTTAATGAGAACTCATGGTTAACCTATGCTCCGAACATGAAAATTACATGGGGAATTGTGATGAAATAAGTGTATAGTTTCTAATACTCATAGGGAGGTACAGAGGATGATATATAGGAGAAAAACCTATTTTATTGCGACTTCTTTTATAGAAGAGTTTAATGCTCTATTTAATGATATTTTGCTGCCATCCCAATTAAAGTACGGATCAAGACTTATTGGAAGATGGCATACACCAATCGATGATGAAACCAGTGAAATTTTTGCGATGTGGGAATACGATACCCTTGGACAATACGAAGAGATTGAGAAAAATATAAAATCAGATTCAGAACACGTAAAGCGAGTTCAAGCGCGTTTTGATCAAATCGGAAGACATCGGTATAAAGAAGTATTTCGAGAAGAGAGTAGGCAAGTGTTTTTCACTTCAACAGTAGATCGCGAACGAACAATTTTGAAGTGAAATATAAGAAAAGGAGATGAGAGTATGATAGAGACAGAGCGACTTATATTTCGAAAATATACCAAAAATGATTTCGATTTGCTTTTCGAGATGACACGTGAGCCAAGTATGATGAAATTTATAAGACATGGAGGACCCTGGACGAAGGAAGAAACCATGCAAAGCCTGGAAAAGTTCATCAACTGGAATAAAGACGATAAGGGGCTGTTCCTTGCATTCAATAAAGAGGATAACAAGTGCATTGGGACCTCTGGACTGATTCCTCAAATCATTGAAGGCATTGATGAGCTTGAAGTTGGTTACTGGGTTATGGAGCAATACTGGGGT
>DALZNT010000332.1:0-1466 GCA_032005505.1 Clostridium sp. | reverse complement strand
CTAATTCAGTTCCTTTATATTCCCATAATATTCGTGAATATTGCTTATCTGCTTCATTTATTAAATCAATAGCTTTAGCATAAGATGATACCCCTAGTGGACTTGTACTATCTATTATATTAGCTTGTGGTATTTTAAAATAACTAAATAATGGTCTAGTAGTGGTTAATGTTATTTCTTCTTCTAAGTTCTCCCACTCTGGAACACTCGCTAATACAGTTCTTTTGCCTAAACTATTATCTTTAACAGTATTGTCTTTAACATAAGCGATATTTTTTATAATATAGTCATCATTCCCTTTAAAATTATGATATTCAAGTCTAGTATATTTTTTAGTACCTATGATTTTAAATTCTAAAAATATAGCTGCTGTTATTTCTCCAACTGCATTATAAGCAACTGGTAGAAAATTGTCTTGTTGAATAATATCTATTTCTATTTCTTCACCATTAACATATGGTTTGAATATTAATCCACCTTTAGCACATGCATATTCTGTATTTATTCTCAGTACATTAATAAGCTCTTGATATGATTTGTTTAATTCATCATTATTATTAATTTCACTTTTGAATTCAATAGTAACAAGTCTAGCTAATTCATTAGCTATAGCTCCTGGAAGTCCTAATGTTTTTACTTGATCATTAATCCAAGGTGGATTATTGTTATACATATTGCTCCACAAATTAATTGAATTGGCCATTTCATCATTCAAAGCTAATTCAACATTTAATTCTTTTGCAATATCAGTTCTATTTAACATGTTATAAACCACCCCCTTAATAATTTTCTTTATTTTTGAAAACATATTAAATTACCTCACAATTTTTAAAATTTAATTCAAAAATGCAGTTTTTTTCTGAAAGTTTACTTGTGCTAAACTTTTCAAACTAAAAAAACGCCTATAAATGGCTTAACTTCGTTGAGTAACACTCAACAACTTCGCTAAATAAAATTTAAGCGAAGTTGTTAAAACACATCTAATAGTCGTCTAATATCTCTTTCAATACTATATTCAAAGGCATCTAAGCTATCTATATCGCTTGTGCCATCATCTAATCTTTCATTCTTAGTTATTTCTTTTGGATTCCAAATAGCAGTACTAAAAGCATCTTTTATAGATTCGCAATCCTTTGTAATTTTTAATCTATCTTGGGCCATAAGTTTTGTAGTAGCATTTATCCTGTCATTTACTGTAGTTTTCCATGCATCAGCAACCCTAATAACCAATCCAGCTTTTATAGCTGCATTTCTTAATCCACGTATTAAAACTTGTTCTGCATTGTCACAATAAGCAACTTCTGCAAATCCATATGTATGATTTATCTTATTTACAAAGTTAATAAATATTTCTCCAAGCTTCTCAGGATCTATATCATCTCCAAAATGTCTTTCACTAGATAATATAATTACTTTTTCAAATCCAAATGTAATTCCTGTTGCAATAAATGCGTGCCCTGAACCCG
>DALZNT010000331.1:0-1485 GCA_032005505.1 Clostridium sp. | reverse complement strand
AATGCGAGGATACTTTCCTGGATTCTTGAAAAACTAGTCATTCAGTTCAGTGGAAATTTCTTCTGTGCTTGGTTAGAGATTGCAGAGAAGAGGAGTAAAGAAATTAGCGTACCATCATGGCAGGAAATTAAGAACATGAGAGATCAGTCTTTTCCCAGTGTTGCTTTTAAATACAATTTTGATGAGAACAGCTCTTCCAGCAGCATTGAGTATTATTATTATCATTTAAGTAAAAATAACCCGAAGAGATAAATTCTCTAGGAGATTTACATATGTACAAAATACGAGTTTTGTGAAACAGTACTAATGATTTAAAAGCTGCACAGTGATTTTAACCCTGTACAGCCAATTCCTTATAATCTCCTGGATTAATCCCAGACTACTTCTGTTCCTGCTATAAAGTCGTGAATCGCACGTCGATCTTCACGCATACCGACCATAAAAGCGCTCACGATTACTCCGATACCCAAAGTTATTACATACACAAGTCCAGCCACAACAACTCGCATTAGCATTGTACCAATTTTGGGCGGTTCGTGTGTATCGTAGCTACGGATTCGAATTCCACATATACGTTTTCCAATGGTTCGACCATACCAGTAAACTGGTAATAAAATTGAGTATAACGCACTAAGTAGTTTCGCAATCGGCTCATCCGCATCAAAGTTGCCGGTAAGAACACCCGCAATAATCACTAAAGGAATTGAAATAATAAGACTATCCAGAATGCTTGCTCCTAATCTAATCCAAAAACCTGCTTTATACAAAATACTTTCCTCCAAACTACAATTTTAAACTAAGCGGCTAAATTTCTTCATAAACTCCCTTCATTAGAAAACATCTAAATTTATGTACACAACTCAAATAGTATAACAGAAAATTTTACCTATTTACGGTATAACTCCTATTTTTCTCATTTATCTTTGTGAATTTTATTACAAACTAATGAATTTCATAATTGATGTCGTCCATTCACTTTTTACACTTCAATAATCCCCTTTTTATTTTTGTAGCTTCTGCTTCGTAATAACACAATAATAATTATGTAAACTTAGTAAGGATACCTAACAGAAGTTAAGTCCTATTCTGTTCATTCTACATCTGCCCTCTTCGCCAAATCTTAAACTCCACAATAGCATAAACTACACCGGCGATGGCAAAGATCCAGACAGATGTCATTGGGTTGAGTTGATATCCATTTACGAAATATGGACTGTACATTTGATCAAAAATCCACAACCCTCCCCATCCAAAACCACACATATATATGATAGTTCTCACTGCAAGAAAGCGCACATATTTACGCAACAACCATGTGATTGGGCTCAAAATTACAACATAAAAAGCCAATATATAGTGACCGAATCCCAGGATGAGCGACAAGATATATATCAGAACTCCAAGATTACGCAAGCCATAATACTCTGTTGTTGTTATTTGGTACCCTTCAATCCTTTCAAGAACAATGAGTGCTGTAAAAAAAAT
>DALZNT010000330.1:0-1495 GCA_032005505.1 Clostridium sp. | reverse complement strand
ATTTTCTGGACTAATGCTAGCTGGAAATTTGGCTCATGCTGCATGTAATGTGAGTGCTTCTGGTTCATCTTCTATTTCGGTTCCGTCTATCTATTTAACAGAAAACGGTGAAAACTCTTCACAGTTTAATTCAGGTTTGTCATGCACGGGTTTTAGCTTGGCTTTGGCGAACATGACCTACCTAAAATATCGGGTTGAGCAAATGTCGAATTCATTTACCAATGCTCAAACCGGAGAAAAGCTCAATGCTGTTATTTTAGACAGTAACAATGAAATCATAAGCTTAGGCCAAGAAAAAGACATGAGTAGCTTTACGCTGGTCAATCTTTTTAGCGGGCCTGATGGCAATTTACCTTTCTACATACGACTTCCGGCTGGGCAAAGCGTGTCACCTGGTGTTTATCAGGCTGATTCACCTTTAAAAGTAAAATGGTTTTATTCGGTACCGGGTGTTGCTATTGCTGGCATCGGGATCTTTTTTGAAAGCCCGGGGTTTAAACGTGGGGTATTAGGTATTGGTTTTAACTGGGGAACTGGCGCGGACTCCCTTGGTTCACTCTCAATTACCGTACTTCCAGACTGCCGAATTTTAGCTCAAGACGTAAACTTTGGTACGGCGGCGTTTGCTTCCAAGCTTGAACCTGTTCAGTCGTCTATGGGAATACGTTGCTCGGTAAATACACCATATTATGTGAGTTTAAATAATGGACTTTCCCCTCAAAATGGTAACCAGCGTACCATGAAGTCACAAACGGGAAATACGTATTTAAAATACGATATTTTTAAAAATTCATCGAATGACCGATGGGGCAGTGGTAACGAACGTTGGTCAAGTTTAAACGCAACGGTTAATCCGGGCGTGCATAACGGAGTAACCCAGCAGAGTTATGTGTTTACCACAAAAATTGTCGATGAAAATGCAGACACTGTACCAGCGGGAACGTATCAAGATACGGTTACGGTACAAGTCGAGTTTTAAAAGTTGTGTTGTATGAAAGATAAAAGCTCAGTTCATGGGCTTTTTGTCTTGAAAAATAGCTTACAATCAAATAATTATTTTAGGATTTAATTTTAGATTGATAAGGATCACCTATGTTAGTTATGTCTGATAAGCAGCAGCCTAAACATGTACTGACTAACATAGATTCATACATTCCTTTTTCTATTGAGTTCTCTAATAGTGGATTAGCTGATCTATACTGGCGATGTGGAAATGGAAAAACTTGTTTATTTGAACTAGGTTTAAGTAACACTGGCGAAGTAATTAATATTACTCTTGCCTCAATAAATTCTAGTAACATTTTGAAAAACAATAATAAATATAAAATTCCATTTCCTGTGGAAAATTTCCTACCTAAATTTGATGTTGCAGAGTGGAATATAATATCTGAGGATTATTCAAGCATATTTAGAGATGATTTTAATTATGAGCTACAATTAATTGTAGGTGTAGATTACTTAGTGTTAACTTATTTAGATATTGAAAAATCAATAT
>DALZNT010000329.1:0-1499 GCA_032005505.1 Clostridium sp. | reverse complement strand
AGGTTTTGCAATCCATAATGCTATTACTGATCATGGTGGAGTTGTTCCCTCAACTCAAATGATAAGTTCCCAAATGGGTAACTTATTTGTTCGTGCTGGGGATGGGCATGTTTGTCCTAAGTGTAGGTGTTGGTCTACAGTTATTAAAAGTCATGATCATGTGATTTTTGATGGAAAACCAGTTGCTTATGTAGGTGATAAACTATCCTGCGGAGCTACACTTTTACCTCAACAAAGCCATGTTGTTGGTGAGAGTGGTAGTCCATATTCTTCTTCATCAAAGACAACTGCACAGAATAATTTTGTCGAGGAAACAAAACATGAATATGGGCAAAGATTTCTATTACAGGATGAATTAACTGGAGAGCCTTTAGCTACGGTATGTTATGAAATACATAAAAAAAATGGCAGTGTAGTTCACGGCACAACAGATAAAAATGGTTACACTGATTTAATAACAAGTAATGAGATGGAAGAAATCGAGTTAAGAATTATCTCTAAGGAGCATTCACATGGGTAATATTATTGCAACTTTCAGTGACAAATTAAAAAAACTAGATGGGGATATGAAGGCCAAAGCTTCAGTTATTAAACTTAATACTAAAAGACAACTAACCCCAGGTGAAATAGCAATGTCACGGTTAGTCTTTAAAGATGCAATTGATTATTCGAAAGTATGGATTCACATTGGTGGAATGATACATACTAAAACTGGTAATGCGATGACTCCAGCAGGGGAAATGTATTTGCCTAAAGATGATTATATACAAAATCCAGATTTTAGTGCAGCAAAAGGAAATGCACAACATTGGTTCATTCATGAAATGGTGCATGTATGGCAATATCAAATGGGTGTATCGAATGGTTGGTTGGGTCTTAAGCAATTATGTAAAGGCGGTTATACTTCACAAGTTAATTCTGCAGATTCTGGAAGCAATGAGTTAAAAGCTTATGATACAGATATAACTGGAAGAGATTTAAATAAAAAATTTAGCGATTTTAATTTTGAACAACAAGGACGGATTATTGAGTTATGGTTTGATGCTTGTTATTTACAAAATAATTTTCCGACTAGACCTCATCACCAAAAAAGTTTAAAACTTTTAGGGTATGTTGAGAGAATTTTAAGAGATTTCTTGCATAACCCTCATGATAAATCATTACTGCCGAAATCATAATTATGCGTAAAATAAAACTATCTCTAGCTTTAATCTTCACTATTTTAATGAATGTTGGATGTGCCCAACCGATTAGTCATGAGCTAAAAGCCATTGTTAAAAACAATGATTTATGCATCTATACTGATAATAAAAATACATATCTTGATCCAGATAATTATTTCATTGTCTTTGTTGGAGAATATAAGCCGACCCAAAAATTTGAAAGTATTTATGATAAAACTTATCAAGGTAAAGGTGTGAAATTTCCTATTAAATCAGAGGATTGTTTATCTATTCCCGCTTCAGTTTTTGAAGATAAAAAGGTATATGATATTAATT
>DALZNT010000328.1:0-1502 GCA_032005505.1 Clostridium sp. | reverse complement strand
TATTGTAAATTGTCTAAAATTAAATTTATAGACTTGACAATCTACCTTTTGGTAGGTAGATTGCATCTAAAGTCATATAAATTGGTAATTCTAAGTGAAAAGTTCCTACACTAAATCTTACTTTTCTTATTATTATTTTTATCTACATCTCTATTTCAACTACAAAATGAATAGAGATAAAAAATTTAAAAATAGTAATGGCTTAGCTAATTAGGATTATAAAAATGTTGAGTAATAAATATGGGTAAATTGTTAAGTAATTTCATAAATAAGCAAGCAGATATTTTAGTATTAAAATTAAGTGTAATCTTCATTTTTGTTTTATTTGGTACCTATAAATGGTTCGATTTTGAGGTTGTTGCTTTAGAACCAATACTATCAAAATCTTGGTTAAGTATTCTATATACGCTCTTTGGTCATTATGGTGCAAGTTATTTCCTAGGTGTTGTGGAAAATATTACATTTATTGCGTTAATAATTGGTTTTTTTAAACCTAAAATTGGCTTAATTGGTGACCTTTTAGTTATCTTGACTGGTATAACAACGCTTAGTATTATTCCACAATTAGGTCATATAGATAGTTTTATTATTAAAGATGTACTGTTAGTTGGTGCTGGTTTAGTCCTGTTAAAATTTGATTTAAAACTTATTTATCATAATAAATTATTATAATTAAGGAGAATGACTATTTCAACGTATAATCAAATCTTAGAATTGGCGAACAAATATATTCAAAAAGTTGGTTTTAATGCTTTTAGCTATTCTGATTTAGCTAATGAAATTGGGATCAAAAAGGCGAGTATTCATTATCATTTTCCTAGTAAGACGGATTTGGGAATTGCCTATTGTCATTTTAAATTGAATCAGCTTTTAGAACTAGAGACCCGTATAAATTCTCATGCTTCTATAGAAGCCAAGTTGTTTGAATATCGTAATTTTTTTATACAATGTGCTGAAAAAAAAGAAATGTGCGGTATTCATTCAATGCTTACAGAAACTGATAGCTTCTCTGAAACTTTACAGAGCGCAGTCTTTCAATTAGTTGAAAGTGAGTTAAGAATTATTGAACATATTTTTAAAAATGATTTGGATGAAAATATTTCAATGATAACTAAAGTAAGTAATTACGAATTAGCTCTTATGGTAAATTCGACCATTAAAGGGGCTCTTTTAATGAATCGACTTTCAAAAAAAAATATTTATGAACATTCATTAAATGCTTTAATCCAGCTGATTTTATCGAAATAAATTAGATACGGATTTGTGAGTTTGGAAGAAATATCTGTCTATTACTTATTCTTATAGATATTTATAGAATATGTTGGTGTCTATGTCGGATAACAGCCTAGTTCTCAAAAAATAGTTTTAGTAAAGCTAAAATTAACATAATACGCCTTATACGAAATGTGTTATAATTTTCCTTAGAAATCAATGCTGTAGTTTCTAGTTTATAGCCCATCTTCCCCAAGATGGGTTTTTTTTATGATTTTTCACGTTCCACG
>DALZNT010000327.1:0-1514 GCA_032005505.1 Clostridium sp. | reverse complement strand
TGCAACAATTGTTCTAAAGTTACCTGCCTCTGCAGTAACGTTACAAACAACACAACTTGCACATGTATCTGGTCAAGCAGTAGATCCAACTTATGGACCAAACACAGAAAGCATTACGCTGAGTAGTGCAAGTAAAACTATACTTAGTGCTGATCCGGGATTTGGATCGGGATCATATAATTATCGAGTAGAAAATCATCTTACTGTACCTAAAACTCTAGAGGTAGTAAGCAAAGAAGGTGACGGTAACATTCAAGTGGGTCAGATGGTTGGTACTCGATCAGGAGTATACAAAGCTACAGTTAACTATGTGATTGGGACTGGGCTTTAAAAAATAGGTAAGGAACTCAGAGTTGAGTTCCTTACCTACCGTTTTAATATGATACATAAGAAGAGAAGTAACCTAACTCAAGGCTACATCAGTGAGTGGGTTACTTCTTTTTGTCTTTATTAACGAGAGGCATGCTTTTCCTTGCTAGGTGTTAAAGAAATATCGTATAACCATTCGGATTAGGGAGTTTTCTAAAAAAACATCATGATGGATACCAGAAACAGGATATCAATCCATGGGTGAACGAACGATATCCTTACAAAAGGTATGATTAAAACAAATCTTAGATACCTTTAGGAAGGAAACCATGACAACTGACTTATGGATATCAACAATCGTCATTTTTGCTGTACTTGTGTATAGCTCCTTTGGTCGTAAACGATTCAATATGATTCGTATATTGTTACCCTTTGTATTCCTTTCGTACTTCGGCTTTACCTACTTAAAGGTTGTACTAACCGACGGAAACAATTTAAGGATTATAATCCTAATTGGTGCCGTATTTTAGAATTATGGGGACTGATCTGATACTAATCAGAGAACCGAGTATAAAAGACTATCCACATTTGAGACAAATTTATCTCGATTCCCGTCGTGGGAGTTTTCATTGAGTTAACAAAGATGAAATGATGCTTGATGATTTTGACCGGGATACATTGGAAGAATACATCCTTTTTGCAGAGGAGAACGACTATCTTCTCAGTTTTGCCTCATTGTATGTCCCTAATCGATTTATTCATAATTTGTTTGTACATCCCATTGCTGCTGGCAAAGGTGTTGGAGATCTGTTACTAGAAAGATTCTTGCTTACATTATTGAAGCAGCTATAAACCGTGGATATAAAACAATAGGAGACTAGATAGAGACTGGCTCCACGGATTCATTCATTCCAGCTCGCAGGCTATACGAAGATTTTGGTTTCATGTATTGTGAGCCATTTGCAATTATATCCTAGATGGGATCGGCTGACTTTGTTTAACTAACAGGAAGGTTAACAAGATATTCCATTTAAGGAAAGTACCTGTCCTAGATTGTAAAGTGATATTGTAATGTCAAAGAATGAAGTTGATAATAATTATCATCCATGCTATATTGTTCACCAGTAAACAAAATATAATAAATTATTAAAAAAAACTTTATCATTACAACAATATTTTTGTTTACAAGTAAATAAGGAGCGATC
>DALZNT010000326.1:0-1514 GCA_032005505.1 Clostridium sp. | reverse complement strand
TCCTCTGAAGGATAAATGAAAATTAAGTACTTACACAAAATTTAGAACAGTCCCGGTAATTTCCAATTTTTTAAGCTTTCACAAGAACCTTTGTTTGATGCAAGTGGCCATATACGTGCCGATGTCTCGTTCTCTCAATTAGCTGAATTTGTATGGTTTTCTGAAACAGGAACTGGTTATACGGGAAAAGCTGATTCTCCTTTACTAGGGGTATTTGAAGGTCGTGCCATTTATCTACTTTATAATGGAATTTTAAAAGATATTACAGATGAAGGTGGAAATATCCTTACTAAGCAGGTATTTGATGTTCTTCCAAAATTTGATGGGGCTAAAGTGATTTATGCAGCTGCCAATCGTTTAGGTATTAAAGCTAAACGCAAAAATATTGTATTTAAACAAACACCTTATGCTTTAGAGGTTTAATCCATGACTGCGTATATTGCTAAAGAATATCAAGATCAAGTATTAGAGAGTGTACAAACATATTTTCAAGCATGTCATGAATTTGAGAATGCTTCGACCGCATTTTATGCAACTACTGAAAGATTATGGGGAAAAGGGCAAACTTATAATGCTTTGAATGGTTTTGCCTTAGATATGCCGTATTTTTGCTTACGTGTACCTACAGGTGGAGGGAAGACATGGTTGGCAAGCAAAAGTGTCACATTAGTTAATAAGCATTTTTTAAGAGTTTCTCAAAGTGTCGTTTTATGGTTGGTGCCAAGCAAGACGATACGTGAACAAACTATTACTGCTTTAAAAAATAAACAACATCCATATTCAGCAGCTTTACGTGAAGTAGGTGAAGTTACAGTTATGGATATTGAAGAGGCAAAAAGCATTACTCGTTCAACGCTTTTAACTTCAACAGTTGTTATTGTTGCTACACGCCAAGCCTTTCAAGTAGAAGAAGAAGAAAGTAGAAAGGTTTACCAGAACAATGGTGCGCTAATGCATCATTTTGAGCATCTAACAGCAGAACAAAAGTCAGAGTTGTTAACAGAGGGTGAAGGGAGTGATCTAATAGTTCCAAATTCTTTAGCTAACGTTCTTAGATTACATCGGCCCTTTATTATTGTAGATGAAGCACATAATAGTCGTACTGAACTTGCTTTTGATATGTTAGCTCGTTTTAAGCCAAGTG
The DNA here is from genome assembly GCA_032005505.1 of Clostridium sp. Lineage (GTDB taxonomy): Bacteria > Bacillota > Clostridia > Clostridiales > Clostridiaceae > Clostridium_J. Next base: position 370 of record DALZNT010000326.1, on the reverse strand, counting down.
GTATTATGGAGCTTACAGCAACACCAGATACAGTGAGAACTCCAACCAATGTTTTACATAGCGTCTCTGCTGCTGAATTAAAAGCAGAACAAATGATTAAATTGCCGATTGTTTTAGAAACAGAATCAAATTGGCAACAATGCTTAGCATATGCGATTCATAAAAGAGAGTCTTTAGAACATATAGCGTTAGAAGAACAGAGACAAGGTTTTGAATATCTGAGACCGATAGTACTTATTCAAGCCGAAGCAAAAAGTAAAGTTCGTGAAACATTGGATATTTATGCTGTACTTAATGAACTAGAAAATAATCAGAATATTCCAAGAGAGCAAATCGCTCTTGCCACAGGAGATGAGAAAGAACTTGAAGA
>DALZNT010000325.1:1012-1514 GCA_032005505.1 Clostridium sp. | reverse complement strand
ATTAAAAAATTATGATTCTATACAGCTTAGGCTAATTGATAGACGCTATCTGGAAAGAATGAAAGAAAATATTTTTTAATTTCTGCTAATTCTGTTAATTGAGGCTCATTTTCTAATAATTGAAATGTCCAAACAAGTACGGCTTGGTGATTATCATAACAAGAATTCACACCAAGAAAGCATGCCATTCCAAAACCCTTATTGATGTTTATTTCTTTAATCAATTGATTTCCTAAATCACGAGCTTGCTGGCTGATCAATAACTCATCTGGCATCACAGTAGGGTAACTCCACAAAATAATCGAATGCTGGTTCAATCCTTATATTTAAAAAGTTATAATCTAGTTGAAATTGATAAAATATACTTTCTAAAAGACATAATAACCTGCTGTAGGTTAATTTTAGCAAAGTATGACTTGGCCAACAACTAAAAAATACCCCGCAGCAGGTTATTTTTTTGTAATTAAATTTATATATGATTACTTGTAAGTTATCCAGCCTA
>DALZNT010000325.1:0-1002 GCA_032005505.1 Clostridium sp. | reverse complement strand
AAAATTTTAAAATTAAGTGATGTGGTGCATGCAACAGGTATCCATCGCAATACGCTCACTAATATGTATTATGACCGCGCTGTACGTATTGAATTGCCTGTTGCTGATAAGTTGTGTAAATACTTTAACTGTACGATGAATGAATTATTTGAATATACAGAAGAGATCGAAGAACAAGATTAAGTTTACTTTACCAAGGAAAACTTCACATCGTTTACAGCCTGTTTTCATAAAAAATAAATTATGTGTTTAGTTCGTTTTTTTGGAATTAATCTAATGGTAGGGTATTTTCTTTATCGAAAATAATAATTTGGAACTTACCCGATACACAATAGCTGCAACTATTGAGGGTAAGTTCCATTTAGTATAAATCGCATATAAGGAACAATGACTTGACTGCAATTTATAAAGATATCTTATGCTAACCTTACATTTTCTACAATCATTTGTGTATTTGTCCTTTATGATTGGACTGCTCCCAGTATCCTAGATACGAGGCTCCCTTATTTTAAAGCTGCCTCAAGTACTCAAGGATTCTAGCCATCTAAATTTATGGCTAGAAGTTAAACCCAATTTTCTAATTTCAAACCTTCAATACGTTCAAACTCTTTCGTATTGTTTGTGACTAATACAACATCCATAGCAAGGGCTTGGGCTGCAATCAGCATGTCTAGGCTACCAATGGTTTTACCAGTTGATTGAAGCTCTTGACGTAATTCAGCGTAGTGCCAGATGGCTTTCTCATCATAGGGTAAGATTTCTAAAGGGGATAAGAACTTGTTTAATGCCTGTTTATTTCGTTCAGATCCCGACTTCTCGACAGCAAAGCTAATTTTAATGCTGTGATGCTTGAAACAGCGAGCTGCCCAAGCTGATATTTCTTGAAACGTTCAACAGCGGAATCTAAATTCTGTGTTTGATTTGGAAATGCCAGTATAGGACATTTCTATTTAGGGTTTGTTGACATTTACTGTTCATAATTAACCCTATAAAGGTAGCCAT
>DALZNT010000324.1:0-1524 GCA_032005505.1 Clostridium sp. | reverse complement strand
ATATGATTAAGAAAGATGTGATAGTTTTGAGCAAAGATTGGTCACAGGACTCTGCGATGTTATACCAAATGTACCGTGTAAACAACGCGATAAATACTACATTCGATGCTTACATCAGCATTAGCCAATCTCGCTTTGAAATACTCGCATTAATATATCAGGAAAACGAAATTAGCCAAAGTGATTTACAACGAAAAGTGACCATTGACAAGGCTGCGGTGGCAAGACACCTCAAACAGCTTGAGGATAACGATATCGTATCAAGAAGAAAAAAAGATGGAGATAACCGCATAACTTGGGTTAAACTCACTAATTTAGGTAAAGAGCTGATTGAAGTTTCACAACAAGAGAAAGAACACTTTGCGAAAGAATTATTAACGGATATTAGTGATTTAGAACTTACTATGCTCAGTAAAGTTTTAATTCAGTTGAATAAAAATATTGAAAGAATGAAGGGAAATACTTAAAAATCATTCTTAAACATATGTAAAGAGGTCGCTATTTTAGCGGCTTTTTTTATTGAATGAAAATCATTTATGTAGAATTATGACTTGCTTTATTCAACATAATTTATATAATTAAAATAGTTTTAAAAAGTATTGTTATTAATAATAGCATATAATTGTCCGATAAAAGGAGATGCAATGATGACTACGAAAACAGAAAAACAAAAAATGCTGGATGGCGAGCTGTACATGGCTTCTGATCTCGAATTGTCTCAAGGCAGGGAGTATGCAAGAAGAATGACGCGGACATTTAATCAAACCACAGAAACAGACGGTGAGCTTCGCACCAAGTTACTGAAGGAATTGTTGGGATCTACAGGGGAACACTTGAGCATGGAACCTAATATTCATGTGGATTATGGATACAACATTCATGTAGGCAACCATTTTTATGCCAATTTCAACTGTACGATATTAGATGTGTGTGAAGTTCGTATTGGAGACTATTGTTTAATGGGGCCTGATGTACATATTTACACGGCTACTCACCCAATCCTTCCGCATGAACGCAATACGGGTGCAGAATATGGCAAGCCAGTCACGATTGGAAATAATGTATGGATCGGTGGTAGGGCCGTTATTAACCCAGGAGTTACGATAGGGGATAACGTTGTTATTGCTTCTGGGTCGGTAGTTACGAAGGATGTACCGGATAATATGATCGTGGGCGGCAATCCTGCCAGAATCATTAGAGAGATAGAGCTTTAACTTAATTAAGGACAGAAGATGGGGAGTGCATCGACTTGATGACTGAAAAAGAGAAATCGCAATTAGGGCTACTGTATAATGCCAATTATGATCAAGAGTTAATTGAAGAGCGTTTGTATGCCAAAGGACTTTGTTACGATTATAATCAGCTCCATCCAGGCAAGATCAATGAACGAGAAGCGTTGATTAAGAAACTGCTCGGGAAAACAACCGATCGTTTCCTGATTGAACAGCCATTTGTATGTGATTATGGTTATAATATTGAAATTGGTGAGAACTTCTATAGCAATCATAATATTGTCATGCTGGA
>DALZNT010000323.1:0-1531 GCA_032005505.1 Clostridium sp. | reverse complement strand
TATACGTTTAATATTAATAATAAAAATAATATTGGCCATAAATAAAACTATATTTAATGGGTTTTTAATTAAATCAATATTAGAAACACCTAATATTTTTTGAAATATAATCCATTCAAAGAATATTATAAATGATAAAAATATTAGCAAAATAATTAATTAAAGCAGAATGCAGCAGCACCAGTAAGGGCACCACCATTGATTACTTCTAGTTCTTGAAAAGTTAAGTTATTCATTATTATTCCTCCTAATGGTATTTAAATTTGCAAACATATTTTATAAATGTTTACCTGAATAAATTATACATATAAAATATACAGTTTTGTAGAAATTAAACAAAAATGTACAAAATGTTTACAAAGTATACATAAATATACTTTATTATGTATAATATACAAAATAAGTTATACGGGGGGGATTTATGTTAAAAAATATTATTGCATAAAGCAACATGATTATAAAGATTGTGGATGTGCTTGTTTAGCTACTATATGTAAGACATATGGGTTAAAGTATCCAATATCGAAGATAAGAGAAGTTGCTGGAACAGATAAAATGGGGACGAGTGCTTTAGGTATTATACAAGCGGGAGAAAAATTAGGATTTTCAGCTAGTGGAGTTAAAGCAAATAAACCAGAAGATATATTTGGGGAGATACCACTTCCAGCTATAGCTCATGTAGTTATAGATAAGACAATGCTGCATTACGTAATAATACATAAAATTAGCAAAGAAGAGATAATAGTTGCAGATCCCGGTAGAGGAATTGTTAAATATTCACCAAAAGATTTTTTAAAAATATGGACTGGAGTTCTTTTAATAATGACTCCTACAGCGCAGTTTAAAAAGGGAAATGAAACTAAAGGCGTATTTTCAAGGTTCTTTAATTTGATAAAACCACAAAAAGGACTATTAGTAAACATATTCTTAGGTTCTATATTAATAACGGCATTTGGTATTTTAGGTTCATTTTATTTTAAATTTTTATTAGATGATATAGTGCCTAATAATTTAAGAGAGTCATTAACTGTTTTTTCAATTGGATTTATAATTTTAGCTTTATTTAAAGTTGTATTAGAAGCATTTAGAACACAATTATTAATTCATTTTGGACAAAGGTTAGATATACCATTAATGCTTGGATACTATGATCATGTAGTTAATCTACCAATGAGTTTTTTTGGAACTAGAGAAGTAGGAGAAATAATATCAAGATTTAATGATGCATCTAAGATAAGAGATGCTATATCAGGTGTTACATTAACTATGATGATAGACATATTTATGGTTTTAATAGGTGGATTTATACTGTATTATCAAAGTCCAATTTTATTTGGAACAACCATAGTACCTTTAATATTATATGGAATTATAGTTTTTGCATTTAAAAATAAAATTGAAGAAGTAAATAGAGATACTATGGAGAGTAATGCAAAATTAACATCTTATTTAGTTGAATCATTAAATGGAATTGAAACTATAAACAGTTTTTAAATCTGATACAAAAACCTTGCGGTCCTTATAAGGTATA
>DALZNT010000322.1:0-1541 GCA_032005505.1 Clostridium sp. | reverse complement strand
GTCGCTTTTATATTTTTTAGTTTTATCTTTTATAAACATACCGTAGGTTATAAGTGGTATTCGATTAAAATCATCTATAATTGCCATATAATTGGGTTCGCTACCATAACCTGCATCAGCTACAATATATTCAGGTAAATGACCGTAGGTCTCTTGAATTAAATTTAAAAATGGTATCATCGTTCTTGTATCAGTCGGATTTTGATACACATTATAAGATAAAACGAATTGAGAATTTGTCGCTATTTGTAAATTATAACCTGGCTTGAGTTGTCCATTTTTCATATGATCTTCTTTCATTCTCATAAATGTGGCATCATGATCTGTTTTAGAATAACTATTTCTATCCTTTAAAATAGATTTTTGGACGTCGTATTTATGCTTTCGCCCAGAGTAATCATTAATTTGCTTTTTGTATTGTTTAATTTTAGTTCTTTTGAGCCGTATTTGTTTTCTTATTTTAGTACATTTTTCATTATCGATATGTTGATTTAAATCTTCGATTTCTTTATCCAAATGACTACCAATCAAATCTATTTCTTCCTTTGTTAAGTCATTATCGTGATCTTTTTTAATCTCAGGTATGATTTTATTTGTTATCAATTCATGATAGAGTGCTTTAGAATCTTCATTCATTTTTGTCTCATGGTTTTGAATACTCTTTTTCCATACAAATGTATATCGATTGGCATTCGCCTCAACTTTCGTACCATCAATAAAAATGGCCTGATCATCTATAAGATGTTGTTTCAAACACTGACTATGAAATTGAATAAATAATGATTCTAATAAAGCATCTACTTTTGGATTGACTCTAAATCGATTAATCGTTTTATAAGAAGGCTTTTGATTTTGTGATAGCCACATCATCCGGATGCTATCATTAAGTAATTTTTCTATCTTACGACCTGAAAACACAGATTGTGTGTAGGCATATAGAATGACTTTTAACATCATTTTTGGATGGTATGAGGTTGCACCACGATGATGTCTGAATTCATCGAATTCAGTTTTAGGAATTGTTTCTACAATATCATTGACATGTCGTGACATATCATTTGTGGGGATAAGAACTGAAGTTTCCAATGGTAGAGTAAGTTGAGTCATGTTATAATCTTTATACATAAGGCACCTCGTTAATTTAGTTTAGTGATATTTATTAAATTATACGAAAGGGCCTTATTTTTTTAAAGTATTTCAATGTAAAATTACATATAAATACAAAGTATTTTGGCGAGACTCTTGAGGGAACAGGACAAGCTGAAGACTACAGGCTGAAGCTGTCCCCTAAGAAAGCGAGCCAACAATACGTAGTATTGTAAATAAAGAAGCCAGTAAATGAATTTATAATAAACTCATTTACTGGCTATTTTGCTAGGAATTATGTCCCAACCTCATTCCCATTTCTTAGAAGTAATAACTTTTTATCTATATCTCTTAAATATTTATTTAACTAAGGCGAACACTTTATAGTCTGTTTGTTCTGTATTATCGGGTATATCGTTCTTATAATCATCGTTTAAAATCGCTTTTTTAGGGAT
>DALZNT010000321.1:0-1544 GCA_032005505.1 Clostridium sp. | reverse complement strand
AACATTCCAAATACCAATGCACCGCTTAATATGAGTTGTGTTACTTTTTTCAAATCGTTCACGCTCCATTTTTAAATTCTTCTCTCTTGATCTCTTGCTACTTATGTACTTTTTTTAACTCTAGATATTGAGACTTGTTTATCACCTCGATAATGTAGTTATATTCGTTTTTCTTTAAGACCCTCGTTAGTTTCAAAATGTCATCCTATGCCTAGGACTGTAACTTAAGATGCAATCAAAATGCCATTTATATGAATATTTTACCACTAAAAACTCAAGAAATATAGGTATATCGAATCAAATAAATCATTCAGAACCCTAAGTAGGTTCTAATAAATGCTCAAGATTAAACAGAAAAAACTTGAATGGCATTCATCTCCATCCAAGTTTTTATAGCTCACATCTAATAATTCACTTATATTATTTGAACCTGAGCGATCATCTGTTTTTAACGAAGAACTACTTGTTTAAACGAGAGCAAATTCATAAAACCTTATTCAACTCCACAAATATCCTGCATTCTTTTTTACATATTCATAAGATTACATCCATCTTAGTACACCACTAATTTCCCGTTTTCTGGATAATGCCCTTCCCATCCACATGGAAAATTGCCATTCTCGTAAACCAAGATTAAATCGAGGAAAAAATGTGGGATAGTTTTGCAATCACTATAAGCAAACTCCATAATAGCATGAAGCACATCCCATTTAACACAATCAATAAAACTATTGCCGAGATTGTATTTCTCCTCATAGCTCCATAGTTTATCTGATAATGACGATTCAATATACCCCTTCGCCTCGTTCACAATTTTATTCCATTCTGCATATTTATTTGGATATCTACTATTCAAAAATTCTGTTAACATATTTCTTGCCTCTAATGTGGTATCCTCCCATTTAGAATCTGTATACCATGTTTTGGCCTGTTCCCAATTTTCAACCTGAACAATACTTTGATTTATATTACCCGGAGCTAGTGGAGCACCACAATTCGTAAACCAATTAATTCTATCTATCCTGTCAAAGATTATTTTGTCTACTTTCAGTGTAAATCACCTCTCTAAGGTGTTCGGGTTATTTTAATACTACCACTTATTAATTAAAAGGGGCTGTCCCATGTGTAGTGCAGAGTCTGCATGGGTGAACTGTCCACCATTTCCACTTCTGATGTACCTTAACGTTTGATCGTCAGGTCATCCGGCGAATCATATGTGTAGTGTACAACATGGTCCGGCTGGGCGCCAATGCATAGGTACTTCAACTTATCATACGTGTTCTTTTAGTTTTCTTTCTGCAGTAGTAGATTCTTGGACTACCCATACTTGAATTGCTACAAACGAATTACCGATACGTTCGTATCCGTCAGGCGAGTGAGCTGGCCCGAGGCATCGTATTTCCGCTGCTCCTGACTGCCATTCGGACGCTTCGTATCGATGAGTTTCCCGCTCGTATCATAGCGATACCGGGTCAAACGTCCGTACAAGCTTGGTAGCAATACTGCACGACTTGTCCATTCGGATAGTTCAGCGCTGTCATAAT
>DALZNT010000320.1:0-1558 GCA_032005505.1 Clostridium sp. | reverse complement strand
ATAATACTTAATCCATCTTCTCCCTCTGGGAAAAGGTGCTTTATATATGGACGTATATTTTTCATATAATATTGAAAACAATACTCTTTATCTAAGGATAAAAGATAATCAATCGAAACATCAGTTCCTATATGATCCCTCTGCATTAAATTCAGATCGTTCAAGAACTTATATACAAACAACTCTACAAATGTAGCTAAACAGTCCTCTGGTCTATCGGCCTTTAAACGCCAAATTGTTTGCCATACTGATTTAGCTAGAGCATGCGGATTTACATTTGTAGGGCTTTTCACTACTCCTGAATCAGGATCATAGTTATTCACTATATATGTAAACTCCGATACAAAAGTTTTATCATTAAAATCAATTTTTACTGGTAAAGCTTTATTATCATCTCTGGTAATTAATTTGACCTCATCAAATCCACCAGCAATCCAATAAGTTGTTGCACCATCTGTCAAATAACCAATTTTTGTATCCGTAGGATTAAGTTTTGACTCCAAAAGATCCTTTGATAGTTTTTTCCAGTTTCTATTTGTAATTCTTCCTGTCGACTTATCCTCGCCAATAGCTATTGTTCTCAAAAAAGGAGTTCGACTAATAATTATTGCATCACATTTTTGGGTGCGCCATTTTCCAAAATCCTTTTTTGATAAAATTCCATGCTCAGAAAACTGGTTTAACGTAGTTAACTGTGTTTGAAACAGCTCAAAATCACCAATTTTTTTCCCAATATTAAGAGGATAGCGATGTTGAAGTTCTTCGGAAGGCATACTAAATCAATATAAATCAAAATTTCCCCTTATAGTAGAACAATAAGAGAAAATCCTGAACAAAAAATAATTTTTATTTAATGTAAATTATCTATAAATTTCTTGAATGTATATTGACTCTGATAACAATTATTTTCTTAGGTGAATAACTGTGAGAAAAGAGCGACTACTTATGCAAAAAATAGCGTAGGAATAGCAGCCTATTGTGTCTGTTATTCAATGTGATTGCTTGAGACTTTTGACTAACCTTGCAACTATTCATACATCACATTATCTATTTGATCAGCCTTAATTTTTCCTACATCTAAGCATCTTGCTAGTGTCTAGTCTAGTGGTGTTCACTAGCAGCGCTGTTAGCTGCAGGAAAAAAAGATGATGTAGGAGTCAGGGGGAAAATTTGAGGCTTTTGTTGTTTGTTGAGCTTTTTTTTGTTTTCTTCCACTTTATGCATTTCGTAGGTGGTGTTTTGCTTTTTTACTATTCTTCAGTTGAGGGGAGATAAAGTCTCAAGACCCTCCTATGGCAAATGAATAGGTTTAGCATACGGTACTGTCTCATTCATCTTAGAAGTTCCTTACTCCAGCCAAGGTCCACTGCGGTACTCTCTGAAAAGTGTTAGTTTTCTGCAAGTTTCTGTTTACGGTCCATCAATGGTATACCCCAAAAGATATGGTCTTGTAATGGTCTATTGGTCAGTATGCTTGTTACTTTTCTTGTACTTAGCCATCATCATTTTGCAGGAGATTTTGATGATGGCTAAGTACAAGAAAAGTAACAAGCATACT
>DALZNT010000319.1:0-1627 GCA_032005505.1 Clostridium sp. | reverse complement strand
AGAACAACCTATTTGTATTAACAAAGAAAATGAAAATATTAATTTTAATAAATTTCTCATATAAATCATTTACATATATCCAAACCCGATTTATTATAACTATAAGAGACTATATCTTTATTATAATCAGTCACATATAAATCGCCACCCTTAAACGTAGTAACAGTTTTATAAGTAGGTCTAACAATATTGATACTATTATTTACGCCTAGACAATAGGATTCAGAACCTATTCCAGCTCCTTTATATGTCCAACCATCTTTTTTCAATAATTCAACAATTTTAGATGTCTTATCTGAATTTAATGGCAATTCCAAATAAGCTAATTGAGCCTCCGCACGGTTTAACGAATTAACAATTTTTACATCATTACCTACTACTTGTTTCATTTTAATAAAGAACATATATTTGTCAGCATCTTCTTTATGAGTTCGTTTATAACCACCAACTTGCAATATTAAAAAAAGCAGAACTAGCACTGAAAATATTTTTTTCATTAGGAATTTATTCACACATATCTATTCCCCATTTATCATACATGTAAGACACACCATTCATACTATGGTCCGTTATATTTAATTCTCTTCCTTTATAGTCATAAACATTATTTGATATAGGAACAACAATATTTATTTTATTATGTAAACCTAAACAGTAAGTATCTACTCCTTGACCATGTCCTTTTAATACCCAGTCATCCTTTTTTAACTGACTAACTACTTCATCTATCTGATTAGTATTTGTTGGTAAATCAAAAGAAGAAATCTGAACTTCTGCTTTACTCAATGAGTTCACAATTTTAAGATTATCCCCTAATAAAGCTTTCATTTTTACTTCAAATGGATACTTATCTGAAGGTTGTTCATATATTTGATTAGAACAACCCATTTGTATTAATGAAAAAAATATAAATATAAATTTCCACAAATCATTCACACATATCATCTCCCCATTTATCATAGGAATATAAAACAACATTCACAGAGTAATCTGTTCGTTTTAATTTCCCACCTTTAAAATCATAAAGTCCACCAGAAGTTGGTATAACAACATTAATTCTATTATTTCCCCCTAAGCAATAAGTATCAACGCCCTGCCCTTTTCCTTTCAATACCCATCCATCTTTTTCTAATAAACTTACTATACTTTCAATTTTATTATTATTCTTAGGTAATTCAAAATATGAAATTTGTACCTCAGCCTTTTTCAATGAATTTATAATTTCTATTTGATTACCGAGTAATTCTTTCATTTTATTTTCAAATGCATACTTATCTGAAGGTGGTTCATAAACATTACTACTACATCCGACTAGTAGTAAGATAGTAACAATTCCAAAACTCAATTTATTTAATTTCATATTTACACTAATTTTAAAATACTCTCAGCAGCTTTATTTTTAAATTAAAAACATAAAGCTTAAAACCAAAAAAAATACCAAAATATAATTATTACCTTCTATAAATATAAAAGGAAAACTTACATATCCTCTTAAAAATTATCTTCAATAATTTAGTTTTTTAAAACAAAAAAACACCTCTTAAATACTTATTTTTCACCTGAAAGCCTACTATAATTCTCATATGCTCCAGAAAATCCGTTATCATAAGCTTTTCTATACCAATAC
>DALZNT010000318.1:0-1629 GCA_032005505.1 Clostridium sp. | reverse complement strand
CAATGTCATTAAGTTAGTATATTAATGAAAATAAATAGAGTTACTAAAGTATATAAAATGATACTTTAGTAACTTTTTTTATTTATCTCAACTATTTTTAGGCATGACAAATAAGCCGACCTTAAATATCCGCTAAAAAATTTGAAAGAATCTCTTTCCTATGCTACTCTATAATTGAAGCTTATATTAGTTTTGGTTCGGATTTTCCTTGGGTCGGAGCGTCCTTTCCTTACTGGTAGTATATTCTTTTGAATTAATGCTTCAACATCTGGTGGTTCTACATTATCTCTGCATCTAAAAAAGTATTTACATATCTGTATTCCAACTGTAAAGTTGGCTTGATAGCCATACTTTGTTGGCTTTTGCTTAATAACTACATTGCACGTGATTATTTCACAAAAGTTATACATGATAAGCCTTGCAAATACTTCCTGAGTAATGTATGCCACCTTTTTTGAATGAAAACTAGTAAGTCCAAGAGCATATTTAAGTTCTCGGAAAGAAGTTTCTATCCCCCATCGGAGATGGTATATTTCTTTTATTTGATTACTTGAAATTTGTTCTTTTTCTAAATTTGTGATAATTGTTTCATAAGAATCCTCGGAGAGTTTAATTCTAACAATTCTTAATCTTATAGGATAGAACTTATTTTGTTTTAAATCTAAATAATCAAAGTTTGAACTTTTAGGTATAAACTTGTAAAGTTTTGGGTTTAATTTCACTTCATTTGTTTGTTTTCTAGTAAGTGTCAGTTCTACAATCTCATCGAATTCTTCTGTTTTAGGCAATTCAAGACTTGAAAGAATACCATTGCTATTCTTATCCTTAACACGTATAACATACTTCCATCCTTTTTCCTCAACATGAGCGAATACGTTATAACTTTCATATCCTCGATCTGCAATAACAATTACTTTTTCAGTAATTTTTGAGCGGTCTACCATGTCCGTAAATGCTTTAAATTCATTTTTCTTTCTTCCTTCTTGTATAATTGCATCTACATATACTTTATTTTTCACATCATACATAGCGTTTAACTGTAATAAATTAAATCCTTTTGAATTAGGTGTATACTGAAAATATGTATCAACATCTTCAGGATTATGTGCAATATTTAAAGCAGAACCATCAACTGCTAATAATCTATAACCTTGGTAGGTTTCGTGCTCGTTAAAAGAGCTTGTAAATTTATTAAGTAGAAATTCAAATGTGAAAGGAAGAATTTTTCCTCTTTGTTGAATAAATGCTGAAGATGATACTGTTTCTACATCATAATTAAAGTAATCCAAAAGCTCAGCATAGATGGTGTTGCCGCCCATTGATAAAAGTAATTTTACAACAGTTTCAAAAGAAAGTTTTCGATTGCGTGTAAAGTCCCGACCTGGATTTTTAACAAAGAGATCAGGATTTAAAGCCATCTCTTCGATAATAGATAATAATTTTTCTTTTACAATTTTAGAATAAGATTTCATTTGTGCAACCCCTTTAAAATATTTTCATCTAAGGGGCTACGCCACATTTTCTAATAGCTTTGTCAATAGTTTTCATAAAAAAAGAGACAGGTATGATTTTCTCATACTTGTCTCTTTGGGTATTAATGCCACAAAGTCTTAACTTAATGACATTGGT
>DALZNT010000317.1:0-1637 GCA_032005505.1 Clostridium sp. | reverse complement strand
ACCCCTATGGGAGCTGTAAATGAATTAGCAAAAAAATATAGAGATGTTATTAATCTGAGTTTAGGAGATCCTGATCAAATAACCGATGAAGGTATAATAAACTATGCTTTTCAAGAAGCATTAAAAGGTCATACTAAATATACTGATTTTAAAGGTGATCCTGAACTAATAGACGAAATAAGAAAATATTATAAAGAAGAGTATGATGCAAATTTATTAGAGGAAGAAATTATGATTTCTACAAGTGCATGCTTAGGCATGTATCTTGTTCTTGAATCTATATTAGATGATAATGATGAGGTTATAATACATGCTCCATATTTTACTCCATATTTTCAGCAGATAGAACTTGCTAGAGGTATACCCATAGAACTTGATACCAGTGAAGAAGAAGGATATCAGATTAATGTTGATAAATTAGAGTCGGTTATAACTGAAAGAACAAAAGCCATTATAGTAAATTCACCTAATAATCCAACAGGTGCAGTATTTAGTTTAGACACATTAAATAAAATTGCAGATGTTGCAGTTAAATATGATTTGATAATTATTGCTGATGAAATATATGGAGCATATGCATTTAAAGAAAAGTTTATATCTATGATAACTATACAGAGGATTCGTGAAAGATTAATTATATTAAATAGCTTTTCTAAAGATTATACAATGACTGGGTGGCGCATTGGAAATATTATTGCGCCTAAAGAAATTATTTCAACTTGCCAGCTAGTTAACGAAAATGTTGTTTTTACAGCACCTTCAATTTCACAAAGAGGTGCAATTTATGCACTTCGTAATAGAAAGACTATACAGCCACCTGCTATTAAACTTTATAAAGAGAGAGTAATGTATGCAGCAAATCGTGTAAAGGATATACCATGGATGTCTGTTCCAGAGCCCAAGGGAACATTTTATTTGTTTATAAATATTAAAAGCACAGGACTTACATCTACTGAGGTAAGTGAGATTATATTAGATAAGGCTCAGGTGCTAACTATTCCAGGTAACGGATTTGGACATTGTGGAGAAGGGTATATAAGAATTGCATGTACTGTGGGTATAAAGGAATTAGAAACGGCCTTTGATAGGATTGAGAAGATAAAATTCAATAATTGACCATTGACTGACCAGATATACTTAGAATGGTGTTTATTTTCACTAGATATTTTTCTTTATATTTATTACTTAAATTATATCTTATGTTATGCATTATATGAGGAATTGGGAGTAAATTTTATATTAAAGTTATTAGCAATAAGCATATGAACAGCATAGTATATTGTATAAGGTTAGTAGTTGCAAAGAAAACTTTAATCTTTAAACTAGCAATAAGAAGTAAAGTTATAAGAGGAGAATTCCTATATGAACATAGAAAAATATAGGAGTTATATCATTGGTAACCCTGATAGTATAAGGGTCTTTGAAGAGTTATAAAGGAATGGTGAATTATATACTATGTTAAATGATAGAGAAAACTTATTTTTTAATGATAATGACTTTAGAGAAGGTTTTGATAACGAGTTTATCAGAGAAGAAAGGTCAGAACGCGAGTGTGATCCTTGCAGACAAATATCTATAAGACGTGAATCTCCTACAGATAGATTATGCAGAACTATTAGGGGTTCAGAGATAAGTAG
>DALZNT010000316.1:0-1659 GCA_032005505.1 Clostridium sp. | reverse complement strand
CACACAAAATGACATTTGTTTTAATTTAGATCATTAAAAAGTAAGGATAAATAATAGGTGAGTTATTGTTAAATGGGGGTTTATAAAGTTAAAACATGACCGTTTGGGATTTTTAATGTTCCCCTAACATTATATACAAAGAATATGTTATTTTAATTTGCAATATCAATCAGTTGTTTTACTAGAGCTTATTTATGCATTCATACAAATTAAAATTTATTTTATTACTAATGTCTTCTCTATTTATTACTTCATTCAGCCATGCTGGGGAATATCAGGATAAATTAGTTGAGTGTTTAAAAAGTTCAGTTACCGAACAAGACCGTAAGGATATGGTGCAATGGATGTTTTTTGGTTTTGCTACGAAACAAGATTTAGCAAACTATACAAAAATATCAAGCGCAGATTTAGAACGTGTAGATCGCAGGGTTGCGAATATTTTTGATAAAATCATGACGCAAAGTTGTACGCAAGCAGTTACTGCAGTTGTAGAAAATGAAGGAACCAATGCGCTAGCACATTCATTTGAGTATTTCGGACGTTATGCAACGGAATCAATGATGAATGATCCAAAAGTCGCACAACGCTTACAAAACTTTACCAAGTATCAGGATAAAGAAAAATATAAAAAGGCTTTTCCACTGCCTTCCCAATAATCTAATTGAGATTTAAAAATACTCACAGACCAAAGAGCTATTTAACATAATGGGTGCCACATGGGATATGACAATAAAACTCATTTATAATTAATCATTTATAAAAATTAATATTTATTTGCAGTAAGTATTGATTCAATTACAATGCTTTAAATAAACTAAAGCTAAGCCTAATAAATATGACTTAGCTTTGAAAAATAAATAAGCATGCTGTATCGACAAAATATTCAATAGGTAGAGTTCAAGAAAATGTACTACTTTGCAGAGGCCCCCTTCTAGGTAATGTTACCTAGGAGGAACAATGAAAAAACTGAAATATCAGTATCAACAATCTGTAAAAAAACCACGCTCAAATGGCTTATTTTGGGAATACTTTCCTAATATGAAAAGTGTTCATTATAAAAAGTTCAGTACGCAGCAAGAGAAAAGCTTTTATTCAATTCATTGTATTGAATATAAAGATTATCCTCTTAAGCTTCGTGTAGCCCGTGGCCCTGGTTTAGCTGATGCATGGGATGATCTTCCAACATATGTCACAAAAGTTGCTAAAAGTTGGAAGCATAATTCTAAGAGAGCGCATCAATACTACAAAGAACATGAACAAAAATAGAAAATGGGAGCTAGTTGCTCCCATTTTTTTATCCGTATAAGGTGTATTACTTTGATTTTATAGAAATTTAATAAGTAAATATTCTTATTTATCTCTGCATTTCTCTATAAGCCACATAGTTATATATTCTAATCTAGACATGAATGGAAAATTCTCATTATGAACTTCATGAAAATTATAATTATTCTAATACAATGTACTGCTATATTCGGATGCACAGACTCATCGAAAACAGCATCTCAACATTTATCTGAAAAATCTAATGTCAAATATTATAAAGACACCTCTAAACAAGGGGATTTAGTTGTTTGGGGTATTTCATCGGATTTAACTTTAAAAACAGTTGTAGGTGATAAAACAAATATTGCACAAGGTACTATTTTAAAGAGCCCT
>DALZNT010000315.1:0-1669 GCA_032005505.1 Clostridium sp. | reverse complement strand
ATTTGAAGGAACTCTTGCCCAACGTTACTGACAAGTATGATAAAGCTTCGATAATAGAAGCGATTATACAATCTTTCTTTTGGTATGAGAATGACAGAATTTACTATAAAGAAATACTAAATGATTATATCTGGTGTTTAAGTGAATATGCTACTAGTCTGAATGATAGTGTCCTTTGTTTAACCTCATTTCTTCATGTGGGAATCACTGAGCACGAGTTGGTGACGAAATTGGTCAAGAAGTTGGATAAAGAATATTGTCTATTAATACTTTCTAGATTAAGTTTAGAGGCCCCATGTAATTTAGAAATAGAGACATTAGATTGGCTTGAAGAAGCGAAGGTATATTCAAACATAAGCCAACGTTCAGCGATTATAGCTCAATTCCTATTATTGATTCATCCACATATCAGAAAATATGCAGGTATAAGTAAAATCCACTTCTTATACGATTCATATAAAGGCGTATATGAGGATTGCTGGCCTAGAGGTTTACTCCCGAACAACAAAAATACCCTTATTAAGACAAATGTACTATCCCTAAAAGAAGTGAATACCTTAGAAAAGTTGGATGAGTTAATAAATACGCAAGAAGAAGATCTAGATTCAATTAAAGTTAGGGAATTATATGATGAATTTTTCGAAGATAAAGATCCATTTGAAGTGATCTTCACCCTGCCCTTGTAAAACTGTTATATAAATTTCTGAATCCAAACTACTGGAAATATGAGTTTAGAAAAATTATATTTTAATGTAAATAGTCGTGGTTGGTCTTGTCAAAGTCTTATCTGAGTTTAGACGAAACATTCGCCTGGTTCAACCGCACCTGCAATGTATCCATGTGCCGCAGATGAACGAATGGTTGCTAAAAGGATTCTAGCGTGAGGTAGAAGATAAATACGGAAATCGGGTTGCGTTTCGGGACGGAGATGTGGTCTTCTACCTACAGATCTTACAGATGGGAGATTTTAGTGCACAGGTACCGCATCCTCATTAGTTTCAGAGGTAGAAATGAGAACCGATGTGACCAACAAGTCAAAGAAAATTGTAGATCCATTGCGGTATACCTTATGGTGTACCGCATTTTTAAAACGATGAGTGGAGTAAGCTGTGAGAAATAGCTATAAAGGATCCATTCCAACTTCATAGTACATAAAAAGAGGAAGCATCATACCATTTACCCGAGTCGCCCAATGACTGTTGATGATTTCAATAAACTATTTAAATCTTTACCATGGGAATACGGAGGTAAAAAATGACAGATAGTAATATAATAAATCCCTATGAGTTACAAATACGCAAAGCTCTTGATAATCTTCTACCTAATGCATACAAAAATATTAAAAATATTGAAAATTTCCCAATTGAGATCGGAAAAAATATACTTTTTATATTAATGAAATATGCTTGTCAGAGTCAAAACTTATCTGTGATTATGTTAGGAAGAAATAAAATAAAAGAAATACCTCTGGTGTGGTTAACAGTATATTTTTTTGAGGTGTCTGATGCAACAATTGATTTTGAAGACGATTGGGAGTACCTGAGATTGTTAGAATTAGTGCAGGAAGTGATTCCGGAATTTCTTAGTGTGTTTATCAACAAAGGTTTAATTTCGGATAACGTTGAGATACAAGAAGCAGCAAAAGACTTTCTTTAACCACTAAACTTCT
>DALZNT010000314.1:0-1670 GCA_032005505.1 Clostridium sp. | reverse complement strand
ACATAAAATAATACTTGATATTCCTCGTTCTTTGGCATAATTTTCAGTTTGTCTTAGTAGTTTTGTACCGATTCCCCTGTTTTGGACAGTTCTTTTAACAGCAAGACCTTGAATATGTAGATAACCTATTGGGACTCCTATAGATAGTGACTGTACCATAGTTACAAAACCGACGAGATCATTATCTATTAGTGCGACAAATGTTTTGTAATTCCCGGCCTTATTCATCTCTTCCATAGTCACTCGAAAGTTTGCAATATTAACATTGCTCATTCCAAGCACATCGTTCCATAAAAAAACAACTTCAGCATAATCATCTGATATAATTTCTCGTATTTTAATATCCATACCTAACCCCCTCAAGATAAAATAATCGTCCAATCTATCCTATACTCATTGGTGATAAGGCTCACCGGCTCATCACTGGAGTAATTAAGAACAAACTGGACATGAGCGAATCATTTGGAAGTACAACGATGGGACTGGTTTTCCCTGCGTATCTTATTCGTACACTCGCGCAATCCATGTTGCGAAGTATATCGAAAAAGAACTTCCCATTAAGGGATATCATAAATTCTTCCCCACACATCTCTAATATTGGAATTTCATTCTGAATATCTCCAACATCGGCTGTTTTGGACAATAGTTTTAATTTATTTATTAGCTATAATTGTAAACTCCCATGGTATATTCTCATTTTCCCAACCACGGTGCTCATCAAATTTTCTTATATTAAAACCAGTAGTAATAACAGAATTTATTATTTCGCTAAGGGTATACAGCCTAATCGAAACATCTGGAAAGTCCTGTTGTTCATCTTGATCGAAATAATGTTTATATGCTACATCGCCATTATGTAATTCTTCGTCAAAGTAGTTTGGTTGGATTGGGGATTTGTTTTGAGAATTAGAGGAAACGAAACATCTTCTTAAAGGATGAAAGTCACTGAGAACCATTACACCATTATCATTAAGTAATGAGAACAGTAGCGACATGAATTTTTCAATGTCATTGAAATAGTGTAAAATTCCGCCTTCCAAATATAACATGTCAAAATGACCACCATACTTTTCTATATCTATATCATAAATATCAGTAACAACATATTGAATAGACACATTGGCGGCATCTGCCAGTTCTAGAGCATATTTTTTATTTTCTTCAGATATATCGAATACGGTAACGTCTGCCCCTAACAATGCTATTGGGACTGCCTTTCTTCCGTTTGAACCACAAAGGTTAGCAATCTTTTTCCCGGCAATCTGTTCAAAATACTGCTTATGTTTTTTTAGCTGTGCAAGGGGATTAGCTAATATTTGTTGTGCTTTTTCCTTAGGTGAACCATCTCGTCTATTCCAAAATTCATATGCCCGATGTTCCCAAGCTACCTTATTTTTAGCACTTTGTTCATTCATGTTAAGTCAAATCCCCCTTCTATTACCCTGATTTGAAACCCAACGAATTTCTTAGAATAAGAATATTCTTTTGAAGAAAAGCATGATTTTTTTCAATGCCTCTAGTTTTACACCAAACAACTGCGCTGAAAGCATCGTACATATCGTAAAATGGCAGCACGCTTTTCAGAGCCAGCATAGGTCGAATCGATTCATAACCTTTTATGAACGGGATCTTTGTTCTCGGATTAACTTTCCAGATATATCGATTAACTT
>DALZNT010000313.1:0-1682 GCA_032005505.1 Clostridium sp. | reverse complement strand
TAGCATGAAAGTAATCACTACAACTGTAGCCTCTATTTAGAAAAGAGCTTTATCTCAATTCAAGAAAGATAGATAATTGATATTTAGAAAAATTAAAATAATCAATTTTTTAAATCTTACTCTAGTGTTATCTGAAATTTATCCATCAACTTTTTCTAATAAAATTTTAATTAATCCACGCGTTGAAGCATCAAGTGTTGAAAGATCGTTTTGAGCACCATTTAAAATCGGAAGTAGTTGATCGGCGATCTGTTTACCTTTTTCTACACCCCATTGATCAAACGGATTAATATTCCAGATTACAGATTGAACAAATACTTTATGCTCATATAAAGCAATCAACATCCCTAAACTATAGGGATTTAGTTCTTTTAAAAGTAATGTTGAACTTGGCTGGTTTCCTTCATATTGCTTATGAATAGGCAAGTTCTCTAGTTCTTTCGTATCTAGTGCTTCATTACCAAAAGCTAATAACCGTGATTGTGCCAAACAGTTTGATAATGCAAGATGATGCTGTTCAATCAATGCCTCAGCATTTTCTACATAAGTAAAATGATCTGCATTATAACGTTGTACAGGGGCAATAAAATCACAACTTACTGCCTGAGTTCCTTGATGAAGTAACTGATAAAATGCATGCTGAGCATTTGGTCCCACTTCACCCCATACAATTGGGCAAGTATCTAATTCGACTTTCTGTCCATCTCGCTGTACAGATTTACCATTAGACTCCATTTCAAGCTGTTGTAAATAGGCAGCGAAATATTTTAAACGGCCGTCATAAGGCAATACAGCATGGGTCTGAATATTTAAAAAATTATTATTCCAGATCCCTAATAATGCCATAAGTACAGGAATATTCTGCTCAAAATTTGTATTTTGGAAATGCTCATCAACAGCATGAGCACCAGCTAAAAGTTGTTGGAAGCCTTCTATACCAATAGTCAATGCGATAGGCAAACCAATACAAGACCAAAGAGAATAACGTCCACCCACCCAATCCCAAAGTAATAATTGATTTTCCGATGCAATTCCCCACTCTGACATTTTCTCAGCTTTTGTTGAAACACCAATGAAATGGCTTTTTACTACCCGTTCATGCTTTCCTAATGCTTTTTCAAGCCACTGACGAACTGTTTGAGCATTTGATAAGGTATCAATAGTACCAAATGACTTCGACGAAATAATAAATAAAGTCGTTTCTGGACGTAGTTGATGCAGGAGGTCGGATAATTGACTACCATCCATAGTCGAAACGAAATGTACATTAAGTGGTTTAGTAGTTTTTACTTTGAAATCACATAATGCATGGGTCACCATTTGCGGCCCCAAATCTGATCCACCTACTCCAATATTCACAACATCCTGAATGACTTCGCCTGTAGCGCCACGATATTGTCCAGCATGTATTTTCTCAACCAACGCGTACATACGCTTCAATTGAACATGAACTTGTTTAGTTAATTCTGGAAATTTAGAATATTCTGATGGTAAGCGTAAAGCCCAGTGCATGGCTGCACGCTGTTCGGTACAGTTGACTTTATCTTGAGAAAATAAGCGTTCAATCCAGTGCGTCAATTGTTTAGATTTTGCTAAAGATACTAACTGTTCTAAAACATTTTTATTGACACGGTGCTTACTATAATCAAAAACCAGTTGATCGAACTTTACAGAGTATTGCT
>DALZNT010000312.1:0-1687 GCA_032005505.1 Clostridium sp. | reverse complement strand
TTTAAGTAAGCTATAAGATCGTATTTATATGAATCGTCGCTTTTCCAACGTACAGAAATTGTAGCGGTTCCCGGGCTTACGCCTTTAATCTTTCCACTTGGGTTCACCTCAACGATACCTTCCTGATCTGATTTCCATTCCACACCCGAACGAGTGGAGATATCTACCCAGTTGCCAAATTGCTTAGCTCCATGACTCATCGTAGCCACTTCACCTTTGAGATTGGCTTCTTCATCTTTTTTTAATCGCTGAGTACCTGTAAGTCGAATTTTTTTCTGCTCCGTCCACTTACTTCGCCATGTTATATTTAAAGGCGTTAAATATAAGGTACTGTACTTATTTTCATTTTTGGGGATTTTTCCCATAAAATTTTGTATAATCCTGAACGTAAAGCTCCGAATTTTTCTTTCCTGTGTCAGAGGTTAATGTTACTACTGTTTTAGCTGGGTTTAATTCTAGCTTAGTGATTAGCGAATTTGTTCCTTGTGCCTCTGTAGTTTCAGCTTTAATGATATATGGTTTAGGCACCTTATCGGGGCTTACAGTTACTCCAGTTTGGTCTCGATACTCGTCTGGAAAATAAGCACTGTTATCAGCCATAAGAATTTTATCCTTTACAGACTTCACTTTTGGGGCAGATTCCCCTTGGTAAATAACATTATCTGCTTTTACATTCCCGCCACTTAAAGTAGTTTCTGCAATCCAATCTAAACTGTCGATTTGGTACCAATACACCCCTGGATTAGCCTCTTTTATTCCTTCAAACACTCTGAGTACTTTTTGGTATCCTGTCGGACCTCTAGGAGAGGCTAAAGGCTCTTCAAATTCATTTATTTTTTTGGAATCTTCGGGATCTGGACTGACAACTACTACTTTACTACTTGCTGCACTAGCATGATAAACGCCTGTAACAATGAGAACCATCACAAGTCCAATAGCAAGGATTAAAGGTGTAATTAATTTCTTTCTTCTCGTAACATTCATCTTAGTGGAAGACTAAATGACGCTTTTGTATTATTATCAATGAAAAAAGTTTTCCAACTGTCTGATGAGGATCCATCAGAAGTTCTGGCCAATCCAAATCTCATCCAAAACTTTCGATCCACTTTTTCTTTAAAAAATCCAGAGCTTACATAGTCCTCAACGGGAAGATTATTTATCCCGTATTTATCCACTGCTCCACTATTGAAGTTGTTTACCGTTGTAAATACGTTAGCAACCTCCTGGTAAAATGTTAAATTCCTTAAATTATTACTACTAGGGGTTACGGTCACTTCAATGAAAACCTCATAATATCCTTCTTTAATGGGGTATCTATAATCTTTATCAATAAACATCCTACCATAAATATTGTTAATATTTGTCTTTGATTGTGCATCGGCAACAATCATCCGATGCGGGGTCATAGTACCTAAATTGTTACGAAGTTTTACTGTCTTGCCCACTATACGATCAAAGCTGGAACTAACACCCTCTTCGGATTTTAGATATATGTATGGTGTTGCAGACGTCAGATTTGTTCCTGTCAGACCTACCTCCCGCATTTCGTTCAGATCTTTGTACGAAGTTGCCTTACTTTCCTGTACCTGTTCGTAACGCGATAAAATAACTGCAGCCTCTGCTCGTGTGGTTGTTTTCCCCGGACCAAACGTACCGTCTGGGTACCCGCCCATCAATCCAGTTCCCA
>DALZNT010000311.1:0-1698 GCA_032005505.1 Clostridium sp. | reverse complement strand
CAGTAAGCTACATCTTTTTGCCACATCACCCGATGTGGTTTTTTTTTATTTTAATGATTAAAAAAAGAGCCAGTCTAAAAGCTTCTCCAACAATAATATTGTACATCTGACATGATGACACAAAAACTCACAAAAGCTAAAACTCACAGTTTTAAGAAATTGTTAGATAACTATGAATAAAAGAATAGGAGAAATTTTAATGAAAAAAATAGTGTTAACCACAATTACCAGTCTGGTTTTATTCGGTAGCAGTGCAACCTTTGCAAGAACTGATCCGGCTATACTCAATCAAGCCGCAAAAAATGTAGTCACTGTTTCAAAAGCAAAAACATTAGCTGATGAAACAGGTGTAACCCTCACTGGAACTATCGTAAAGCATATTGCTGGCGACCATTATGAGCTTAAAGACAAAACGGGTTCCATCGTGATTGATGTTGATGATGACTTAGCAAATGGTTGGCAATTAAAAGTGGGAGATAAAGTACGTATTGTAGGTGAAGTTGACACACATCGTATTAAGCCCACCGAAATTGAAGTTTTACAAATTGAACGTGTTAAATAATGTGGTTATAAATACCATGGCCCGAACTAGTTTCGGGCTTTTTTATTGAAATTCGGTAAGGTTACGATTTTTTTATAATAATGAAATGTAAAGTATTTCTGTTAAAGGTGTGTTAAGTTGAAAATTCCATTAATAATGAAATTTTATATTTCACGGAAGTCTTATGAACGTTCGACTGTGTTATGCCAGCCAACGAAATGAAAATAATGAAGATTTGCTACAAGATTTGCGTGATATCCTAACAGAAGCTCGTGATTTCAATGATTTGAACGAGATTTGTGGAGTACTTTATTATGCCGATAATGCATTTTTTCAATGTTTAGAAGGCGAAAAAGAGGTGGTAGAAAGATTATTTGAGAAAATTCAAAAAGATCAAAGGCACCACAATGTTAAATGGTTATGCACATATTCCATTGAAGAAAACTCTTTTCAACGTTGGTCAATGAAATATGTGCAACGCAATACAAATATCGAGGCTTTCTTTCTCAAGATGGGAGAAAGTACTTTTAACCCAATTTTGCTTAATCAGCAAAATCTCAAATTTTTCTTAAATGAACTGTTAATTGCAGAGCAAACTAAAGTTGATACGGTTAGGAAAGTTGGAATGGTTAATCGGGGAGTAAATCCATTCTAACTATTTGACGTTATACCGATATGGATGTGCTTGAGTTTAGGTACAATTTTAGTCATCACTAAATATACAATCAGTGAAACCGAAAGCATCCATATCACTTCTAAACTTTGACTAATCACGAACATTGCCCAGTAAAAAAAACTAAATAGAGCAATACATAGTCCACTACCTTTGTAGTACCACGTAATAAATATTCCAAAGAGTGCCGAAGAAATTAAGAGATTAGTCGTCTCATTCATTCCTAGGTAATTAAAAAAAATAATCATTAAGCATAGAGCTAACATTGATAGTAAATATACAAATATATTTTTTGCGATAAACATTTTCTATACCCTATCTGAAGATTATAAAAAGGTATCTTTCCTCTGTTTCCAGAGGAAAGATAGTACATATTAATTTTTTGAGATTCTTTTTCTATTATTAAGATTTTTTATATTAATAAAGATGTCTTTATCATTTTCTCCAGATCTCTTTATTAATATTCAGCTTTCTATTTAATAGT
>DALZNT010000310.1:0-1704 GCA_032005505.1 Clostridium sp. | reverse complement strand
TCAAGTAAATCTGCCTTCCAATCTAATACATCATCGTTCTCAAAGATTCCAGTTCCCCATGCTCCCATTAATTAACCTCCAAAAAATGTAATTATATTTTAAAGCTCTTAGGTATTTTCACATAACGTTATTGTATTCACGATGTCCCGCCGACTTAAGCGACCAACGGGAGCGGCCGCGAGGCGGTTAATCGGTGCGGATGTGTCCGGCTGAATCTGCTTCCTCGAAAACTAAAATGCCACTCCGAATCCTCATCTAACTTCGGCCAGACCAAGGGCGAATACCCAATACGTGAATATATTGTTATAGGATGTCAGCGCCTTCTCCGAGATCCTTACAATGTATTTGAATCTAAAGCTTTCAAAATATCCTTCACTAATAATTCAGTTATCATATCACGTGTAGATTCATTAATACTTACTAGCTGTACTTCCTTGTTATATTTGATTTTGTCTATTTCCGGATGACTATCTAGCGGAACTGTCCCTAAAACAATTCGATTATCATAAATGATTTCTTGTACTTTTCTTTGGAAAGATAAGGATAAAATCTGCATGAATCCAATCTCATCAATTACAACAATCTTTTTAAATGTCACGGCCTCTTGTAATACTCTTAAAGAAAATTCTTCGAATTTTTCTATGTCGATTCCGTATTTTCCAATTCGAGTTTGACTGGGACTCTCTACATGCGCAATTTCCACACTCTCTCCATCAACGGATATGCATCTGAAACCCATTCGCTCATTAATTGAATTAGTTATTTCCTCAGTGTAAAATCCACCCCAAGTTTCTGATCCAATCTCATTTATAAGTTTTTTTATCAAAGTTGATTTCCCTACTCTTGGCTTTCCCGTGAGCAAAAATACTCTTTTAGAGCTCTGCTGTTCACCGTCTATTCTTGACAATAACTTATAGTCAGGTGGATTCAAATTCCACGTCTCATAGGGGACAGAGCGTGCCACACGTAGCGTATCTAAAATGTGAGATTTTAAATGAGGCCGTTTAATGTATTCATCCATTGTAGTTTCATCCAAGTGTAAAAACTTCGCATCTAGTATCTCTTCGGGTTGAATTGTTATTTCACCGCTCACATAGTCCGCATTAAAAACCACAGACAATACGTGAAGTCTTTCATTATAGTAGACACCGGACACTCCGATGGGGCGGATGACAACTCCGGTTTCTTCAAGAAATTCACGACACACCGCTAGTTCTAATGACTCCCCAGCATCAACAAATCCTCCCGGCAATTCCCAAGTATCAGCTCGTAAATGCGTTCGAACCATCAATACATGCCCCATCTTATTCTGAACTAGTGCAGATACAGCTACTAAATGTTTTGACTGTTCTTTCATTGTCAAACACCACCGATCAAGTATTTTGTATTCTGTGCGATATCAAAAAAAGAAGTTTAACATTTAGGTTTTGCGCTGTTTTCACATAACGTCCCTGTATTCATGAACCCCAAAGTGTTGTCTGCTGAAATGCATCTCCGAAATCCCTCCGCAGACCAAGGCTCCATCAGAGCCGCAGCTTAAATATTATGTTATAGGATGTCAACGACTTCTTTGTAACTTCTATATACTCTAAGATTTCATTTCATTTAATATGCTTTGAAGACCTGAAAGATTTCCTCTACCTAGTGTTTAATAAATTACATGTCTTTGTGACGCATCTATAAATGATTGATTCACCCACAGAT
>DALZNT010000309.1:0-1719 GCA_032005505.1 Clostridium sp. | reverse complement strand
TTAGGCTTGGATGTGCATCTAGAAGGTTCTGTTGCATTAAAAAATCATAGTTAAGGCAAAACCCAATCAGGACGGACTCTGTGGCATGTATATCCAGTGGGGTATCGCTCTAAGTAATCTTGGTGTTCTGGCTCAGCTTCCCAAAAATCACTTGCCGCCTTTACTTCTGTTCGCACCTTACCTGGCCAAATCCCAGAAGAATTTACATCTTGAATGGTCTTTAATGCAATTTGATGTTGTTCTTCAGTAGTGTAGTAAATTCCCGAGCGGTAACTTGTCCCAATATCATTACCTTGACGGTTTAGCGTACTTGGATCATGAATTTGGAAAAAAAATTCAAGTAATTTACGGTAACTAATTATATTTGAATGAAATATGATTTCAATTGCTTCGGCATGTGTACCATGGTTACGGTAAGTTGCATTGGCAATATCACCACTTGTATAACCTACGCGTGTATGTTCAACACCTGGTAATTTACGAATCAAATCTTGCAGCCCCCAAAAGCAACCACCAGCTAATATTGCACGTTCCATTAGGTATTTACCTCCACATATTTTATATAATCAGCATAACCCTGTCTTTCCATTTCTAGCAAAGGAATAAAACGTAAAGCCGCAGAATTAATACAATAACGAAGCCCACCATCAGATTGAGGTCCGTCTGTAAAGACATGACCTAGATGGCTATTTGCGTGTTTTGAGCGAACCTCAACACGACGCATTCCATGTGAAAAGTCAGCATGCTCAGTAACATTTTCTATAGGTTTAGAAAAAGCAGGCCAACCACAACCTGAGTTATATTTTTTTGTTGAGGAAAATAATGGCTCACCAGACACAATATCAACATAAATACCAGGTAAAAAGTGCTTATCATATTCACCTTCAAATGGACGTTCTGTGCCATTATTTTGTGTCACACGATATTGATCTACATTTAATTTATCAATACTCTCAATTGTTTTCTTATACGTCATAAAATAGCCTTTTCATTATTAATTGATTTTGAATATAATTTTATTAACTCATAAAATTAATAAGGATTTCTTCGATTTATTGATGCCTTTAAAATGCACAATGAAGCAGCTAATAAAACTAGATCTTTTAATAAGAATTGCCCTGGAGCACCAGAAAGAGCAGGAAAACCTCCAGCAGACGGTTCTATCACACCTGGTGTTGTAAGCATAAATGTTAGAGTAATTAAAAATGTTATTGCAGACATTAAACCACCTAATGCAGATAAAATTGGCTTAAATGCACCAAGTAATAAAATAAATGCAGTTAGTAACTCCATGCAACCCAAAAAGTAGCTAGCTCCTTGAATACCAAATAGATTATGCAACCAACTAACAATTGGGCTATTTTCAATAAATGGAGCTATTCCAATTGCTTCATAATGTGTAAATTTCATCCCTCCAAACCATATAAATATAATTACAAGAGACCATCTTAATAATGAGATAAAATTAAATTCCCCTTTGTTTTTTTCAGCAATAATAAAGTTTTTTTCCTTTAAATAGTTAAACATATCAAAAATCTCCCACTATTTTAAAATAAAAATTTTATATAACACAGTCTCTATATAATGAAGTTATTAATAACATTGATACCAATTGGTCATGTAAGAAGAGTTTAGTTTCCATTATTTATTCCTTAATTTTGATTAAACTGGGTTTTGTTTAAATCAAATCTACCTATTAATAGGTAGATTGTCAATATT
>DALZNT010000308.1:0-1752 GCA_032005505.1 Clostridium sp. | reverse complement strand
AGCTTTGAATTAAAGTAATCCGTAATTTCTTTACCTTCGGTTTGAATTTTTTCCTCATTTAAAGGTAAAAAATCTAATTCAGATTTCAAGCTCATATACTCTGGAATAAATTTCTTTATAGGCGGAGGTGGTTTAGGTCCACCTTCTGTAATTTTTTCGATAAATCCAGCTAACCATAAAATATACTCACCTTCTGAATTATGAGGAGGAATCAAACTCACATCTATTTTTACTTTACATTCATCTAATGGTCTACTGAACAATTCAACAAAATCAATAAAATTATATTTTAATTTAAATTCTGTTCCCTCAATTTCTCTGCGTATACATGTCATAAGTAAGTTCATATTTTCAATACAGTCATGTGAAAACAATTCCTCATCTTTAATTTTGTTATAAATATTTTCCGCAAACATGAGATACTGTGGCATTTCAGCAGCTCCTCATTTTTATAAAGTATTTTTCTTAAGGTAGTCCTATTATAACAATGTTGCAACAAGAAATTTTCCATTTTTAGTTTAAGGATTTTTTTAAAATTATAAAGACGATTAGATTCAATAAATTAGTACGAATAAAAGCTAGGAAAGTTTGATTTTTCTAATGAGCTTTAAAATGGATTATTGTGTTTAAATCATCAATTTAAAAAGCTTGCCTAGTAGGCAAGCTTCCCCTTTTTGATATTTGCGCTGATCAACAAGGTTTAGTGTTACCTACAGCAACACACTGATAATACAGAAATATTTAAAAATAAAAAAGCCCACTTCCTATTTTTATTCAGAAATGGACTTAGCGAAAAAAAACGCTTAAACCTGAAATAGGAAATATCTATTCGGAAATATCTCCAACTTCATATTGACATAATATTTAAGCACTAGCAATAGGGATTGAATTAAAAATATCAAATATTCATATTTAAATAGATAAAGATTTCTTTTTTTAAATGGTTTTATTTTTAGCCTACATAATTTTTTTACTTATCAAGACTTATAAAGAATATGTGTCCATCAATAGGTAATACTTAATAATGTCTTATGTGCAGTAACCATTAGGCTCTAGAGAGTAAGAACTCAAACTGACTAAAAATAAAATAATTAATTTTCAATATCAATGATCATATACTGCAAAGTTAAGTATATTCCAACTTCTCCATTGTTGAGTGCCTCATATAAGTCTTCATCAACGAAATCTCCAGATTCATCATATAGCCATTTATGAATTTGAATAATTTGTATATTCCCTTTTTTGTCTATTCTTGCTATTGGGTCTATTACGGACCGAACTATCACCTTCTTCTTCGTCTCAACATCAAGCAATGTGATAATTGTCATTTTAAAATCCTTATAAATATCCTGTATAACAACTACGCTCAATCAATAAAGATTTTTATATTTAAATTACTCAAATAGCAATCTTTTCAATCTAAAAAATAAATAAAAAACACTTTAATAGTATGTGCCTATTAGAAAAGGTACCTTAAATATTCTACTAGCAATAAAAAACCGCTTTAAGGGCGGTTCATATTATTCATCAATCTGATCATGCAGTTTTTTGATAAACTCTATAAGCTTTTCTTTACTTGCATCATTAATTGCAACTAAACCAGTACTTGCTGCATTATTTAAAACCGCTACTGTTATATCGCTTTTCGCTTTGATTTTCGCACTTTCAACCACCGCATCATATTCAATATTATTCATGGCTTTGTTGCACAAACCTATCTCTAAAGGCTTATTCCACAATATAATTTTCAAA
>DALZNT010000307.1:0-1770 GCA_032005505.1 Clostridium sp. | reverse complement strand
AGTATTATATTATATATATATAAAAATAAAAGGGGAAATGCTGTTTTATTACTTAGAGTGGCATAATATGAGACTAAATATAAGATATGGAGCATTCTTTGTTATATTATAAGGATTGCATTTGAATAAGTGTAAAGTTATAATCTAAATGTTATTATATATAATATTATAGTTAAAATGCAAAAGTAGTGGCATCATTGTTGGGGGGATATAAATGATTGAAGTTATGATTATAGAAGATGACCCTATGGTTATGGAGATAACTAATAAATATATTCAAACCATAGAGGGTTTTCATGTTAAATTTAAAGCTACAAATGGGGAAATGGCTTTGAAGGAATTAAAAAAATCTACAGTTGACCTGTTAATAATAGACATACATATGAATGAAATGAGTGGTCTTGATGTTCTTGAAGAACTGCGTAAGAATGAGAGACTGATGGATGCATTATTTGTGACTGCTACAACAGATAGTTCTGTTATTGATAGAGCTTTTAAATATGGAGCCGTAGATTATTTGATTAAACCATTTAGTTATGAGAGATTTAAAAAGGCACTTGAAAATTATCACAAAAGGTTTGAAATTTTTCATGGTGAGAAAGGTGATTTAACTCAGAGTCAATTGGATGAAATAGTAGGAGTAACTATTAATCTTAATAGTCAAACTTCACCTAAGGGATTACATAGAAGAACATTATCCAACATACGGGATTTTATAAATAAGAGTGAAAGTCAAGATATTCAAACAAATGAAATTGCCGAGAAGTTAGGTATTTCAATAGTTACTGTGAGAAAATATATGGAATATTTGGTGGATGTTAATGAGGTAGCATTACTACTAGACTATGGCACTATAGGAAGACCAAGTTATATCTATAGAAAATTAAACAGTTAAGCCGGACGTGTCTAAATTATCACAAAAGTTTTTTTATTTTTTAAAACAAATAAATACTTTGTTAACATATCTTTTTAAATAGTGATGCAATAATATTAGGATGTAATCTGTTTCAAAAATGAGTTATTATTGAATACGAATTAAGGGGGATAAAAATATGTTAAATGTTAAAGCAACAGAGAGACAAAGTACAACCTATGAATTATACGGGTTACCGTGGTACATTTTCGGAATTCTTGCAGTAATTGTGGGTATTTCAACTGTGTTAGGAACTCTTCCAGAAGGAATGATAGGTGCCTTTTCTTTAATGATTGTGTTGGGTACAATTTTTAATGAGGTAGGAAATAATCTTCCAATTGTAAAGAGTTATTTAGGTGGTGGAGCTATAGTTGCTATATTCGGTTCTGCAGCTCTTGTGTATTTCGGAGTTATTAATGAGGGAACTAATGAAATCGTAACCAACTTCATGAAGACTAATGGATTTTTAGATTTTTACATATCAGCATTAATTACAGGAAGTATTCTTGGAATGAGTAGAAAGATTCTAATAAATGCATCTATAAGATATTTACCAGCAATAATTGGTGGAGTAATATGTGCTTTAGGATTTGCTTTTATAGCTGGATCACTAATGGGATATGGTGGTAAGGAGGCTATGTTCTTTGTTTCTATTCCTATAATGGGAGGGGGAATGGGAGCTGGTGCTGTACCACTCTCTCAAATATTTGCTAGTCAAATGGGACAAAGTGCAGAAGAGTTACTTTCTATAATGGTTCCAGCAGTTGCCTTAGGAAATGCAGTTCCCATTGTATTTGGTGGCATACTAAATAAAATAGGTAAGAAATCATCAAAATTATCTGGTGAAGGACAACTTT
>DALZNT010000306.1:0-1772 GCA_032005505.1 Clostridium sp. | reverse complement strand
GCCGATAGTACTGCACGGGAAGCTGTGTGGGAGGGTAGGTGGTTGCCAGGTTTTTAACGTGGCTCGATAGCTCAGTCGGTAGAGCAGAGGACTGAAAATCCTCGTGTCGCTGGTTCGATTCCTGCTCGAGCCACCAAAAACCTAGATTTTATAATCTAGGTTTTTTTATGTTATATAAAATTAATAAAACATCGAGAAATGAAATTACTTATTGTAGGATTGAGTGTATATTTAGAACATATATTTATAGATAGAGAGTTTAAAGAAGAGATTTAATTTCTAAAAGGTAGAAAATTAAATCTCTTCTTTTTATATGAATTTTACTAGTGATATAAATAATGAAAAAGATTGGTATAATAACTGCTACATATATTATAGTTTAACTAAGTAGCATCAAAGGACCATAGGAGTATAAAAGAAGTTGAGTAGGACTAAGAGGAATTGTATTATTACTATTAATAATTATAAAAAGGCTTCTATTATAGTGTTAATTACAGTGCCTACCGTATTTACACTATATCATGCATTAATTATGAGAGAAGAACTCTAGTATCTATAATTGCATTTGGAGTAGTGCAATAAATTATATTTTAGTGAGAAAAACATTATATGTAGATTCATGCCTATGAACTACATGAACAGAATTATTTATTTAAATGGTAGCTCCATTTGTAACGGGTATTAAATTAATGCTTATAGTTTGGTTGTTATATAAAAGATAGTGCTATAATATATTTAGCTGATAAATAAAAGGATTGTATTCATATAATATTCGAATACAATCCTTCTATTTGTATAAGTTGTATAAGTTGTATAAGCTGATTATAAATTTTCACTAATGAATTGGAGTACAGATTCAACATGTCCAGCTACTTTTACTTTTCTATATTCATTAACTATGTAGCCATCTTTATTTATTATAAATGTACTTCTTTCAATACCTATAGTTTTATTTCCAAACATATTCTTTTCTTTTAGAACGTTATATAAAGAGCATACATGCTTCTCTTCATCAGCAAGTAAAATAAAATTTAGTGCATGTTTATCGATAAATTTGCAGTGAGATTTCACACTATCCTTACTTATACCTAATACAACTGTATTTAAATTATTAAATTGAGCAGTATTAGCTTTAAAGTCTAGAGCTTCAAGTGTACAGCCAGGCGTATTGTCCTTAGGATAGAAATATAGTACTACATTCTTACCTATGTAATCCTTAAGTGAATGATTCTTTCCATCATTACCAGGTAAGGTAAATTCAGGTGCCTTTTTTAGATTTATAATATTTTCCATGATTAACTTCCTTTCAAATAAAATAATAATAATAATAACTATCTAATATTTATTATCATTATATCACCAAATTATAAAAATATACAAATATAAAAAGTATATATCTTTTATAAATTCAACAACAAGTGGTAGAAAATAAGATTTTTAAAAGGATACTTGTCCAAGTGTATCAATATAAGAAAAGGAAAGAAATTTAAAGATATACAGAGAAATTACATTATAATTTTAGTAGATGATGAAATTAGAGGATATTTGAACTCTAAACCATGGTAAGATAAGTCTTGTCGCTGAGAGATGCGGCAACAAAACACAACAAACTAACAAGAAAAATTTTAAAGAAATTAAAAAATCTTCTTAAAAAGTTGTTGACAGACAAGAGGTTGTCTGGTAGAATAGTAAAAGTAGTCGAGAGAACTCGATGAAACAAAAGAATTGGTCTTTGAAAATTAAACAGAGAAATAAAGGTAAAACCAGTTAAT
>DALZNT010000305.1:0-1778 GCA_032005505.1 Clostridium sp. | reverse complement strand
CATATTTAATGTATTAAAATGAATCGGGTGATTCTGCTTTCGTGGGCTAGCAAAAATGAATTTTTCACCCAATGACCATTGCATTGCATCTTTTAAAATCTCTAATGCCTGATCTGAAAGTGGAACTAAAAAATCTTGAATTTCATGCCCTAGGATAACTTTACGTCGAAACTGTTTAATATGTAAGGCAGGAATTCTCCAAATTTTATCTTTTAAATCAAAATGATGAGGCTCAGCCAATAACAATTCAGCCCCTCGCACGCCAGTATATAATTTAAACATGAGTGCTTTTTTAATAATGGGATGTGCATCCAACTTTTTTAAGTTATGCATAAAATCTGAGATGTCTTCAGCTTTTAAATAAGGATAGTTCTTCTTGATTTTATTGTTAACAGCAATTTTATTTAAACCATGCGCGATATTATATTCACAATAGCCCATTGCTACAGCATAGTCATAAATTTGGTTCAAATAACTACATGCTTTTTTGACAGGTTCTTTAACTTGACGTGACTCTATTTTTCTAATAATCGATACTAGGTCATAGCGCTTAATATCTTGAAAAGGGATATCCTGAAGAACTGGATAAATATCATGCTGTAAACATTTTTCTGCTAACTGGAGAACACCACAGCGTGGTAAATCATTGAATGCATTTTTAAGTTTGAACTGTAGCCACTCCTCTCCTACCTGATGAAAAGTAATTAAATTAGAAACAGTTTCATTTTCAAAACAGAAATTATTGTCTCTAAAATCATCCCTGACTTGTCGTGCCTTTTTCAGGGATAAATCAGGATAAAGCCCTAACTGAATTCGACGGCGTTTCTTGGTTTTTGGATCTGTATAGCGATAACTCCAAGACTTCCTTCCATTTGGTTCAATTTTTAGACTGAGTCCATCTTCATCGGATAAAAAACAAGTTTTTTCCTTGCAATGAGCTTGGCGAACTTTAATTTCAGTAAGACTCATGAGATTTGAATGAAACCTATCAGTGGACTGATCAAATTAATTATACCAAAATAGAAGGACTTTCATATGATGCGTATGTTACGCATCACATATTTTTATAAGTATTTGTTAAATAAAGTTTATATCTAGATTGGCTATTCCTTAGTGACCAATTAATTAACCATTGATTTCGCAAGTCTTAAATTAGCATTTGAAGTGCAACTCTATGTTATGACTATTCACAGTTCAGTTCCATGATTCATGGTTACTTATTACTTATGTTACTATGTCAGGGGCGATACAAGAATTAAGGTAACCTTATGAAAATAGCGAATACGAAATTACTAGCTGGTGCTTTTATGGCCCTAACTTTAACTATGCTTAGCCCAGCCGTACTTGCAAATGATAACAATGATATACGAAAGACTGTTGTAGTTAAGTTTGCAAAAAAAGCTTACTCTGCAAATTATTACGGAAGGATAGAGGGATACAAGTATGATTCCTACAAATTTTATGCTAAAAAAGGGCAAAAGTTAAAAGTGAAGTTGACTGGAGGAAATGTTGAAGCTTACTTATGGGGTAATCAATTAAAAGACTCCATCAATATTGGAGAATATTCTCCAGAGCTTGATGATAATGGTATTTATATTTTACCTGCTTCAGGTGAGTATGAAATTAGAGTATTACAACCTAGATCACAGGCAAGAAAAGATAAAAAACCTCAATACTGGATGAGTATTAACATTAAATAAAGACTTGCTAGATTCTTTTAAGCTTTTATACGAGGGTTCAAAAACTATTGCCAGTTAAGCGGGGCGTGATTTTTACGC
>DALZNT010000304.1:0-1781 GCA_032005505.1 Clostridium sp. | reverse complement strand
ATTGATGGTAAAAGTAAGGAATCACTACTCAAAGGATTCGCATCCCCATTAGGAACCTTTTCTGCACGTACTTCTTTGGCTCATTCACTTGGTCTATTGATGGATCATGAATTCGAAGAAATTAGCGTCTTACGAAAAGTCCGCAATGAGTTTGGTCATAGCTGGACTGGAGTTTCGTTTGAGAGTCCGAAAGTAATTTCTTTGATGGATAAACTTCCATGGCTTGGACCAGATGAAGTGCTTCAAACGCCTAAAAATAAATTCTCATTTTTTGTTGCCATATTTTTATGTGATCTTCTTTATCGTAAACGTCTTGTATCCTCGGTCAAGTTACAGAAACACAATTGGGGTAACACTGCACGTAATAAGGTTATAGGTAAAACAAGCAATTAATTGACAACGATATGTTTATGTTTAATTGATGACCCTCTAAAGAATGCAAAATACTAACTTTAAATAAGGTTATGTCATGAATGTAAAGCTCAAGAAAAAAATGCAAGTTACTGAAAATATAGATTATTTTGAGGTGCTTCTGGACAAAAAAAAAGATAACAATGGCATTTTATTCCTTGATGATGTGGATTTGGCGAAAATTAAAGCTGCTTACGACAGTGCTCACGACATACGCAAGTTTGAAATAAATCTTTATTGGCAGCGTTCCACAATACTTTGGACATTTATACCATTATTGGCTGCATCCTTTTCGTATTGCATGTTGACCTTTCTTAAAGATATCGCAAATTCAAATCCAAATGAACACATCATTATCGTAACTTTGATGATCTTTATTTCTGCATTAGGAGTAACCTTTAGTTCTCTATGGTTCTTGATGTTACAGTCAAGTAAGTATTGGCAAGAAAATTGGGAATTTAATATATCAATACTTGAAAAATACGTTAGCGGAAACATACATAAAATACACTTTTTTCGTACTAAAAATGGCTCAAGACGAATTTCGATCCATGGCATTATGTCTTCAGTTATTTTAAGGGTTTTTTGGTTATGGGTAGTTGCCAGCATGTGTTCATTAGCATTGCTCTTTAATATTAAATTTAATTTGTTAGATCTGAAAAGTAATATACAATCTACGCTCTTACTGAAATGGTCAGTGATCCCTATTTGTGTTTATGGCGTGCTAGAATTATTACTTCAATTAGAGACGGTTGTTTTGTTCTTGAAAAAAGCAGAGTTGAAACCAGAGATTATGGAAGTTGAATTCGTTTCAGATACAATTGAATCTAAAAAACTGTAGCAGCACCATAATGAAGCGTCTTGAACAGACGCGGGGCAACTGAGACAACAACGTTGCGAGTGCGGCGAGCACGAGTAGTTGTTGTGAAGGCGTCAGTACAACTCATAACTGAGCCGCAAGGTGAATCTTGCCAGTACTTACTACATATCAGTACTAATCAAAGCAGCGAAGCGAACATCAAGCCGCAAGGCTTGTAAGTGAGCTAGTTGCTGGCCATTGGGTATGAGCGAAGCGATTACCCAATGTTCCATTTTATATATTAAAGAATGAACAAACTCGTAAACTCGTTTGTCATTGGAAATAGGGATTCTCATAGCTCGTAAACTCGCTATCGAATCCCTATTCCCCTCTTTCTTACTTATTTTCTTACATTAATAGTTATATTATATAAGTAATATTATCAGATTATTATGGTGCTATCAGATCTCGCCTAAGTAACGTTCTAGCTGTTCAAGCCAGTCCAGTCCATTCGCATCTGCATACTCTTCCTGCTTATGCCGCCACTTTGAGAACAACTCATGCACATTGG
>DALZNT010000303.1:0-1788 GCA_032005505.1 Clostridium sp. | reverse complement strand
AATGGATTTTCTTTTGAAATGAGGAGGTTGTACACTACCTCCTCGAGCTATCTAAACATTAACAATAACTGTCGGCCAATTGTGGTTTTGATTAGCCACGGTTCGCCTCCATCAGAGTCGAGTCAAAAGCCATCGACCAGTAATCTGGTTGGTGGTTTTTTAGTTTATGATATAATAAACATAAATTTAGATTGGGGGACTCAAAATGTTCGAAAATCGAGAACAGCTCCAAGAAATTTTAAAAAAAGCAAATCAACATGCACGGAAACAAGCTAAAGAGTCAGGTGCCTCTATTTATTATATAAAGAATAACAAACGCGTTCGTGAGGATGCTGCGGGTAACAAATTCGAAATTATATTTGATGCTACTGGGAAACGCCAGGAGTTTGAGTATCATGAGTGAAATCAGACCAGTCATGACTGTGTTTGCTGGAACCAATGGAGCAGGTAAAAGTACACTGAGTATGCAAATGAGAGAGTGGCTTGGTGAACTGGTTGATCCGGATCAAATTGCAAGAGAGTTGAAGCCAGAGAATCCGCGCAGTGCTGACCTGTCTGCCGGTAGGCAAGCTGTGAAAAGAATCCGATCTCTCATTAAAAGTGGTGTAAACTTCGCTATTGAAACGACATTGTCCGGATCATTTGTTTTAAAACATATGGAAATAGCAAAAGAAAACAGTTACGAAATTGTCGTTTACTATATCGGTCTTGAGGATGTTCAGATGCATATAGATCGTGTAGCCTCTCGTGTTGAACAAGGTGGACATTGGATTGCAGAAGAAGACATTTGTTATCGATATGGTCAGTCATTGAAGAACCTTAAACCAGCTCTAGCCATCGCAGATCAGGTTATCATCATTGATAATACATACGAGCCTTTAATTGTTGCAGAAATCATACAAAGTAATCTGATCTATTGTGTTGAGTCCATACCTGCTTGGGCTAATCCTGTTCTTGTGGGTTACTGATACTTGAGTGACATCAAAACTGTGACAACACCCGTAGAAGCTTATGTGTCGTTATCTTCCGACAGGGGTTCGACTCCCCTCGCCTCCATTAGTAGTATCAGTGACGGCCACCATTTGTAGCCGTTTTTATGTTGTAATACTTTTACCCTATTCAAAATATCAAAGCAATCTTATACTAGTCATATAATTAGTTCATAAGCAAAGTTGAGGTAAACTAAATGGGTACTTGTATGATGTTCAGATAGCTGGTTGGTCAGGCTCAATATTATAGTTATTCCAGTTAAAAGGAAAATAAAACTATGCTTATTATAATAATATTGTGAATTTCAAATGACGTGGGGACTAGTGCCGTTATTTATGTTTAAGATTTAGGGAGTTTTGGTGAAGTCGAGACATCAGCTAGTCAACTATTCATAAGATTATTATAGACCCAACTAGTGGGTAGCAGGGGAGAGTAATATGTTCACAGAGAATACTTTTTCTGAATTACTTTTTGAGCTTGGATTATATAAAAGACTTATAATTAATTACTCGGATTTTAATTCAGGTAGTTATATTGATGAAAGTTATGATTCAGGTATACATCGTGAAGCCACAATCTATACGAAGTCATATTCTGACGATTTTCAGCACTTGATAAACTTTATGCGTTCTAATACCAATATACTAGGTTTTTGTCCCTTCTGCCACGAGAAGCTCTCATTAAGATTGATTCCAATTGAACTTAAGAAAGAACTTATAAAGTATAGAATTCATGAAGCTCATGAAGATTGGGTTGATGAGGATCATTATTACGATGGCTCTGAAATGGAAATGAATA
>DALZNT010000302.1:0-1792 GCA_032005505.1 Clostridium sp. | reverse complement strand
CTTCCTCTATCTCTTTAGTATGAATAATTTCTTTTTCTGTATTACATAGGTATGCTTGATCTGTCATAATTCTCCCCCTTAAAAAGTACCTTATTCACCAAATTTCTCCATGTAATTATATCTTAATTTTCTTAATTTTTCAACTTTTTCATAAAATAAAAAAAGACCATAGAAACTTATTCGCTTCTACAATCTTTTATATTTTAATTCTTAATATTAAATTTCTACAATAATTTATTTTCTAAGCTTTATTATTAAAATTTAGATAAGCCACTCTTTTAGTACTTCCCTTAATACTAATGCTCTCTTTCGCTAAGGCAATAATCATAGATGATGTACCTATAAATAGCATACCAATCTGTGGTGCAATTATGGTAAAATCTACAATACCATGAGAAATAATTACTGCTTGTATTGCAATCAACAGTTGAACGCAACTACTATTTTTATTTTCTTTACTAAGCAACTTCACCATATTCTTATATACATATACTCTCATGAATAAATATATAGATAGTCCGACTACGCCTAAAGAGGTCAACAAAGATAGCCATATATTATGAGAGTGATTAACTACTCCACTGTATTTGAAATATGGTTTTCCATACTCAATAGTTCCCATAAGTCCCCATCCTGTTAAAGGTTTTTCTTTAGACATCATTAAAGAACCTCTCCAAATTTCTTCTCTTAGACTAACGGATCTATCGATATTATGTCCAACTATGTCTTCCGATATATTAGGCACCTTATCTGGCATAAAGCCAATTATTACTACAACCAGTATAATTCCTGAGAATATCATTCTATTATGCTTACTACATTTAAACATAAATAAAACAGCCAGTCCGCATGCCATAGCTACAAAAGCTCCTCTTGAACCAGTTAAAAACAAGTTCACTAAAAATAAGGATACACATCCGTAGTAAAAACTCTTTTCTTTCTTATTTTTACTACGACCTTCATAAAATAATGCAATAACAATCATTATTGCAAACCAATCTCCAGCTATATTCGGATTTCCAAAGGTACTATAAATCCTATGAGCTGAGGTTGCCGTTGCAGGTAATCCTAAAATTTTTCTCCACAAAAGCATAGGATAATTTTCAAAGGCAATTTTTTCTACTATTCCAAGAACACCAGAAAAGATAGAAAACTTTAAAAGATAGTGAGACAGTTTACAAATCTGTTCTTCCGAACTCCATTGATTCTCAATATACACACTCATAGAAAAATATAGTAGAAATATTAATGAAACCACTACTGACATTAAGCTCCTATTTATTACACCCACCATAAATGACCACATAAACAAAATTAATAATCCTATATTCCATGTATTCTTCTGTATTTCATCTCTATTTTTATACAATTTATAAGCAGCATATAATAATGCTATAATTGCTGTATATGGAGATAATACAAATAATAATATTAAATTATACAAATTATCACCCTATTTCTTCTAATAGACATTAAATAGTGCATCTTCAATCTAATAGAAATTTTTTTCTTTAGCTAAATATTATCTCGTCTTATTTATTATAGACTTATTTTAAAACTTTAATACCTTGTATATATTACACCACCGATGAATTTATTTCAACTAAAATGCCTTAGTGAAAATTTTCATAAATTTTATATTTTTTTGATTATATCTAAAACTCTCATAGTAAATCTAGCTACATTATACGCAGCAATGTGATCTAATTCTCTAGTAAATTCATTTACCATTTCATCAAAATTGCTACGCATTCCTTTTATTGATATATATGGGATATTATTTAAAAAAGCC
>DALZNT010000301.1:0-1796 GCA_032005505.1 Clostridium sp. | reverse complement strand
TTTTAGATTTTATGAGAATAATAAGTAGGATAAAGTTATTAAGGAGTGATTTATTATGGATGGAAATCCTATGTTTTGCTATCAATGTGAGCAAACTGCAGGTGGAAAAGGATGTACTAAGATGGGGGTATGCGGCAAAACTCCAGAGGTGGCAAATCTTCAAGATTTACTTATATATCAGTGCAAGGGAATTAGTTGTTATGCTAAGGACATTATTGATAAGAAAGAGGATATTGATAAGGATATAGTTAGCTTTGTAGAAAATGCATTATTTACTACACTTACTAATGTGAATTTTGACGCAGAAGTTCATGTAGAAATGCTGAAAGAATCACAAAGGATTAAGGAAAGTTTAAGAAGTAGGATAGGTAATGATAAGGAATATCCAGAACAAGCAACCTATAACTTAAGTGAAACAAAGGAAGAGATGCTTGAGGATTCTAAAAGAGCTGGAATAATGTTTAATCAGTCTGTAGATGCAGATATAAGGTCTTTAAGGCAAACGATAATTTATGGATTGAAGGGAATAAGTGCCTATGGTCATCAAGCAAGATTTTTAAATTACTATGATAATCAAGTTGATAATTTTTACTTTTTAGGACTTGAATCCACTACAAATGATAAGCTTAGTGTTGAAGAGTTAATTCGCATGACTATGAGAACAGGGGATATGAGTGTAGCTGTCATGAAGAAGTTAGATGAAGCTAATACTAATACATATAAGAACCCAACTCCTCATAAGGTTAATGTACATATTAAGAAGGGACCATTTATAATTGTTTCTGGTCATGATTTAAGAGATTTAGAGATGCTATTAAAACAAACTGATGGGAAAGGAATTAATATATATACCCATGGAGAAATGATACCTAGCCATGGTTATCCAGGACTAAGAAAATATAAACATCTTGTAGGTAACTATGGTGGTGCATGGCAGGAACAACAAAAGGAATTTGATGGTATACCTGGATGTATTTTGATGACCACAAATTGTCTTATGAGGCCTAGAGAAACCTATAAGGATAGAATATACACAACAAGTGTAGTTGGTTGGGATGGAGTGCAGTATATTGCTAAAGATAAGGATGGAAATAAGGATTTCACACCAATAATTAATAAAGCATTAGAACTTGGGGGTTTTAAAAATTCAGAAGAACCACATGAAATAATAGTGGGATTTGGTCATCACGCAACATTAAGTCATGCTGAAGACATTGTTAATGCGGTAAAAGAAGGTAAAATACGTCATTTCTTCTTGATAGGTGGTTGTGATGGCGCAAGGCCAGGAAGAAATTATTATACTGACTTTGCTAGAATGGTTCCAGAAGACTGCGTTATTCTCACTTTGGCATGTGGAAAATATAGATTTAACAAGTTAGATTTCGGTGAAGTAGCAGGACTTCCAAGACTGTTAGATGTAGGACAATGTAATGATGCATACTCTGCCGTTAGAATTGCTACAGGATTAGCAGATGCCTTTAATACAGATGTCAATGGATTACCATTATCAATAATATTATCTTGGTATGAGCAAAAAGCTGTTGCAGATCTGTTGGCACTACTTTCATTAGGCATAAAAGGAATTTTCCTTGGACCTACTTTACCTGCATTTTTAACTCCAAATGTTCTTCAATACTTAGTTGATACATTTAATTTACAACTAATAAGTGAACCGAAGGATGATTTAAAAACTTGCTTACAGCAGGGAGTAGAGTGCTAAATATTAATTTGTAAATGATTTTTAAAGTTAATATAATAACTAAAGACTATATCAAAATATAAATTTTGATATAGTC
>DALZNT010000300.1:0-1831 GCA_032005505.1 Clostridium sp. | reverse complement strand
TAAAATGTATATTAAATATTAGAGTTAATAAAAATTATTGCTATTAACTCTAATATTTTTTTGTTTGTTTACACTGACAGTCTTTGTCATACTCAAAATATAGAATTTAAATATAATCTTTAATAAATAATTTTGAAAGGATGATATTTAAATGAATTTTGAGGGAATGAACCAAGAGCAGTTAGTTGAAGTTATTTTAAAACAGACGGAGGAATTAAAGGCAACTCGAGAGTTGAATGAAATTCTGAAAGTTAAGGTTGAAATGGAAGGGAAGTTTGGAGTATATAGAGATGATGCTGGTGAAGAAAAGCTTCAAAAGGAACTGCTTTATGCGAAAGAAAGTAAAAAAAGCTTAGTAGTTACTTTTGTTGACTTTGACAACCTAAAGTATGTTAATAATAACTTTGGACATTCAGAAGGGAATGAGTACTTAATTAGTGTAGTTGATATTATGAAGGAAAATATAAGAGGGAATGATTTTATATTTAAATATGGAGGGGATGAGTTTCCTGCAATTTATAGAGTGGACAGGATTAAAAATCTAGTTGTCACTAATGAGAATTTCAAAATAGAATACTCTTCAAGATTTCAAGATGGAGATTTTAGAAAGAAGATTCAATTCATGTATTCAGGAAGACTCCAGAGAGTAGTCTTTGAGTTCTGGGGGAGCTCAGTTGAAGCAGTTCTAGATAGAATTCCATCAGCTAAGATTTCCAAACAATATGAGGGGAAATATCTTATTGAAGCCGAGGTTTACGGTGATGGTATTATTATGTGGCTTCTAAGTCAAGGGAGTAACGTGAAGGTATTATCTCCACAGAGATTGGTGGACAAGATTAAAGCTGAAGTTGTGAAATTAAACTCTTTATATTGATGTTAAGGAAATTCTTTGACGCTTACGAATAACATAAAACAATCTATTAATATTAATGGAAGACCTATGCTATTCTTTGCTTTTAATGAAGAGTTTATACCAAACTTATTTTATTATTAATAATTTATAGTAATTGTTGGGTGGATAAATATTGCAAAAAAAGTTATCAATGTGTTAATATATAGGTAAATGTGTAAATATTTGGGGAAATTAATAAATAAATCTATAAAGTAAGAGAAGGTGAAATGTTGAAAAATAAACTATTAAAAATTGAGTTAAATAGGGCAATAAAAAGTAAAACAATGATTTTGGTGATTTTACTTGGTTGTGTAATAACGATATCGCAAATTTTTACTTATGTTATTCCAATGGCAGCATTAAATGAAAGGATTGTAGCTGATAGCTATCCAATGATGGCGCCAGTTTCAGTTTTTCAAGGATGGATAGGAAATATTAATATACTTCCGCAATCCTATGTGTTTTTTTTATTACTTCCGTTACTGGCATCAATTCCTTTTGCCGATTCATTTTTTAAGGATAGAAAAGATGGATATATAAAAAATGTCCTTATTAGAACAAAAAAGAAAAATTACTTTTTAGCTAAGTATATAGCTACATTCGTGTCAGGTGGACTAGCTGTTGTTATTCCTCTTGCTTTGAATCTTATAATTGCGGCTATGTATTTACCTTCATTTGTTCCTTCGGTAACACAAAGTTTTGGAATAGGACCGACACATTTATGGAGTAAAATATTTTTTACTCATCCATATTTATATTTAATAAGTTTTCTTATATTAATTTTTATTTTTAGTGGGTTGATAGCTACTATTGGACTAGCAGTAAGTTTTTTTATAGAATATAGATTTCTATCACTTATTACGCCGTTCATTATTTATATGTTTATTTATACAGTACTTGGATCGTATAATATGCCACAGTATATTCCGTTCTATTTTT
>DALZNT010000299.1:0-1842 GCA_032005505.1 Clostridium sp. | reverse complement strand
AATGTTGATGTTTCTAGTTTCTTTTATCATGTACTCAACAAGAACTTACGCCGATACTAGCATAAGCTCCTTTACAGCTTCGATT
Organism: Clostridium sp.; assembly: GCA_032005505.1. Taxonomy (GTDB): domain Bacteria; phylum Bacillota; class Clostridia; order Clostridiales; family Clostridiaceae; genus Clostridium_J. The sequence goes on along the minus strand of DALZNT010000299.1, from coordinate 1,757 downwards.
GAAAACTCTCAAAGTTCTACCGGGTTTATGAAGTCTGTTAAGCCAGGAGACGAAGTAAAAGTAAAGGTAAAAGTAAATAATGTTAGTAAGAAAGAAAAAGAGTTTACAATATACCCCACGGATGTACTTTCAGATTTAAGAGGCGGTTGGACATATCCACTTAAAGAGAATGTTCCATCTTTATTTGGAACTTGGATAAAAGAAACTCCTGAAAAAGTAAAGTTAAAACCTAATGAAAGTAAAGAATTTGTATTTACTGTTAACGTCCCAAAAGATACTAAGCCTGGTCAATACATAGCTGCGATAGTGTCTCAGGAATTCACTCCTGCTGAAGAAGCGACCGCAACCTCTGGCATGAGCACACAAACTAATTCTAACACTCAATTACCGTTGCAAGTTGTATTGAATGTGGATATCGAGAAATCTACTCGTAAAATGGATATAGGAAATTTATCTCATACATTCAATAATGATGGGTTGCTAACCGTTTTTGTACCTCACATAAATAAAGGTACTATTCTTGAGAAGCCTCAAGGAATTTTAATATTGAAAGCCAAGGACGGTACTGTACTTGTTAAAGAGACTTACACCATGGATTCTGTGTATGTTAAAACTACGGGTCTTTACGATCTAAATGTGCCCAATATTCTAACACCTGGAAAGTATGATTTAGAGTATGAAGTTAAGTATGATGAAGCAACTTTAAGAGGTACATATCATTTTCAAGTAACCACTGCAGATCTAATGAACGCTATGGACAAGGCTGACAACGTAGGAAATCCCTATGACTTGGGATTTTGGGCATTCATTAAAGAGTTCTGGATTTGGATTATCGTAGTTATATCAATCATTATACTTTTAATGATTGTCATAATAATATTGCTCTTAAGAAGGAGAAAAAAGGATGAGAAAGAAGAACATGTTACAGAAGTTACCTAGCATCTTGTTATCAGCAGCATTAGCACTGTCTGTTATAGGATCAGGTCAAGCAGCAGCAGCAACAAATTTAATTCAAAATGGGGGATTCGAGGGTCCTGCAGCTGGAGGTTCTGGTGCAAATTGGTCCTTTGGGACAGTAGGTAATATCCCTCAGTCTCTACACGCAGCAGTCACAGGTGAAGATCCATACGAAGGAAGTCAGGCTCAAATCTTAGCAGAAAACGGTGCCAGTCTTGCCGGAGATAACCTTAGAGTAATTAGCGATAGTTATCCAATCGTACAAGGTCAGGGATTAACTCTTAAGTTTAAAAGTAAAATCGTAACTATAGCAGATGCAAGTCTTAACTATGCAATTGTATTTTACGACAATACCGATACGTTAGTAGGAGAAGTAATCAGCAGTCCTGTAACATCAGCAACAGTAGGATACTCAGACTTCATTCTGAGAGCAACCCCACCTGCCGGTGCTACTAATTTCAAAATTAGATTTGATTCAATTATTTCTCAAGATGGTGGCTCTTATAAATTATTTATAGATAACGTAGAAGTTAATTCAACATCCAACACAGTACCGGTTTCAGGAGATACTCAAGTAGGAGTTATTGGAGGAGAGCTCGAGTTTTACATATCTTCAGGTTCATTTAATGATGTGGAATTGGACTACAATAAAACAATGATTAGCCAGACTTCAAGTAACGCTTCCGTGACTGACAATACCGGGGAAGCTAAAGGATGGAAGTTAAAAGTATCTTCAACGGATTTCATGAGTGAACAACTCGTAGATCCTTCTGGTACTAATGCAACAATTGTTCTAAAGT
>DALZNT010000298.1:0-1846 GCA_032005505.1 Clostridium sp. | reverse complement strand
ACAACGGCGCCCCATGATGCAATGGTGGGCGGATTTTGTAAAAGCCGCAGATAAAGGTATTTTATCCACAAATGGCGTTCAAAACCTGCGATTGGTTATTTAACTTTCAATCGATTGCGCCTGATAGGGCGCAAAACTTATAATTTTTTTGGCTTAAGAACTTTTTCATTCAAAGCTGTACCAAGCTCAACATTTTTCTTACCCCATAGCTGGATCTTACTTACTAGATTTTCTTCTTTTAAATCAATAAAGTTATTGTGTTTTTTTTGTTCCTCAATGAACAACCAAAGTGGTCGCTCAATTGCTTCTGCGGCATCAGTCCAGCGCTTCCATCCTCCCACGGCTTGAGGAGTAATTTGCAGTAATCGAATAGCCTCTTCTATTATTGGATTATAGACTTCCGCCTTGGTAGCCCCACCTTTCGCTGCGGCCTTAACTCTCACTTTATGGATTTTTCTCTCTTCATCAATAAGCTCACAGCACATACATGCGCCAGAACACTCATGCAGCAACGTGAGAGCGACATTTAGAGCCTGAATCGATCGCCGTTTGTCATAATTCCAGGCTGCTTTAGCCCATTGATACTCAATACCTGCCAGCAAGAGATTCAATCTGAAATTTTCATTAAGCCCTTTGATCCACCCATTAGCACGCAAGTGCGAAAGCTCAATATCTAACCGAGGCCTACACTTAACAATCGCATCGTCGCACATTGAGTAGTTACTCAACGCCTGACTCAAGAAATCACTAACTATCTGATTGTTCTCATCTAATAAAGAAAGCTCATCTAGAATTTTATCACCAGCAGGCCATTTGTCTGATTTAATTTCTTGCTGCAAGCCATCACGCATTCTTACGTATTGCTCACAAATCATACCAAAACACCAGTTCAAATCATCCATATATTAATCAACCAGTTATCTGCATATGCCGTAAAAAAACTTTTTTATGGCAGCTATATTTTTTCACATGTTCGTAGAAGTTAACCTCAATCTCGTTCAAAACCAAACGATAAAGAGGAAGCCAAGATGATCACATCCAATGTAAGAATTTTACGTTTAAACACGATTGTCATTAAAACTGGCATAGCCAGATCCACCATTTACGACTGGCTAAACCCAAAATCACCAAGATACGACTCTTCTTTTCCTAAGCCACGGAGGCTTGGAAAGCAGTCTGTAGGCTGGCTTGAGTCAGAAATTGACGAATGGATCATTGAACGCGCTCAGGCCTCAAATGAAGCTTAATTTTTATTACTCACAGGTTAAGAGGGAAAGTTATGTCACAGCGTATCACATACAGTACACCTAACAATACAACGGTTGAAACTCTCAGAAAATACAGCCGTTTAAAAAAATGCTCATTATCAGCTGTAATTTCATTGGCAACGGATGCCGTCGCGCCAGTTTTAGAAAAAATAATATCACATTATGATGAAGCTAATGAAATTGAAAACAATCTCTTTCAAGCTTGTTTCTTTTCCAAGAATAGACCAGTACGTAGCATACCTGTAAGGTCGCAAGAAGAGTATTACCTTGCCATTTGGAATACTTACATCAAATATAACATCGACAACCTTGACCACAATCTTTATAAACACAACTTGCCTAACAGAAGGATTGGGGAGAATGAGAAAAAAAAGATAATTGAAAATCAAGAAGGAATCATAGACAAATACAATGCTAAGAAAGGAATATTCATTTATTTAGACAGAAGGATCAACTATGCTCACAAGTTATCAGCTGGGTACTCAAACCTAATATTAATTAAAGAAACATCTTATGAAGATGTTTCCTTTGACTTCAGCAAAATGATTATCGCTCCTATATTAGACCTAATAACATTA
>DALZNT010000297.1:0-1852 GCA_032005505.1 Clostridium sp. | reverse complement strand
TTTTAAAAACTCCGGAAAACTTCTTTCTCCTAACCCTAATAGCACACTATCTGCATGTTTTTTTGCCTCATTAGGTAATGAAGTTGCATGAGTGTCACCGATAGCAACCTTTATCCCCCTGCTTCTATATAAATATTCCCCTTGTATAATGTAGTCATAACATTTGATAGAAAACTAAATTCATTTCTACCGAACATTAAAACTCAAATCATAAATTTTATTTATATTTTTATAAGACATCTCATCAAATGCCTACCGGCACAAAAAACATATCCTTAGTTTTTTAGTTTTCTATTATATCCCAATTAGGGACCTAACCAAATTAAATATTATTTAGTATAATACTCCTGGATAGAGGATAGATGTATCCCCCCTGGGAAGCACGTAGTGCTCATACCCGTGAAATAGCGTATCATTCCATCAGGTAGAATTCTATGTTTAGCTGGTTGGATTTCCCTATGGGAATTACCCGTGTCACAAACAAGGTTATAGACTAACTGATAGATTGGAAGCTCTATTCTATCTCTAAACTAAATTTAAAGGAGATATTTACTATGTCTAAATTTTTTTACAGTCCTACAGTTGGAATTGATGTTTCAGCAGATTTTTCATATATTGCAATACTAGCACCTAACGGTGAAGCCTATAAGAAACCTTTTAGGATAAACCATGATGTCAGTGGCTTCAACCACCTTTTAAACGAAATAAAAAAAGTGGAAGAAGAGTTTAACATGAAAACTGCAATTTTCATGGAGGCCACTGGCGTGTACCACTTATCTCTTTTCCACTTTCTTAATAAAAACTTCGATAACGTATTTGTTATCAATCCACTCGTTACTAAGTGTAACAAAAATGTTGATATAAGAAAAGTGAAAAATGATAAAAAAGATGCCTTATCTATTGCTAAAATAGGTAAATTCCAAAATATTAAGCTTTCACAATGCATTAGTCTAGATGTTTTTCTATTAAGATCTCTCGTTAGAGAGTATTATAAATTGACTGATACCTGTTCTATATTTAAGAAAAAGCTATCTGCTGATTTAAGAGTAATTTTTCCAGGCTATAGTACCATATTTTCAAATGTAACATCTCTTAGCTCAATTGCTATATTAAATAGCTATCCTTCTCCTAAAGCAGTACTAAGCGCACCGAAGGATGATATTCTAGATATACTTATTAACAAGTCTAGAAAAGGATCATTATGGGCTGAGAAGGTTTATTCTAAATTATATAGTGTAGCAAGTGATGCTGCTGTTATTGGATTACCCTTACCGGGTTTATCTATTAAAATAATCAGTAATTTAGCATTAATAAATGCTCTAGAATCAGAAATTCACAACTTAATAAATGAAATTAAAAGCTTAATCAAATCTAACGATTTTCCTAAACAAGTTAGAACTAATATTGAACTTTTAAAATCTATTCCAGGGATAGGTGAATTAACCGCCATAACTTTAGTTTCTGAAATAGGTAATATCGACGGTTTTATTAAGCCTAAGCACCTTGTTGCTTTCTTTGGAATAGATAGCTCTGTTAATGAATCTGGAAAGTTTAAAGGTAATCAAAGTAAAATCTCTAAACGAGGAACTCGAATTGGTAGACGAGCACTATATGCTGTCGCACTAGCATCCATAAGAAAAAATCGTAACGGAGTTCCTATCAATGAAGTTTTACTAGATTACTACGAAACTAACCTCAATGGTAAAAAAGCAAAAGTTGCCTTAGTTGCTATAATGCATAAAATACTAAACTATATTTTTGCAGTGCTTAGAAATCAAGAACCATTTAAACTAAGAGACCCTAGGATTCATAAACAAATGTTTCTAGAAAACAAAGCTTTAGCTGACGCTGC
>DALZNT010000296.1:0-1862 GCA_032005505.1 Clostridium sp. | reverse complement strand
AGAATTAAAATAAATTTAAGGCAATGATAATGTAATAAAGTAAGATTTATATTGGCGTATATTCCATGAGGTTTAGGTAGAACTATATAAAGAAATTAAAATAAAAGCCTATGACATTTTAATATGCCACAAGCTTATATTTAGTATATTTTTAAAGCATATTTAGTATATATGATTTAGCTATGTTTTTGTAACTATATTTTAGCAGAGTGTCTGCTACTAAACTTCGTACTTCATAGCTACTAGTACTATTTTTATCTCTAGTTAGTGAATTTAAAATTTCTACTATATCATCAATGAACATATTGATTTCACTAGAGGTGACATTAACTCCGATATCGTCTGCTGCATTTTCTATAGATGTTATAATTTTAGTTGGATTAAAATCTACTATTTGACCACTTTTTTTTATAATTTTCATAAAATTTCATTAGTAAGAGTTAATTTAAGAATAATTCTTACTAAAAATCACTTCCTTTCAATAAATATAATTATATTATACCCTAGTTAATACATGTGTTAAAACGTGTAAACGTTTTATGTGGGATTTTCATTGAATTAAATTTATATCAAAAAAGTTCAATAAATTTAAAAAACAGAAAAAAACACATAGTATGCCGAAAAATATAAGAGGAATAAAGTAATATTTATAGAATACTCATTTTGATACAAGTATTCTAACTATTATTATAATATATATGTACGATTATTATGCGTAGAAAGGTAGGGTTTTACATGACGAAAAAAGAACTTAAAGCAAATGCATTATTATTATTAACAGCAGCAATATGGGGATTCTCTTTTGTTGCTCAAAGAGTAGGATCAGAACATCTAGGTGCATTTACATTTAACGGCATTAGATTTGCAATAGGAAGCTTATCCTTAGTTCCATTAATAATATTTTTAGATAGAAAAAAGGTAAAGACACTAAGTGATAATGAACATCTAGATGAAAGTAATATTAAAGTAAGGAATAATACTGTTAAAGCAGGAATTATCGCAGGATGTGTTTTATTTATTGCAGCTGCTTTGCAACAGATTGGAATGGCTGATACAACTGCAGGAAAAGGTGGATTTATTACAGGGATTTATATGGTTATAGTACCAGTGTTAGGATTATTTTTAAAGCAAAAGACCGGTAAAAATACTTGGATTGGTATTGCAATGGCCATAGTAGGATTATATTTATTAACTATAAATGAAGGCTTATCCATTGGGAAAGGTGACCTATTGGTACTGATGAGTTCATTTATGTGGGCAACTCATATATTAATTATAGATAATTTCACAAAAAAAATTGATGCTCTTAAATTATCATGTATTCAATTTGCAACATGTTCAATTTTAAGCTTAGTAATAGCGTTTCTATTTGAGACAATTACTATGGCAGGGCTACAAGGAGCATTGGTTGCTATTCTTTATGGAGGACTGTTATCAGTAGGCGTTGCATATACACTCCAAGTAGTGGCGCAGAAGGATGCAAAACCTTCTCATGCAGCAATTCTCCTAAGTATGGAATCTGTATTTGGAGCTATAGGTGGAGCATTATTTCTAGGCGAAAAGCTAAATGGAAGGGGCCTTATTGGGTGTGTTCTTATATTTATTGCTATAATAATTTCACAAATTAAGCCGTCTGAATCAAAAGTCAAGTCTTCTAATGAATCGGCTATGGAAAGATAATATATTTATAAACATAAAAAAGCTATTAATCCTGAAAAAGGTTAATAGCTTTTTTAGTAAGATATTTCCTATTAAAATATCTTAAAATATAAAAATAAGTAGTATATAAGCAGTAAGCTTGTTAAGAAGTTAACTATTCCATTGAAAAATTTCTCACCCGTGGAATTGGTTTTAATATTAAA
>DALZNT010000295.1:0-1864 GCA_032005505.1 Clostridium sp. | reverse complement strand
ACTTCTATTTATAAAGATTTTTCTTTTTACATCTTGATTACCACGTTTTATTATTACTGGATAATAAAAGTTGTAATCGCCATGGATAATAATATCTTTTTTATATAAATAACCATAATTTTGAGTTTTATATTTAATTACTGTATTATCTACATCAGTTTGAGAAACTTTACTTTCTATTTGACCTTTTAGAATATTTATTTCGCTAGTAGCTTTATTTAAATGAGTATTAACTGTAGTTATTTCAGTATTAATATAAGCTTTAGCATTGTTTAAAACTTCATTTGCCTTACCATCTGCATGAGAATTAGCACTATTTATAGCTTCATTTTTCTTTAATTCTGCAACTCTATTAGCTTCTGTTATTGCATCTTGTTTTGCCTTCTCTGCTTTAGATATAGCTGTATTTAAATTATCCTGAGCTTGTTTAATTCTAGCCTTTTCTTCTACATCTATTTTTCCATCTGCATTGGCAATAGCTTCTGTCTTAGCTAGACTTGCTTTTGCAGTAGCAACTTCTTCTGCATATTTTTTAGCTAAATTAGATTTCTCTAATGCTAAATTTTCTGCTACATTAATTGCTTCTTGTTTCTTAGCATCTGCATAAGATTTAGCTTTAGTTTCTGCTTCACTAGCTTTTGATATAGCTGTATCTAAATTCTTTTTAGCTTCAGCTATTCTTTTTTGTTCTTCAGCATTTATCTTTCCATCAGCATTGGCAATAGCTTGTTGTTTAGCTAATTCACTTTTAGCTTTTGCTACTTCATCAGAATATTTTTTCAAATCTTCTTGTGATAATGAAAATCCAGTTGGTTTATTTCCAACTTCTATTTTTAACTTTAATTCTTCCAAATCATTTAAAGTAATATTTTTTTCGTTTTTAAATTTAGTTATTACTGAAATATATTTAATTTTAGAATTATGTGTATATATACCAGTATTTAGCCAATCTATAAATCCAGTAGTTCTACCTAGATATTTTTTATTTGAATCAAACAATGCAATACAACAACTAAAAATATCGTTATTATAAGAAATACAAAAAATATCATTTACTTCTATTAATTCTTTTAATCTCATTCTATTATTCATAGAATATTTTAATTGAGTATAAGTACTTCCTGCTAGTACACTCTGATTAATTGAACCAATCTCCCAGTTTTCTGATAAATTTGAAACTAAATTTTCTCCCCCAATTTGAATGTTGTTTATAGCATTAGTAGTATTACTATTAGCTGTATTTATAGCATCTTCTTTAGCTTTATTAATATTATTATTTATAACTGTAGTTGATTGAGTAAATGTCTGCGTATCTACTTTTAATTTAATTGCATTATCTAAAGCTTTGATTGTAGCTTTTTGACTTGAAAGTTCTTTAGAATGTTCTGTAATAGTGTTCTTCTGGGTACTTAATTCTATATCTAAAGTTCTATCACCTACTTGTATTCTAGTACCAGCAATAGTTTCAGTTGCTCCATTAACCTGTCTTACTATAGAGTTTTTATCTAGCTTTAAAGCACTTAAACTATTATCATCAGCTTTTCCAAATCCAGTTGTTATTCCAGCTTTAGTTAATCCCTCTTCAGTTAATAATACTGTTTGACCATCTGCACCTCTTAAAGTTAATGATGCTCTATTTTTATCATTAATTCCTAACATTATTCTTTCAAATAATCTATTATTTACATCATCAAAAATCTGTAGTTTATTACCAAGTATTTTCAACCTTCCATTTGGTCCAGCTACAGTTACTAAGCTTGTATCTAATGTTCCTGCTCTCATTTTATTAGCATTTAAAGAATTAATTTGTGCATCTCCTATAGCTCCACTAGCTATTATTCCTGATCCAGCTGTAATAGAATTA
>DALZNT010000294.1:0-1866 GCA_032005505.1 Clostridium sp. | reverse complement strand
TCCAAGAAAAAATCTAAGGGAACTTTAAAAATATGCTCTAATTCCCCATTGTTATAATTTATTATAGGTATATTCGCTCTAGCTATAAAAGGATATAAAATTAAACCATATGGAGATATAAAATAATCCATTTCTCCTATGATATCGATGTCACTACTATTCAAATTCATTTCTTCCATAGTTTCTCTTATAGCAGCATCTTTATATGATTCATCTGCTTCTACCTTTCCACCTGGTAGACATATATCTCCTGGCTGATGGTTAAGTTCTTTTGACCTTACTTGAAAAATGATATAAAGCTCTCCATAAATTTCCTCTATAAGAATCATAACTGCAGCCTCTTTGAATTTTTGAATGGGCTTTGATTTTCTTGAATTAAATACATCTAATATACTATTTACAGTTAATTTGCTCATATATACCTCCTACTTCTATAATTAGGATACCATATAAATGTGTTAAAAAGACATACTAATTGAAGTTTTTGTTGTTGAAAAATGTAGTAAATGTTATACTTAGTAGGATTGACATAATAAAATATAGTAAATGGAGAGATGACTTGTGAAAAAAAGAATTTTATCGCTATGGGTAGTATTCACCTTAATTTTAACATTATCTTTCTCTAGTGTAGCATTAGCTAGCACAGAACCTAATATTATAGGAACCTCTGCTATCGTAATGGATTTAGATACAAAAGAGATAATATATGCTAAAAATATGGATGAACTTAAGCAACCTGCTAGCATTACTAAACTTATGACAGCTTTGTTATTAGCTGAAAATAAGACAAAAACTGATTTATTAACTTATTCAAAGGATGCCTCAACTCAAGCTCCGTATTCATATGGATCAAATGTACATCCTGTATCTATAGGTGATACTTTTAGTGGTGCCGATGCAATGGACATACTTCTATTATACTCTGGTAATGATGTTGCTTATATGATAGCTGAAAATGTTGGTGGGACTGCAGAAAATTTTATCACTATGATGAATGATAAAGCAAAATCACTAGGTATGACTAATACTAATTTCGTGACACCGAATGGTCTTGATGATGACACAGAAAATCACTATACTACAGCTTATGATTTAGCATTATTACTAAGTGCAGTATATGAAAATGAGTGGGTTAAAGAAACTCTTGCAAAAAAAGAATCTACAGTTAATTCTACAAATGGTCCTGATGCCGTTATAGAGAATAGAAATAAACTTATAGGTATCAATGGTAATGTTGGTGGTAAAACTGGATATACTGATAAATCAGGTAGATGTTTAGCTGCTATCTATAATCGTGATGGAAGATCTTTAGCGACTGTAGTGCTTAACTCTGAATATGATTATCCAACTGATACTAAGGTTTTCGAAGATACTGAGGTACTTGCTGATTTTGGATATAATGCACAAAAATCAGAATATAAACCTGCAAATTCTCCTGTTGATGAAATAACAGTTGAATATAATATTTTACCATTTATAGGTCCAGCAAAAACAGTAAAAATACCAGTAACTATACATGAAGACATTAATTTATATGAGTCTGGCTTGACTCCTGAATTTAATTATACAGTTAATAATATAAATACATGGACTTTAAGTACTGAAAAACCTATTGGTAAAGCTACAGTACAGATTAAAGATTATACTATAGAATACGATCTTTTTTCAACAATATCTAATATGGATATAATAAAGGCTAATATTATTTATTATATTATGGCTTTATTAATTTTAATAGCAGTAATATGCGCTATTGTTATTATTATTTCAAAAATTAGTGGTAACCGTAGAAGAAAAAAAAGAAGATTTTATTAATAAATTCTAATAAAAAGAAGTAAAATGTTTATGTTTTACTTCTTTTTTTAT
>DALZNT010000293.1:0-1871 GCA_032005505.1 Clostridium sp. | reverse complement strand
TAAAGGAGTTTTTGACTGTGTTTAATAAGGAAATCACACCAGTTTCTCGGCTAGGTATTTTTGCCTTCTATGATAAAGAAGGAATAGTTGATGATTATGTTTTGTATTTGCTTGATGGTATGATGGGGAATTTGAGCCATCTTATTATCGTCTGCAATGGCAAAGTTGAGGAGACAGGTCTAGCAAAACTGAAAAAGTATACAAGTGACGTATTTATTCGAGATAACAAGGGGTATGATTCTACAGCTTGGAAAAATGTGCTAACTTCATTGTATGGATGGGAAAAAGTGTATAGATATGATGAACTTGTATTATTTAATGATACATTTTTTGGCCCTATATTTCCATTTGAGGATATGTTTACTGAAATGAGTGTAAGAGATAGTTCTGATTTTTGGGGCATTACATTACAGAAAGAATTATCAAATGCTAACAAAATATTCACACCAATTCATCTGCAGTCGTATTTTTTGGTATTTAAAGAAAAATTATTTAAAAGCAAAGACTTTTTTTTGTTTTTCGAGAATTTAAGTGAGATAAATAGTTATGATGATGCTGTTCGAAAATTTGAAATCATATTGACCCAACATTTCGCGAATCTTGGCTACGCGTTCGATTCATATATTGATTCAGAACCTTTTACCTCAAATAATATAGTAGATAACTATAATTATTCTATTTATGATTCCTACAATTTAATTTATAAATATAAATGTCCTATCGTAAAACGTAAAAGTTTTATCACACTAAATGGCAGTTTGTTGAAGTTGAGTGGAGGTGATGAGGCCTCTAAAACACTTAATTATATTGACAAGCATACAGAATACAATTCGGATATGATATGGAGTAACATCCTTAGAATCTATAATATATCAGATATTTATAGTGCGTTGCATCTTAATTATGTTTTACCATCAATTGATACAAAGGAAAGTAATGACTTGAAAATTGAAAATACAGCAGTTTTTATTTTTATAAATCATGATAAATTCTTATTCGAATGGTCTCATTATATTAAACAAATTCCGAAAGGCATTAAGGTTTATGTGACAACAGATAATCCAACAGTTAAGCACAAACTGAGCAGTCTACTAGGTCAAGTTAATAATTATAATTGTGATATCCAAATATTCAAGAGTGAAACTGTAAACATATTATCATTCATGACAAAAAATAAACATATAATATCTAAATATGAATATATCGGATTAATTCATGAGGATAATGAAATAGGTAAATATGGCTCGTTTATTGTTGATAGAACAGCTATGGATAATTTGTGGGAGAACACATTAAAAAGCCCACAATATATAAAAAATATTATTAATTTATTGGAGGAAAATAATAAACTGGGCTTGTTGATGCCCCCAATGCCATATCATTCTCATTATTTTGGGATGCTTTCTTTAGAATGGCACAATAAATATGAGATGGTAAAATTATTTGCTGATAATATTGGCTTGAATTGCAACATTAATGAAGATCAGACTCCATTTTCGTTTATTTCATGCTTCTGGGGTAGGTCTTGTGTGTTGGAGAAAATGTTGAATTCAAGTCTGGAATCCTCATTGTTTGAAAACGATGATATAGACAACCTATTAAAAATTATATTGCCTTATATGGCGCAGGATAAAGGTTATTATAGCGGAGTAGTAATGACCGAAAATTATTCCTCATTACAAATGTCAATACAAAACTACATGTTAAACAGTGTGTTCAAAAACAATTCTAACACCGGGTTCCTAAATAAGATAGAAACGGAAGAAATCGAACGTTTGATCAACTTTTGCGGGAAAAATGAGAAGATTTATATTTATGGGGCTGGAGCGTATGGGAGAAAATACTCAAACTATTTAACTGCTAGAGGGATT
>DALZNT010000292.1:1197-1876 GCA_032005505.1 Clostridium sp. | reverse complement strand
GGATGCAAGCTACAAATGGTCAGCTCAGCTTCAAAGAAAAAATTAAATTAATTCAAAAAATTATGGTGCCTAGTATCCTAAATTCTATAAAAATAAATTACCATCGATTTCAAACTGGTAACGATTTTGATATAGGACAAATCGTAATACCAGATACTCAAATGATTAAAATCGCACTTGAGGAACTAGAATCAAAAGCAAGTACATCTATCTACAATCATTCGTGGCGAACATACTTCTGGGGAACCGCCCTAGGTCATTTACAAAACCGGCAGTTTGACTCTGAGTCACTTTTAATAGCTTCACTTTTTCATGATATTGGCCTAACTGAGCAACATATGCATAGTAAAGGCTGTCAATGTTTTACATATGAGAGCGCTAAACAATTTGAGCAAAAGGCGAAAGAATATAATTTTGATGAGAAAAAAAGTGAAGTGATTAAAGATGCCATATGCCTACACATGAATGGATATATAGAGGAATCTGATCCATCTGAGGTTATTCTATTACAGCAAGGTGCTTCTTGTGATGTAATTAGTGACAATCAATATAAAATCCCCTTATCTTTTAGAAATGAAATTTTAGAAAAATATCCTAGAAATCAATTTAATAAAGAATTTATTAAACTTATTAAATTAGAGAGAAAAAATGTTCCGAGTTCGCGAACAGGCTTATTATA
>DALZNT010000292.1:0-1187 GCA_032005505.1 Clostridium sp. | reverse complement strand
ATATGATCTTGGATTACCCCTCTTGATTAAATCAAATTTATATAAAGAATAAGTTTAATTAAACATATTAGTCATAAAACAACTTTTCTATCATGACTAGAAATTTCAATTAACAACTGTTTTATATTCCGTAGCATGAGTATGCCTTAATATATGCAGAAGATATAAATTAAAGGCCCCCACTCTAATGAATGATTCAGTTAAGTGGTTAGAAATTCTAAATAAAATTACTGGTATCGCTCAAACAGGTTTACATTACTCAAAAGATGTTTATGACAAAGAACGTTATGAGCAGCTTTTGGAACATATTGAGCATCTGTTAGAACTAAAAGAAATTAATACAGAAAATTTTATTAATAATGTTCTTCAAGATGTGGGTTATGCGACTCCCAAACTAGATGTTAGAGCAGTCGTGTTTAAAGAAAATAAATTGTTATTAGCAAAAGAAATTGGCGATGGACGCTGGTCTGTTCCCGGTGGTTGGGCTGACGTAGGCTACTCAGCATCGGAAAATGCAGAAAAAGAAGTTTTAGAAGAGACAGGATTGCGAGTTAAAGCCATTAAATTATTAGCTTTAACTGATAGAACCAAGCACCCTCATCCTCCAATGTTTTTACATGTGTATAAGGCATTCTTCTGGTGCGAAATTATTGATGGTGAGCTTACCCCAAGTATTGAAACGCCAGAGGTTGGCTTCTTTGGTAGAGATGAACTCCCTCCGATTTCTACAGCACGTGTAACTGAAGAACAGATTCAACAATTTTTTGATTATTTAGAGTCAATCCCTGAAGCAACGAAGTTTGATTAAAAAAACCTAATATAAAGTGAATTCATTATATTTGGAGTAAAAACTTCGTATACATTGTGTCTAGGTCTGCTCAAATCTGCTAGCAATATAGCTAACAGGTGCAAGAATGTACTCTAACCTCTTATAGCCAAACACACGATAATATTAGTTAATTCATTTGTTTTAAATTAGAGCATTAAAAAATAAGGATAAATAATGAGTTGTTTATTGTTAAGTGGTGTTTATAAGGAGTGAATTCAAAAAGATTATGATTAAATTTTCATTAGCAATAAGACACATTGCTATTGACGATTTTTATGAAATGATTTGTGAAAACTGGTCTATATTATGGCATCAATTCAGCCATAGGCCATCTAGACAAGTTGAATTCATACCTATA
>DALZNT010000291.1:0-1891 GCA_032005505.1 Clostridium sp. | reverse complement strand
GACAAGATAGATTGTGAAGTAGAGAGAATGTTATTTTCGTAATCGGATAGTACTACATTATATTGTTGGTATGAAAAACGTTCTAATTTTCTGTTATTTGAATTATACCAATAAAAATTTGCAAATAGAGAGGTTACGAGGCCGAGTACTAACAAGATTAAAAGAATTTTTTGATTCACTAGAGATGTTTTTCCCATATATAAGTATCCCCTTTGAATAACTTTAATGTTTAGATATTATTACTCCAATTATGCTGCTTATACTGTCGAATATACCTTTAAAATACAAGGATAAATCAGCTGTCATCGCTAAAACTTAATTACCAAGTAAAAGTTAATCACGATGATCTTAAGTACATGCGGACAAGTCCATCAGGCTTTACGAATCTTGTTGTGATTATAAATGAAGACGAGCGTAACAAGCATGACGCAAGAAGGCTGGACAACGACCAAGCTCCAAAAGGTCACTTGCTAGTTCTTTGACAAGCTCTGTGGAAACGTACAATCCTTTATAGCAAGTAAAGTCAAAGTCACTTGGTTCCTTGGCAAAGCAGATTGTGGAAGGGAAATACAGGTGTAATTCCCTTAGAGATAAACTATTTAGTTAAATTATAGCTAAATAAATGGAGCTGTTAATATAATCTAACATGATTTTCAAGTATTTGACAATAGTTGGATTGTATAATAGTATTGTGTTGTAATTTTAAAAAAATGGGAGGTATTGTAATTTGAAAACGACAATGAAGAAATTGACTTCACTGGCTATAATCTCTACGCTACTAATTTCCTTTAGTGGAATTAGTAGCGCTTCCGGCGATCCTACTGTTGGAGAAAAAAAGATTGCTAGAACCTCAACTTATGTCCCTGGATACACAGTGTCAAAAGGGAATATTCAAGAAGTAATAGGATCAGAAGATTATTCTAAGTATATTGCTGAAGAAGAATTGGTACATCGGACTGAATTATTGATAGATAATCTAACGCTAAACGACGATGTTGTAAATCTTAATGGGCTTGTGAGTTACAATGGCACAGACATTCCAATTCAACTAGATGGTAAATTATATGCAAGTAGAGAACAATCCGATGGTATCGAAAGTTATGTTGGGGATTTAATAGAGAATAACGCTAACTTTAAAGTTTTACACTTTAAGATTAAAACTAATGATAAAGCAGATACAAGTCTTATTTCTACAGATTTACGGAATAAAGCCAACTTTAAATTATATCTTCAAGATGCAAAAGGGGATATTCTGTATTTTGAAGAAAATTTGGATAATTTAGATATAGATACTTCAAAAATAAGTACTGATGGATCACATTTAGATAGTCTTTTGGATGGAAACTGGTTTGAACAAATTCTTGAGCCTTCTAAGTCTTATAAAATTGCTAATGAAGAAGTAAGCCTTTTTTCAACACATCCCTACATTAAATCTTGTTCTAGCGTTTATTATTCAAAAGTCCCATTCGGTTTAGACGTAGCAGAATTTTATTTCTGCCCTAAAGTTGAGGGAGATATCGTTGATGTTGGTTCATCAGGTAGTGCCAATTGGACGTCCAGATTAACAGTTGCAGAACACGTAAGAGTGAATGGAAATACAACAACTGGTTTGGAGCAACGCTACAAAATAGGTGGAGTGGCGAGTGGAGGAACTCAAACTCTCGGAACCATCGCAGCTGGTCAGAATACAAAAATAACTTCAAGATTAATTGGTGGGGTATATAAGAAATCTAGCTCAGACGTTAAAGTTAACTGGCCAGTTATTGTAGGATATTTCACAAAAAATATACCATACTATGCTGCTGGGAAATCAGCGTATAATGTTCTTACAAGTATTTCGTATAGCACAACTACTACAACCGTGAGTAACAATACGTATGAAAATGTAGTT
>DALZNT010000290.1:0-1903 GCA_032005505.1 Clostridium sp. | reverse complement strand
CGACACGAGATATTGTTGCCACATTCAAGGAAATGTACGATGCGGACGTCTCCCCAACGCTTGTGTGATTCATAGAGATCGTTTCAATTTAGCGATCTCTAAATCCATCTTGTAATTGGCGTGTTGAATCCGTTCATTGGATGGGTTGTATTGCTTCTGGACCTCATCAGAGAAAGGGGTTTCTTCACATAATTCAAAGTACCTTTCCATCGGTGTTTTACCTTTCAAAGCTGAATGTGGTCTCATCCAGTTATAGTCATGCTGCCATTCGGCTAGCTTGTCTTGGATATCTTCAGAATTAATATCGACAGTAGCGTAGAACTCAGATTTATCAGTCTTTTGAGAACGCTCTACCTTGCCATTCAAATGAGGTGAACCTGGTTTATTTGTAAGCGTCCGCTGAACACACCTTCTGAATTCATCCTATAAGCCTTAATTTAGTCCCCACTTAGAAACAAGTGGGGACTTAAATTTATGACTACAAATAACCAGACATCCATCGCATCTCTTACGAAAAAACGAAGAACATACAGTGCTCAATTTAAACAGCAGATCGTTCAGGCTTGTAAAGCGCCGGACGTTTCAATTGCTTCAGTCGCTTTGCAACATGGATTGAATACAAATCTTGTATCCAAATGGATTCGCTTAATTGATGCTAAGCCAGGGGATGATCGTTCCCCCACTACCGAATAAACCTGCATTTATTGCCTTATCCTGTTCTGGACCATTAGATCCTACTCCTACTGACATATTAACGGTTCAAATTACTTTACCCCACTCAAAAGCAGAAATTGGCTTGAAATAGCAAGTATCAGAAATATCTGCTTTAGCAGAATTACTCAAGGCGCTTGCAACATGATCCGTATTAATGAAATCTGGATATCTACTCAGCCCGGCGGCTGGAACAGGGCAAATTTCACTGGGCTAAAGTTCACCTTGGTGAAACCGTGGCCCTCAGCCGAAATTTAACTATAATGAAAATTTGGCTGAATTATATGAATCACAAACCTTACAAAGATTGGATAATAAGCTAATAATTTTGGTAATATGATCTACAAATTTGATCTCTAAAAATAGTTGAAATGCAGGTGTGGTAATGTCTTTAGTTTATTTCAGTGACAAAATAATTAAAAATATTTTTCACAACCTTGGCATCGACCTGAATCGCAGCGGTTTTCTGAAACACAGGGATGAGTTGAATCTAGGAGTTTTATTGGAATTGATACTGTTTATAAGATCACTAGATAAGATGAAAGGACATTATTTTTTAATCACATGGAATAAGTTCTATTTTCCGGTTTCTGCTTATAAGTTTTATCCTTTTAAATTTCTTAGTAATGATCTTGGTCTGAAGAATACCCGTAGGATGCATATTGATAATGTGGAATATAAAGTCAATTTATTTGAGTCGACATCACGGGTGGAGCTGTATTACGAGGTTCTCGATTTACATATTAAAAATGAGAAGTTAGTGAGGTTGAATGAACAATTACGTCCCACTCTGAATGAAAGAAGCAAGCCTACACAATTTAACGTTTTGCCTGCGAATTTCTTCCCTGATGTGTTTAGTGATATGAGTGTCGAAAATATTGCTTATATGGATGAATTTCTTGAAAAGTTCAGAAACCATGAGGAATTTATAAAGCGAAAAAATGACGAAAATAAAGCTATCAAAAAATTTCACGAATATTGTCATTATTTTAATGATGTAATGAGTCTAAATGCCAAAAGTTTTATTTTTACCCTTGAATTTCTTATACATGGTCTACAGAAATTATACGATCATACCCTCATCAATCTAAAAAAAGACTTTATGAACGCAATCAGGGGCTACAGGCAACTTGCTCAGATTTCAGGGTATATGGGGTTCTGGGATCTGGCAGAAAACAATAAATTGTGCTTC
>DALZNT010000289.1:0-1923 GCA_032005505.1 Clostridium sp. | reverse complement strand
TGAAAACCAGTATTATCAACGGCTCGGAAGTGTCTGGATTATCCGTGGCGATTCAGGGCTTTTACGCTCTAAACTATAAATGTTTCGCGCTATTGCTCAGTTACGACGACAGTAGTAACTGGATTTTTTGCAAAAAACTGCGCCAGGTTTGGTTCCAGGCTTCTGGCTGAAACTGACCCTCAGCCAGTTCGGTCATAACCTTCTGAAGTTCTTCATCTTTCTTAATGAGCAACAGTAAGCTGACTTCTTTTGCAGCCTGTGGATATTCCATCCCGTGGTCCTTATAACTGCTTATAATTTCTTCAATAGTATTTCCAAAATCATCATGCTGATTACTAAAAAATATAACAAGCATATCCCGTACAGTCGGGTACTGCCTGGAAGGCTTTTTACCCCATCCAGGGATAAGACGTGAGAACATAGTAGGGTTTCCCGTTAAATACTTTTTTCAACAGCACTACACGCACTGCGTAAGAGGTTTCCTTCACGTTTTTCCCTTGCCTGAAACCATAGCCAACAGCTGTGCTTGTTTTCCATGTTAATTCAAGAGGCCTTGAGTTAGAACTGAAGTTGGCCCAATAAATTATTTTCAGGCGATTAGCTCTCATAGCTGAGCTGACAACTTTCTCTGCCTGCTGAACCGAATAGAAAGAAGAGACGGACTGCATTTGTGGGCTATGTGCGAGCCTGGCCAGCAAATCTTCTTTAGGAATAGCTATATGTTTAGTGATTGTATGCCCACCAGCTTTAACTGGCACAACAGCTTCATGCTCAATGAGCTTTAGAGTACCTGATCTGACATACGCTATCCTGGTCGCGCCTATGGCGAGGCCAAAGGCCACAGGTACAGCTATATCAACTGTCAGGCCTATTTTCCACGCAGTTTCATCATCGGCGCCAAATTCTTTGGCCAGAGCAGCAGCAGCTCTGTATGTCGCTGTACGGGTATCCTGTCCAGTGATGATTCTGTTGGCCGCAGTATTTATGCTGTCAAGGCTGTGAGCGCCGCCTGCCACACACGCAAATTTTGTCAAACCGGTTGGTTCAGGAACCATACATAAAGCCGTAGCGCCAGCAAGCTCTACTCCGCCCATAATCAGGTCAAGGCCACCCATCAGTCTGCCGCTAAACGTTTCGGCTTGAGTAACTGTTTTATCGGATAGTACAGCCGCAAGCTGGACAGGAGACATTGCAAGTGTAAGCCCGTTGTCCATAACTTTTCTTTTCAAATGAAATTAAAGAGGGATAATAAAAATATTACTACAATAGGTAAACCCTTTCGTACTGAATTGTTACTGTTTTCATAACTACTTGCTTCGTCTGTCGTAAGGCTTTTCTAGAGGAAGTTGAGTAAGTAGATTATCACGGTCATATATTAATTACAGCCTAGCTATTTCCATCCACTATCTCTGTTAAGTTCACCACTGCACCATATTAATTACATAATATTCATGGGCATAATAACCCCTATAGATGTTAAGAGAAAGTCGTGCTATTTTAATATTGATGGGTGGTTGGAGGGATAAATGGGCGACTTATTTGGTTTTTGGGGTAAATTTCAAAATGTCAGGGTGGATTTTATAATATTCGCCCTATTAGTAATTTTTATATTTAAGTTTAAGGATATTTTTGATGTTTATTTTAAATTCAAAAGCCATAAAACTGAAGCATTGAAGTCAGCCAAAGATTTGCTTGAGCTATCTGGTGGGGTTGATTCAAAAGAAATGGTTATGGTAAATAAAATGATGGAGCTTCATGCAATTAAATTGGCGACAGGGGTTATAAATGATAAGTATGGTAAAATTTATTGCTATCTTTTTTCTAAGTGTAAAGATGAGCGTATCTATGGATTGCACAAAACCGTGCCCTTTGTCACGATAGATGGGGCAGGGTTTAGTTTTAATAAAAAATCATTAAGAAATA
>DALZNT010000288.1:0-1947 GCA_032005505.1 Clostridium sp. | reverse complement strand
GTCTTTCTTGGCTTGCACCATCGGGAACGACTCCTTAATAGTGAATGGTTGGTTCGTTATTAGGATAGAACTTTTTGAGGGTGGTGTCAAATGGAGACGGTTAAACAAGAAATTTTCATAAGAAAATTTTAAGCTGAATTTACTCATTTATATTGTGCGTATAGCAACATGATTAATTTTGAAAGGGTTAATTTAAACTTTAATTGATATTATATTTATTGAATTGTATTTGATTTAAGAAAAACAAGTTTGGTTTACAAAAATTATGTAGTTCTTGTATTTCTATTAAGGCAATATATAGGATAATATATAATTAGAAAAAACATTAGAATTTATACGGAGGGGCATTATGAGAAAAGAAATTATTGATGCTATTGAAAGCAACAAGCTATTACTATTCATTGGCGCTGGTTTTTCTCAACCACTAGGTTTTCCAAGTTGGAATGGTCTTATAAGTCTTATTTTGAACGAGTTAGCAATAGAGGATGATAAATATAAAAAGTTAGACGAAGTTTTAAATAGCGGAATTTTCAGTTCTTTAGAAGTTTTAGATAAAATAAAAGATAAAAAGAGAAAAGTATATGAAGTTTTAGATCGTGAAATTGATATAAAATTAGATAAACTGGATCTTGACCTTCATCGAAAATTGGGTGGAATCTCATCTAAAATTATTACAACAAATTATGACAAACTACTAGATAACATTACAAACTTTAAGAAGGTTGTATTTGATAACACTTTTCATATTGCAGATTTACAAAACAAGGAAAATTTCCTTCTGAAATTGCATGGGTGTATAGAGGATCCTGAAAAATGTGTTTTGTTTCAAGAAGATTATGACAATCTATACGGTAACACAGCTGCAATCGATAAGTTGAAAAATTTAATCTCGGATTATACGATTCTATTTATTGGGTTTAGTATGTCTGATGAGTATGTCCAGAAACAATTCGAATACATAAACAAGATTTACAAAGGATACTCAAAAGAACATTTTTATCTTACCATAGATAGTTCGGCGCCTGAAATACATGGGGTTCATCCTATTTGCTTAGATAATTGGACTGAATTAAGAGCTTTCCTGGACAGTTTGATTGAAATCAAAGAAGCTTCAATCCAAAATTTTGAAGTAGTAGATGATTTAACTGGTAATATGGGCGATTTAAATCTATTTTCGAAAGAAAAAGAGGTAGCGATTGCTCTGCTAGTGGCAGCTCCTATAGATCAAGAGAATAAGCAATATTTCGAAAAGATAACTAAATATTTAACAAAATTTAAGGTTAGTGTTGAATGTTTTTATTTCTCAATAGAGGTTTTAAGAAATCTGGAGGGATATGATTATATTATTATTCTCTCTCAAACTGTGAAAAATAAATTTCTTATTGAGGATCAGTACATGAAGAGTAAACTGATTACACCACAGGATATAGAGGAAAATTTGATTGTGGATAATTTAAAAGGTCTATTTATATTTACAGATACACAAATTCAATTGCCAACATTCCTTACAACATTGCCACTTGCAGTGTTGTGGGAGCAAGATTTAAGTAGCGTTTTTTTTAAATTGTTTCAAAAGAAAACTTTGGACAAGTTTGCTAATGGATTTATTATTAATCCGGAAAAGTTTGATCTAGGAGTGATAGAAAAGGGCAAAGCTAAAATTGTATCGAGAAGCGACAACTCAAAACAAATTCTATCGGAAAATATTGATGCTAAGAATTTAGCCAACTTCGTTGGTCGTAAAACAGATTTAGAGGATATATCTAGGAAAATAATTGATACTAGAAAACAGGTCTTGACTATAAAAGGTTCGGGCGGCATTGGAAAAACGACTACGATCAAAAAGATTTCTCTAGAATTATCTGAAAGAGGATATTACCCTGAGGGGATTTTTTTTATTGATTGTGAGTTTATTACAAACTATAAATCATTCGAGTATAAGATTGC
>DALZNT010000287.1:0-1955 GCA_032005505.1 Clostridium sp. | reverse complement strand
AAAAGAACTATAGTGTGTTTTTAAACTTAGGAGATTTTCTAAGGAACACAGGAAAGCTTATTCTGTCTTCATGTCCTCTTTTAAAATTGTAAGGAACATGAGACATCTTATTCCCCAACATCATCTGACAAAAACGCTATAAAAAGCTATTTATCCCCATATAGCGTCTCTCAGGTTCGTTAGATTAATTACATAGTGTTACTTTCGGCAGCAGGGGAAGGCCTATCAAATCTTAGCAGTTCATCTCAAGCACCTTTGTCACCAGACCGATAGTTTTGTCCTTATATCATTATCATCTGTTAAATATTCAAGGGATTCGAATCCCTGTCTATTTATATGATTATATAATTCTTTGACTTTTTCTAGATCTTTACAATAAATCTTGACGAAATCATGGATGCCTCTTGAGACTATAACTTCTCATATTCAGTTTTTAAGATACTCATGCAAACACTATCCCAGTATTTACCCTTTTTATATATCTTCTTTCTGTATCTTCCTTCTTCTTTGAAACCACATTTTAAATAACATTTGTAAGCAATCTCATTATACTCGTACACTTCAAGTTCTAATCTGTTTAAATTTAGCTCTTCGAAGACAAACTTCTGTAGTACACGGATCGCTTCACTCCCATAACCTTTACCTAAAAATTCTTTTCTCCCTATTACAATTGCTAAAGATGCCAAGCGGTTTTTCCAATCCATTTTGTATAGATCCATCTGGCCTATATAATCCAATGAATCTTTCAATCCGATGATAAAACTTTTATTTGAAGACTTGCCTTCAACCATTGACTTAAAAAAGGATTCTGTCTCATAACTCGAATGAGGATACAAAAAATTATCTGATAATGTACCTGTGATTTCTGAATCGTTTACCCATAGTTTGATGTAACTCAAATCAGAATCCTGGTATTCTCTTAACACAATTCTTTCTCCATATATACGAGACACCTTATTCCCCCCCAATCAATGCTTGTTTCTAACTTTATTAGCTTTCAACGCTCTTGCATTTATTTCAGTCGATATTTCTCATTGTTTATAATTTCACTGACGATTTCAGGTAGTTGATCTTCTGTAAAATGATGAGTATACAGCTTGTTATCTGTTCTTAAACCCAGATGATTTTCAAACACATCCAGCAGAAGCAAACTTCTTTCTTTCATTTGATATTCTTCTGCTCTTAGAAGGTCCCTATGAATAATGGTTGGACGATCCACCATCAATACAACATAGATTACACGAACATGATAGTCTGCCAATTCTGTCATTAATCCAGCAATGTCTTCCGGAAAGGACACATAGTCCAAAACTACATCGTAGTTATAATCCAATAAGTTTTTCACCAGACTAGATATATTTTTCCACGTTAAGTCGTTTGTAGCCTTATCAAGCCAGGGTTTACCTCTCCCTTTAACCGGAAAGTGACTAACCGCATCTCCAGAGATGTATGCACTTTTATCTAAAGTCTGAACCAGCAGCTTGGAAGTTGTAGATTTCCCTACTCCTGGGGGGCCAGATACAATATATAGGTTTTGACTCATTTCGTATTCCCCTTACAATATCTTTTGGAAACTTCCAATATCCAGTTTTCGATCAAATTTATATCCGATCTCTTTAAATAGAGCACATTGTTCATAGCCATTTCTCTCGAATAATGACTTACTTCTGGTATTTTCCATGCAAATCGTCGCAATTAAGGTATGGAACCCTTGTTCTTTTGCAACCTCTTCTATGAAACGAAGTGCCTGTTTGCCTAAGCCTTTCCCCAAAATATCGGGCTTCAAATATATAGTGACTTCTCCACAGATGTCATAAGCCTGCTTACTCTTATATTGGGTGATCAGAACATAACCCACCATTTGATTGTTTTCAAGAATTACGTAAGTTTTATACCGCGCATCCTTGTTCATCACAGAGGATTTAATCTGATCCAGATCTAATTCCTCCGTATGA
>DALZNT010000286.1:0-1958 GCA_032005505.1 Clostridium sp. | reverse complement strand
CCAATCAGTAATAATACCGAGCTTATTGTAACGATAAGTCAAAGCAGCAGCAGAAACTTGCCATATTTCTTTCTTGGATAAAATACCCTTTAATGAAGGTATTTTTAAAGGATCTGCTAGTAAGCTTCTACGTGGCATTAAAAATGCGGAAGCAAAAGCGTTAGCTTCTTGTTCAACATGAATACCTTCAATTATTCCGTGCTTATGCATCACTAAATGACCAAGCTCATGAGCTAAGTCGAATCGACATCTTTCAGCAGTTCGAGAGGTATTTAAAAAAATAAAAGGCCGACCACTTGTCCATCTACAACATGCATCAACATCTTGTGCTTCATCTGTAAGAGAAAAAACTCTAATGCCCTTAGATTCTAAAAGTGCAATTAAGTTTGGGATGGGCTGTTCTCCTAATCCCCACGCTTTTCTTACTGTATCTGCGCATGCTTCAGGATAAGAATATTTTAAATAATAATTAACCTCATCTTCACTGACTTCATCTAATTCATCAATAGAAGAGGACGAAAAATCACTTCTTAGTTCATGTAAATCAGGAACGTTAGGAAGAGGTAATTCAAATTTCAAATCAATCCAATCACTGATCATTTCAGCTAAAATAGTTTGGCTAATTGCCATATCTCTTTTTCTAGCTGTCATTTTAGTAAGAGCTCTAAAACTTACAGACTCAGCATGAATTTTCTCAATATCATTTCCATAAAAAAAGCTGAGAGGAAAATCAAGAATCTCAGCAGCCTTTTCTAAAATTCTCTCATCAATTTCTTGGTTACTATACCAATTTGAAACAGTTCTATCGGTTACGCCTAATAGATGAGCCAAATCTCTCTTAGTCAAGCCACGGCGTTGACGAGCGAGATCGAAACGACCCATATTGAACATAATATTGCCTCTTAAGCATTCTTGCGTTTGATTTCAAAATCAATCGACGGGGGGGTTGGTGCAGGGGAAAGAATAGTATCAAATTCAGACTCTGGATCGAAACTAATTTCTTTTAGAATAATCCTTTCATGATACTCTGCAAAAAATTTACCGTTTTCCGTAAGCCTTGAAGGGCATGATAGTTCACTTCTAATTATTTTGTTTTTATAATCAATATAATACATCAAAACCCAACACCACGTATCTATACCTGAGTGTAAAGTCAACATATCGCCATGCAGTTGTGCATTAGCAATTCTTGAAAACATGCTACCTTTAGGATTTCTATTTCGAGCAACTTTTTCAGCTTTTAAACCATCTGTATTAGATGGGGTTTGACCTTTCATCCCAACAGAGGCATTTCCTGCCATAAAGCTGATTAAAATACCTTTTTTTTCATTATGAACCCATTCAGAGTTTCCTTGGGTATATTTTGAATAACCTTTAGGTAGAAGGCGTTCTCTTAAAAAAGCGGTTCCTTCAGCAAAATGTCTATAACCCCCATAAATTTTAGGGTGATTATTTGTTGTTTCATTGCGAGCTGCAAATCCATCTTCAATGACTCCCAGTAGAACTTTTGAGTCAAAGCCGAAAACCTCTTTTATTCGATTCTGGGCATGTTGTGGATCATCAATAGTTAAATATAATGGCTGCATAAAATTAGATCTATTAAGTTTCTCTTCAATACAGCATACATAGTTTTAGGTTTAAAAAATAGAAATAGTCATATTTTTTGGTAAAAAAAATAGAAAACAAATTGTTTCAAGATTTGTTCAAGGTACTATGGATAATAAGGAAATTATGCTGAGAGTGTATTATTTCTGGCTTATTAACTTAACAAGGTAAAATGTATTATTAAAATAAATGGTTGAAAATATAAAAATTTGTTTCTATTTTTTTTTACACTAAATTTACACCACAATTTTTATTTTTTTTGCTAAGAGATTGATAATAAATATTTTTTAAATTTAGACGATCCTATCCATCATTGGGGCAACTGAAATACGAGGTTGTAACGATTGAAGTGA
>DALZNT010000285.1:0-1975 GCA_032005505.1 Clostridium sp. | reverse complement strand
GACCGCCGAAATTAGTGTATAAAAACCATTAAAAACAAATTCCATATATACTACTTTCTAATTACATTTCTAATCGATTGTAAAATAATTATATTTTATTTTTTCATATGTAAAAAAAACACAAATAAACTTTACAAAATTACCCTAGCAATAAATTTTTTTACTATTCTTAAAAATAGCTTAAATTTTTAAATATTTTATACATAATTGTTCATAAATTCTTATTTAACGATTAATATCAAATACTTAAATAAAATAATTCAAAATTTAAAGATATTTAGGGTTTGATACCTTAAACAGAAAATCCTGTCTTTTAAGTCACTGAACTCATCTGCTATTCCCGTTAATATTCCTCGAAGACCAGCTCGTTATTTGCTCTGGGCAAAATATTTACAGGTTTTATATTCAATGAGTTTATTGCTTAAAGTTCGACAGAATGTTCCACAAGTGAAGTCGATTAAAACGTCACTTAAAAAGCGTGCTGGTCAGAAAATACCTCACATGCTGACCAATGCATCAGATCTGTTTTTTAGAGGCCCTCAAATTGCCTTGTCAGGAAAAACACCTTTTGATGTGATTTATAAGCATGAAATTATGAGTTTACGTCACTATAAAAATGAGGCTGAAGCTCCTATAGCTAAACACAGCGTACCGTTAGTCATCGTTCCACCATTAGCAGTCAACATGCTTATTTACGATTTGTTCCCTACACGCAGCCTTATACGTTACTTTTTAGCTCAAGGTTTTGATGTCTATTTAATCGACTGGGGCGTACCAACCCGACATCAGGCAAAATACAATTTTGGTACCTATATAAAAGTCTTTATGCCTGAAATGTTAAAACAGGTTCGTATACATAGTGGACAACAACAGCTCTCTTTACATGGCTGGAGTTTAGGTGGTGCTCTTTCACTCTGCTATACCGCGTTATTTAAAGATAAAGATATTAAAAATTTGATTATTCTTGCTTCACCTATCGACACCCATAAAGCGGGTTATATGGGTAAACTTTATGGAAGCTTGACCAAACCTGCACAGTGGGTTCGTAAGCACACCCCTTTTCGTATTCGCCAACATGTACCAAGTGAAGTGTTTCATATTCATGGTTGGCAAAACACACTCGGTTTTAAATTAACGGACCCCATTGGCAATTTAAAAACTTATTGGCAGCTTTTAAAAAATCTTGATAACCGAGAATTTATTGTTGACCATGCCACCTCTAGTTCATTTATAGACAATATGCTGGCTTATCCAGGCGGCGTTATGCGTGACATTATTTTACGGTTCTGGATTGATAATGAGCTATCAACAGGTGTCGTTAAGTTTGGCGAACTTACAGCTCATCTAAAAGATATTGATTGTTCAGTGTTAGCCGTGGGTGGCGATACAGACATTATTGTGACCGCCGATGCCGTTAAACCCCTTATGACCTTAATTGATAGTAAAGATAAAACATTCAAAACCGTACCAGGCGGCCATATGGGGGTGGTTTCAGGTAGCCAAGCTCCTAGTTTTGTTTGGCCTGAAATAAGTAATTGGTTAGCGCCCCGTTCAGACTAATACTTTTAAAAACATGAAAGCCAGCGTAGCCAGTTCTACGCTGCTTAAAATTCAAACTATGCAAAAGCTTTTTATTTGATTAATCCATATGCATGTAATTGCTTATCACACGTTATAAGTACGATTTTCAAAGATAATAAAAAATTACCACTTTATAGTTAACCAATATATTAATTTAGTCATAAAAACATAAATTTTATTTATCACAAAACCATTTTTAAAATAAAAAATTTTATTAAACGTTAAATTTTTCTTAAAACATATCCATTTTATTTAAATAATATTTTTGACTTTTAAGATTATCTACCTAAAGTCGATGTTACTTTTTGTTATTTGTGTAAAGCTCAACTCAACAGGGATTTTACCCAAGTATTTGAAATACAATAATTTTAATTTATTATTCATTGTAAAATAT
>DALZNT010000284.1:0-1977 GCA_032005505.1 Clostridium sp. | reverse complement strand
GATATGGGAGTCTGTCCAATCGGCACAGACTAGTTATACAAAGCACTATATTTATGAACCTGATAGCTTTGTTCCACTATTACAAACAGGTTATAAGGATTTCATTCAACTGATAGAAACTCCTGATTATCAGGAATATCAAACAAAACCTTATTCTATTTATAAAGACCCAGTATGGAATAGTAATACTCGCAAAAAGCGTACTGATGTAGAGCAGATTACATTTTACCATTGTGATCAGGTCGGAACACCTCAAACCATGACCAATACCCGCGGTGAATGTGTATGGGAAATTATCCAAGACACATGGGGAACGGCATTAGAAATTAAAGCAGTAAATCAAGATAATCCATTTGAACAAAATAATTTACGCTTTCAAGGGCAATATTACGACCATGAAACAGAGCTGCACTATAACCGTTATCGTTATTATGAACCTCATAGTGCAAGATATATGAGTAAAGATCCGATTGGGCTAGAGGGAGGTATGAATAGCTCTAGTTATGTAAGTAATCCAACTCAGTGGGTTGATCCGTATGGACTATCTCCTGATATTTCAATTCCTGGTATGAAAGGAGATCC
Organism: Clostridium sp.; assembly: GCA_032005505.1. Classification (GTDB taxonomy): domain Bacteria; phylum Bacillota; class Clostridia; order Clostridiales; family Clostridiaceae; genus Clostridium_J. The sequence continues at coordinate 1,395 of DALZNT010000284.1, read as the reverse complement.
AAGATTGAAAGATAGATCAACATTAGTTCAGGCAACCGATAGAGCATTGAATGGAACAAGTGCTAATATTAGTGGTGCACTAGGATTGGGTATAACTCATAGCACTACTTATGCAGGAGGTGGGCGGGCTGTGCATTCTACTGGACGAACGTTAGGTTTTGGTGTTTCGGCTAGTACTACGCGAGATATACTTAATATAGGTAATAAACCCGATGGTAGATATATAGAAGCTTGCGGAGGTGTCGGTGCTAATTGGTTTGGACAAATTTGTGGTGGGTACTCTTGGTCTGGAAAATCATTTTATGCGGTCATAAAAGGTGGAAGTGGAGCAGGAGCTGGTTTAGGGATTACGGATGGATGGCAAAATACATCAGATTATATACCTGAACAACCAGTCTACAGTATTCCACCGGAAAAGATGCCAGTAATTCCGGCTCAACCATTTAATTTTCCAAGGTTCTAATTATATGGAAATACTATTTTATTTAAGATGGATTGCGGTTTTTTTATTCGTATCTAATTTTATTCTAATGATATATTTCTTATATAGGTATTATATTAGTAATAAAATGGCAACTGATATCTGGAATTTTTTTTCAAAGAATAATAGTTTTAACAAAGTAATGAGCGATATTGTTTTTAAGAAAAAAAATAATTATCAAAAAATTACTAAGCTAATAAGATTAACATATTGGCTGGTAGGTTTGTTTCTTTGTTTAAGTATATGGAGTGTCGGTTATTATGAAGCTAATTTTATGTAGTTTTTTATTTTTTTTATCTTTGATTAAATCTACTTTTGCTTGTGAAAAAATTGAATATTCTAATCAAATTAAAAACTCTAATTTTGATCTCAATATTTTAAGTTTACAAGGAAATCTAAAAAAGATTGATAAGGTAATAAATGGCTTACCTGATGGATTTTATAAAGAGTATATTTTAGGTGTGAGTTTTTTAGATGGGAAAACAAAGTTGGTTGATTTAAAAGAAGCTGAAAAACATTTGATAAATTCTGCTAAGTATTGTTTCTCACCAGCACATTATTCTCTAGGATATTTATACTATTTAGAAAATAAATTAGAAGATTCTAAGAAATGGCTTCTTTCAGCAAAGAAACTCGGTGATAGTTTAGCAGCATATCAGTTAGGTTTGATTTATATAAAAGAACATAACCCTGAGAAGATGTTAGAGAGTTTAGATTTTGCTGAAAAAACAGATTTTACTCCTGCTATAACAGAGTTGGGAGTACAGTATTATGATGGTAAAATTATAAATAAAGACTTAACAAAAGCATTTAAATATTTTGAAAAAGCGGCCTTAAGAAATGATCCTTTAGCTCAAAATAATGTAGGCTGGATGTATGAAAATGGGGAAGGGGGAGTTAAGGTAAATAAAGAA
>DALZNT010000283.1:0-1986 GCA_032005505.1 Clostridium sp. | reverse complement strand
AAGTGCGAACTGAAGATTATAAATATAAGGTGGTGCAAAACATGAAAGTAAGAAAAACGGTTAAAGAGGATGTTGACCTCCTCATAAAGATTCGTATGGAATACCTGTTTGCAGAAAAAGGTGTGTCTTCTTCGGAAGAAGTGCAAGATATTAGAACGAAGTTAGAAGAATATTTTACTCAACACCTTAACAAGGGATTTATTGCTATCATTGCTGAGAATGAAAATGAAGTATTAGCAACTGCATTTATGTCAATCGTGGAAAGACCTCCGCTAATAGCGTTTTCATCATATCTTGTCGGTACGGTATACAATGTTTTTACATACCCTAAATATAGAGGAAAAGGCATTGCAACGAAAGTTATGACTGAACTTTTATCGGAAGCAAAGCTATTAGGCGTTGCCGCAGTTGATTTAATGTCGACTGAAAAAGGGAAACCATTATATGAAAATCTTGGATTTCGAGTATCAAATTATACATCAATGAATAAGTTCCTCTAACTCCCGCAAAATAAGCATAATCAGAAGTTATATTAATTCACAATATTCTTATGATACGAAGATCTATAAATTCCAATTTACCAAATAGATTTAAATAAAATATCGATTTTATCATTAAAAAGATTGCAAAAGTAAAGCTGATTGAATTTATATTCAATTGGCTTTTTTTACTTTCTAAGAATATACCAATGTTAAAACTTCTAATTTATTTAATGGATTAATTTTGAATAAGTATATTTTAATGGTAAAATGGGTGTGAGCAAGTAATGAATACTCGTATTATAGTTAGATATAATTTCTAAATAAAATCATTGTAAAAGGAGGTAAATGATGGGTATTTCATATAGCATAACATCAATTTTAGAGCAAGAATATGAAATCAAAATGATATCAAAAATGAATAATTATCCTAATGTTGATATGGAAAATGATAACTTAAAAGATATTTGTGTATTATTGCATAATAACGTATCAATAAATAGAATAAAAGAATATTTTAAATGGACTCAAGAAGAGTTTTTAGAGCGTATTAACATTTTAATAAAAGAGGATTTAATAATAGAGACTGATAAGGGTTATAAGCCTAATTTAATGATTATTTCTCTAGAAGATTTTAAATATATAAGTAATTCAATAGAGAATGTTTCGTGTGAAGTTTTTACTTTAATAGAAAATAATAGATGCTTGATTAAAAACAAAACATTAGAATTGGAGTGTTTTAAACCTTTTACTTTTGAAAGTTTATCAATTTTTATTTTAAGCGATGTTATACTTGACTTCATACAAATAGATAATGTGGAAGAATTGCTTTTAAAAAAGGATAGGACGAAACATGGAAATAAATATTATTACTATTCATTACAAGAGAAACAAAAAGGATATAACAAAGAAGCATTTGGAATCTATGGTAATCAAATTGATACATATGGAAAAAATATGTTTGGAGTTTATGGAAACGAAAGAGACAGAATAAACTTCAATAATATAGAGATTGATAATATAAATGAGTATTTTCTTCATATATTTAATGATTATAAAGACGAGAAAGCTTTAAAAACATATTTGTTAAATGAATTAATAAAATATTTTAAATCAAGTTCATATGCCTTAAATTATAATATTTTAACTGGATTTAATAGTCTAGGAATAATGAAGGGTACAAATATAAATATACCTGTAATAACCGAAAATGAATTTTATAAATTAAGTGGAATAGCTGATATTATAAAGGAAGAATATATAGAAATTTTACAAAAATATAAGCCGACTTTATATTATAATTATATAAATTCAATATACTCAAGTGAAATATCATTTGAAGAATATTTTATTTGGTGGTATCACGTGTTATATTCCAGAGTTACTGATATGATGATTGAACAATGTAAAATTGTTGTTCCAGATAAAATTAACTTTAGCTATTTAATTATTGATTAATAAACATTAATTTCACAATCTTAGGATATTGCGAAGTAATTAAGTAAAT
>DALZNT010000282.1:0-1995 GCA_032005505.1 Clostridium sp. | reverse complement strand
GTTGGCTGCCTAGAATCTCCCAAGGGAAAGTCTCCTGATAATTCAGCGTATATCAGTGAGGTAGTGGAAATTTAAAATATTTGTTTATTTTTTTAATCTCTAGAAGATCATCAGAAAACAAATAGACATTAGGAGGAGATATAAAATCCCAATTCCTAAAAAAAACTCCCAATCTTATATCCACCCCACCTACAACAACTTTTTTTACCCATAAATTATTATAAAATTTTTTCTTTAAATTCGTATCACATGGATCTACCAAACTATATCCTAACTGAATAAGATATTTAGCATAAATAATGGGAATCAAAGCTTATTATCCTCTCTGATTTTCAGGGTATAATACTTTTTATTCACAAGCAAATTAAACCAATCCTCACTATAGCTTTTATTGCTTCCAATCCACAATAATTTAGGAGTTTGATTAAAATCCTCACTCCCTAGAAGCTGACTCCATCCATTATAATCACAGATAGAGGGACGCGGATAAGGTTCCGGGTGAGTATGCCATTCACCAATATATTGTAATACTCCTTCTGATATTTCATGCATTCTATTTAAATACTTTTGATGCTTTCGAGACTTTCTAAAAAAACTATATATGGATCTTTCATCATCATCTGCTGGAGGACTAATATCAATTACTCGTAATGATTTACTACGTATCTCACCAATAATGATTCCACATGCCTCAGTCTTCTGAGTACCGTGAAATTGTCTATGCAGATGAATTAAATGAAGTGCTCTGTCTGTTAAGAACACCTCAAATCCTAATTCATGAGAATAAAGATATAATCCCAAATTTACCCACCCCTTGTAGGTTGAATTGTCGCTGGGGATACAGTCTGCAATGGTAACTCTTGATTAGTATTCTATTTTGGGATTAATACAACTTATCAACTATCTATTTGGTGGAAATCTAGGTATTGTTCAATCACTGACCCCATCTATTACTGCCTCTCTCTTTATTTTAGGCCTACTTCTTAGAAAAGTTACAATTAAACATAGATTATTAACTCATATCATTGGAAAACCAATTATACATGGGCTTTGGAAAGGAAAACTAATAAGTAACTTTGAGATTGATGGGCAAAAGCTCCCTCCTATTGAGATTTATTTTTATATAAAACAGACATTTCTAATAACCACTATAAAGTCTTTCACCTCATCTCAATCATCTGAATCAGTGATTACTGCTTTATCATTCAATAAAGATAGTGAAACCTCTGACTTCATTTATATTTATAGATTCTATCGAACTAAAAACAGTGAAAATAAAGTCACTTTTGGTAGTGGAAATTTAAGATTGACTAACGATAGCCAAACATTAGAAGGTATTTATTGGACTAATGCAAATACATGCGGTGAGATAGAGTTAAATTTAGTTGATCGAAATTGTGCTAATGTTGATTCATATCAGATGGCCACAAAATTACAAACAAACAAAAAATAAACTTTAATAGCTAACGTAAGAGATCAATCTCTTTTGATTCATCTTAGTAGATTTATCTCTTAATCGTTTATTCCATTTTTTTTAAGTTTTTTATTGTTTTTTTGATTTGTATACTTTGGTAAAAATTAAAAATCTTCTTTTCCTTTGACTACATAATATACGGAGAAGCTTATAGCTCCTTTAAATGCAATGTCTTATAAGAGTTCATTAGCAATCTGACTATTCATTAACCACAAGATATAGATTTCTTAAAGAGTCTATACACCATATAATGTGTTCTATATAATAATTGCAGTGGTGTCATTATGGGATATCAAGGCAAGTATTAAGGTTTTTTCTAAAAAGGCTTCTTAATTGTCAAATGATATTAAAATTATTGGCTTGAAAGAATGTATACATTTTTTCACTATTTTTGTTCAAGATAAGCAATTATCTATTTGTAAATAAAGAATTTTTTTCGATGTATACATTTTAAACATCAATAGAATGCCAATAATATTCAATAAAGTTGCTCTTTAAACAAAAAGAGCAACTTTAAACGA
>DALZNT010000281.1:0-1997 GCA_032005505.1 Clostridium sp. | reverse complement strand
CAATACTAATTTAAGATATTTTTATCTTATCTTCAAACTTTTCTTGTAAAAAATCTAAAAATTCATCCGATGTACCTTCTACGAATCCATCTTTGTCTATTATACACATCATATCTTTAGATTTTAGAATAAATAAATTATCAGATATATATACATTTTCGATTTGATCATAATTTAACTTACCTAAATCACTTGAATTAACATCACTTTTTTTAAATAAATAGTAGGAATTATAAAAAGAAAACTTATCCGGTAAATTATCATTTAAATTAAATTTTTTATTTAATGATCTTAATTGCAATTTATCCAAATTAAATCCCATATAAGTAAATAACACGAATATACACGCCGCTACTATAAGTGTAAATGTACTATCATACTTTACTTTCATTTTTATTCCATCTAAAATAGATAATACTACAAAACATACCATGATAATCCTGCTTAATAATAATTTTTTTCTAGCTATTATTCTATATGCTTCTAATACGGTCTTTTTCTCACATTTCTTTGAAACAGTAAATTTTAATTCATCTTCACTAAATTGTTGCTCTTCTTCTATCCCTTGATTTTTAAAATCTGTTGTATTGACAATAGTATTTAAAAACTTAGTAAAGTCAGATACATTTCCTTGAATAAAATTAGATTTTCTAATTATAGTATAACCTATAGGGTCCTTTGCTTTTATTATAATATTATTCTTTTTCGTATATATTTTTTCGATTTTATTATAATAAGTTGTTCTTATTGTAAAATTTTCTCCACTTTTATGTTCTGCTTTAAAGTAATTTTCATAAAAATACAATGTAATATGATCAGCTGGTGAAACGTAAATTTCCTTTGATTTGTAAACTGATATACTTGGACTATTCCATAAGGCTATAAAAAGTATTATATTAATCATAACTTTTATGAACATATCCAATTTAGAAATATAATTAATACTTAATATCCCTAGTAATAACAAAATTATAGAACATCCCCTCATTACAATATATAAATCTTTATATGTAATTTTATTTAGTTCAATATAATCTTTTATTGTATATTCTGGTATCACTTTATATAAAATTCTTTCTGATTCTTTATTCAATATAAAACCTCCAACCACAATTAGCATGTACTGGTCATTTTATCATATTGTTACAAAATAACCAACTGAAAACTAAAACTATAAAACTACAATTATTATAGTTTTATAATTTTATATTAAATATTTTTATTTTGGTCAAAATGCAGCAATCAATAATACTAAAGAGCCCTGTCCGGATAAGACTAAATATTCCATAACTTCAGCTGCTGTAATAAATGATATTTTATTTGCCAATTATGATTATACCTAGAAATCCGGCATTTTAAATCTTGTACTAGTGAAATTGTATATTTCATCCAGTCCAGTATGATTACTTAGTTGGTAATAGTCCAGTACGGTAGATGTCTCTACATAAAGTGGAACTGTAGCTTTATCATGTCTAAGACTACGTTCTATTGATAGAACAAATCTCTGATATCCTGTTATTGATGAAGTATATTCAAATGATGCTTCTAATGTTACTCCTATTTTATTAGGGCTTATCGCTACCGAATATGAAATATTCTCATCTATTTCCGTTTGTAACTCAATCTTTGTTGATGATGCCTTTAATTCACTTTTGGTAAATGGGATTTTCATCTTAGCTTCTTCTAGCATACCCATTAATTGTTCCACTACACCGTCTGCCCCTTTAGAAATATCTATATGATTAGCATTACCGCCTCCAGATCCACTGGTTGGTAATCCAAAATATCTTAATATTTCATCAGCTATTACTCTTGCAAACTCATCCTGTCTATATCTTAATAAGTTTGCATCTCTTGCATTATTTATAAATGCTATTTCTACTAAAATTGCAGGCATATTTGTTAATCTTAATACTGCAAAATCATTTACCTTATGCCCTCGGTTAGCTATTCCAAATTTATTTGCTATAGCTCTTGCTACATTAGCAGACAATTGC
>DALZNT010000280.1:0-2005 GCA_032005505.1 Clostridium sp. | reverse complement strand
CATTGCAACGATAACTCTTTATTTTATCTTTTATGAAATAAGGGTCAAACTTAGAAAGTTCCACATCGTAAATGAAACGAACTGCTGTGAATTCATCTTTTTCTTCAGCATATTTTATATTATTATCTCAACATATATCATAGTCTATAGCATATAGATTATAGTTGCCACCTGCCTTTGATGCTCTACCTTCTTCTAGAAAGTGCACCAAAAAATTCTCGCTTAAGATGTTCAAGTAATCTTTTCTTATTGGATCAATTAAGAAATGACTGGCTGGTCTATCCGGAGATTTTGTTTTTTCTGATATTGCTTTATTAATTATAGCATCCCACAAATCCATATAGAAGGCTGGGATTAAGCGCTTCTTCACACTACCTTGGAATTGTTTGAAATATATTTTACGTGCACTTCTTATGCCGAAACTCAACTCTTGTAAGCCTATTCTATCCGTAGGGGTATTGTTATCTTGACATTGTTTCCAAGCATTTTGTAGAACCCAACCAATTGTCCTCGTTACACCCATAGATGCTCTTGCCAATCTATTCATAACAACTTCTTTTTTTATTTTAAAAACATCATTAAAAGACACATCAGGACAAAAAATGTCAAAACGTTTCTCTAGTAACTGTTCAATGAATACCTCCATTTTTTTTATTGCATAAATGGTACCGTTATACTTTTCTACGTGTTCATTGAGATCTAGTGGAATTGGATAGAGATCTCTGCCTAAAATAATCTTATCCCCAAAGGAATATCTATCTGTGATCACTCCAATTTTAAAAAACATATTAATTTTTGAAGCAAGTAGATTTTTTAATAATTTTGAAAAATTAATTTGGGCTTCGTCTGTTAAATCAGAGAATTCATCTATAAAAACATAAATACGATCAATATTTGCTTTTCTTTTAATATCACTGATTTTATTGATAAAGTCTTGTACATTAAGCCCCTTTATTTCAGTATACTTTTGTGATTGAACCTTCTCATCGGATTGAGATATATCAGTTGAAATTGAAGGCTGTAAACTTAATGTACCCTTTATGCTTCCATTTTCGCTTCTCTTTAAACTATCTTCAATCGCAACTTTGCGTTCCCGTGAGATTGTAACTCCTTCAATTAATATCTTTTCAATAAATTCAAGATCATCAAGAGCAGGATTTTCTTTCTTGAAAATTAAAAGGCTCTTCTCATCATACATTACTTCCAATTGTCTTTTTAATGACTCTATTATTTGTCGTATAAAATGAACCTCAATATTAGTATCATCTGAGAAGAGTTCATTACAATTACTTAAATCAATGAATATAGGTAGAATTTTATTAGTGCCAAAAGTGTGAGACTTTCCTCTAAGCTTTGGAGAAATTGTTTTAAGACATTCGTAATAGCCTCGCAATAGCATCGTAGTTTTTCCGCATCCTCTTCTGCCGGAAATATAGTTGTCCTGTTGTTGTAATAAGAGACTGACACTGTTATAAACGTCTATGTAATACCTCTCCAAATCTTCTAACTGATCAAATCCATCAATAGATATATAGTCAGCTCGTAAAATGGATTCAAATGCGCTTTTTACATTTTGGTTTTGTTTAATGGTAATAATAAGAGATCCCCCCAGTCAAATTATCTCAATATTATAGTAACATATTCCTCTTAAACCTAATAATATATCTACTAGAGTTTGTATGATTAGTTAGCAAAGTGCATCTATATTTGTACAAGTTATGGATGTTAAGAAGGAGAACGAACTTAAACTTCTACTAGTACAGTTGAAGGAAAACTTGGAGGCTGTGAACGATACGCAGTGCTGCAGAAAGGTTTTTTTATAACTATGAATGGATCAGCATTCTGAAACTTACATAGTAATGCTGAAATGAATGCATGAAGAGGCAACAGCAGAGCAGATTTGACGGTGGGTGGATTGACAAATTGGTTTTAAAAGTGTTACCATTTTTGCTGGGAAGTTTCTTCCTATCATATATTTTATAATTATATATTGGGGGCTGGGTTC
>DALZNT010000279.1:0-2020 GCA_032005505.1 Clostridium sp. | reverse complement strand
TTTGTAATTATCGATATTGTTTATGTTTGAACTTTATATTGTAACTATAATTGTTACAACTAAGTTTGTCAACTCTTCACTCTCAAACAGTATTCTTATTAAAGGATACCCATAAACTGAACTCAATCTTCTAATTTATAAAGATATGAATAAGATCACTCCGAGATTTTCCTTATTTTTTCCATTCAAAAGAATAGTATAGACTATGAAAAAGCGCGTAGTTATAGAGTTTTCAACATACAACTATAAAAATGACATTTTAATCTGGAATAGATTAACCTTAAATCATATGGAAAAAACGACACATATTTTACAATATATTTCCATTAAATATATGTTAAATTATATATGTGGTGTGGGATATTAAAGAAAAATAGTAAACATAAGGGGGTAAAAATTGATTTTATAATTTAATTTTTCTCTTCTGCATTTGTTTGTAATCAGAGATAACTCTATTTCATCTCACTCGGTGATGAAGATTTACTCATTTTAGCGAATTATAATCTATTCAAAAAAAGGAGAGTTTAGTCATGTTAAAAAAATTCATCGCAACATCCGTAGTTGCATCGATGTTAATCCCTGTTTCTGGAGTCTTTGCTTCTGAAGATGTTAGTAATACAGTAATCCAACCGACACATGCAACATCTATCACTCAAGAATCACCTAATTCAGATGTATCCATACTAGCTCTGTCTTCATACTATAGAGTGAATGATTATTCCAATTTTAGAAAAACACCTTCACCAACTGGAGTAAATATTGGTTCGCATGCTTACGGCGATGTGGTTTATGGCGGAACGGAAAGTGTTGTTGCTGAAGGGATGACATACCTCTATGTCTATAGTTACAAATATCAAGCATGGGGATGGATTCAGAATTATTATCTCGACAAAATTGTGCAGCCATAATTCAAATGAAGTTAACTAAAGAATATTTTAGAGAATACAAATTAACTTAATGTTTGAATTTCTCAAAAGCACTGATTGCAACTAACAACTTCAATCAGTGCTTTTTTTTGTTTCAGCGCGATGCTTACTCATAGTTATAGAAAAACAGGATTGAAATTAGAAAAACCTTGAGTGGTTGTTTTAATCTATATCATTTGAGATTTCTATGTGCATTAGCAAAAAGATAGAGGTGATTTCCGCCTCAGAGTGGTACCCTTCCTTTTTTTCGGACCATAACAAAAAGACCTCCATAACGTAATTAGTACGAAACTAATACGTCATAGAGGTCGTGATTCACAACCCTGAAATGCCATTTCAAGGATTGATAACGTTCATCGTCCGGGGTTGTTAACCTACCGAAATACCTGCGCAATTCACAATCTACACCGTTAAGGCTACCGTTACAGGCTTGCGTCCGTCGAGCGTCTTATAACACGCTCAAACCCGCGCCACATTAACAATCCTTATCCGGCACACCTGCATCTTCCTTCGTACGGAAAGAAGATCCACAGCCGCATGTTGCTACTGCATTGGGATTATGGATGGTGAACCCACCCGACATACCGGACTCTTCAAAATCAATTTCAAGTCCATTCAGATATTTCAGGTTTTCCTTCTCGACTACAACCTTCATGTTCTGAATATCCATATACAAGTCCTCATCGGACTCTTTATCGTCAAAGCCCATGGCGTACGAAAATCCGGTGCAACCGCCCGGTGCTACGCCAAGACGCAGGAACATACCAGGTGTCTCTTGCTGTGCAAGCATCTCTTTCAATCTGTCAGCAGCCGTTTCGCTGATGTTAATCATGCCAGGTCACTCTCCTTTTTCATTAACTCTTCTTTAAATTATACTCCACCCCGTCAAGGGTCTCAAGTCATGTTTGCCTCTTTCCGCGTTCCCCCTGTACTCCTTTTTCTTCCCAGTGTATTGAACCCCCGGGACACGAGGTTTATAATGAATAGGTGGTCGCACTGAAATGTCGTTATTTTGTCATGACTTATTCAGACGATGGTCATAATTGGAGTTGTAATTTTTTTCACATTTCGAGACTGCAACGCAGTCCCCAATG
>DALZNT010000278.1:0-2025 GCA_032005505.1 Clostridium sp. | reverse complement strand
TATGTATATGGTATAGGAATATTAATAATTGGAGAGAGCGGAATTGGAAAAAGTGAGGCTGCTCTTGAGCTTATTAAAAGAGGGCACAGACTTGGAGCTGATGATGCTGTAGATATAAAAGAGATAGATGGCAGACTTTATGGATCATGTCCATATATAACTAGAGGTATGATGGAAGTTAGGGGAATGGGTATTATAGATGTTTCTGCTGTCTATGGAAGTAGTTGTATTGTGTCAAGTAAACAAATTAATCTAGTAATTTTCTTGGAAAATTGGAATATGGATGGAAATTATGAAAGATTAGGTGCAGATAGTGATTATATGGATATTTTAGGTATAAATGTAGAGAAGATAAAGCTTCCACTAAAACCAGGACGTAATATTGCAGTTATTATTGAAGCAGCAGCAGCAAATTTTAGATATAAAGCTACGTCTAATACTTCAGCGGTGGAAACTATAGAAAAGAGAATTATAGATGGTGAGCAGGTATAGAAACATATGGCATACATTGCGTAAAATTTTAAATTTTCAAAAATTTTATTGTAAATAATTTGTATATGAAGTAAGATAAAGATAGAATTTACACACTACTATATATCGGGAGGGATATTCATGGAAGATTTAAAAAACCTTGAGAAAAAGTATGAATTAGTTTGGGATAAATATTCAAAGGAAGATATAGAAAAGGCCTTTGATCTATCTGAAAAATACATAGACTTTATGTCTAAATGTAAAACAGAGAGAGAATGTGTGACAGAGTTTATTGCTTTAGCTGAAAATAAGGGATATGTTGATATAAATAATGTAATAGCAGAAGGTAAAAAGCTTAAGGCTGGAGATAAGGTTTATGCAAATTGCATGGGAAAATCCTTAGCTTTATTCTTAGTTGGAAGCGAACCAATAGAAAAGGGCTTTAAAATTTTAGGAGCACATGTTGACTCTCCTAGAATTGATCTAAAGCAAAACCCTCTTTATGAGGATTCTGATATTGCTTTATTTAAAACTCACTACTATGGCGGAATTAAGAAGTATCAATGGGTAACTATTCCACTAGCTATTCATGGAGTTGTTGTTAAAAAAGATGGAAGTATAGTTAACATAGTTATTGGAGAAGATGATAAAGATCCTGTAGTTGGAATATCAGATTTACTAGTTCATTTATCAGCAGACCAAATGGGTAAAACTATGGCTAAAGGAATTGAAGGAGAAGCTTTAAATGTTTGCGTTGGTTCTATGCCAATTGAAGACAAGGAAGCTAAAAATAGAGTTAAGCTTAACATCTTAAGAATCCTTAATGCTAGATATGGAATTACTGAAGAAGATTTTGTTTCAGCAGAATTAGAGGTAGTGCCAGCTGGAAGAGCAAGAAGTTATGGTTTAGATAGTTCAATGGTTATGGCTTATGGCCATGATGATAGAATCTGTGCTTACACTTCATTTGAAGCTCAAATGGCTCTTGAATCTACAGATAAAACTTGTATTACTTTACTTGTAGATAAAGAGGAAGTAGGAAGCATGGGTGCATCAGGAATGCAGTCAAAATTCTTCGAAAATACTGTAGCAGAACTTATAAACCTAGTTGAAGATTATAATGATATTAAGGTTAGAAGAGCTCTTGCAAATTCTAAGATGCTATCTTCAGATGTAAGTGCTGCTTATGATCCAAACTATCCATCAGTAAGTGAAAAGCAAAATAATGCTTTCTTTGGAAAAGGTATAGTATTTAATAAATATACTGGATCTAGAGGAAAAGGTGGATGTAATGATGCAAATCCAGAATTTATCGCAGAACTAAGAAAAGTTATGGATGATAATAATATATGTTGGCAAACATCTGAGCTTGGAAAAGTTGACCAAGGCGGCGGTGGAACTATAGCATATATCTTAGCTAACTATGGTATGGAAGTTATTGATTCCGGAATGGCTTTACACAACATGCATGCTCCTTGGGAAATTGCAAGTAAGGCAGATATATATGAAGGATGCAGAGCATACGAAGCTTTCTTAAGATATATATAATAAATT
>DALZNT010000277.1:0-2034 GCA_032005505.1 Clostridium sp. | reverse complement strand
CTATTGATAATTTTTAATACAGGCTATTCGAAGTTTAAGAAAAGTAGCTATTTTGAAAAACTAAAGTATAAAAGCATTATTACCAAAGGAATTTGTACAAAGGGATTTTGCTGCAGGTTCACCATGGCTTTACATATGATTATTGAAAGCGGATTAGATATAAAGGGGGCATTTCATATCCTTAAGGATGGTGAGTCTTCAAGTTTTATAAGAGGAAAATATATAAGAGCCATCGAGGAATTAGAGGTTGGAGAAGTTTTAAGTAATGTTATAAGAAATTTTGGGTTGTTCCCAGATGAGTTTTTAGTGAGTATTTATCTGGGAGAGGAAAATGGAACTTTAGATGAGACACTTTGGAGGTACAATGAGATTTTTGAAGAGGATATTAAGAATGGTGTAGACCGAATTATTAAGGTAATTGAACCATTATTAGTTTTAGCAGCAGGGCTATTCATATTGTCTATTTACATAGCGATCATGGTTCCACTCTATAGTATTTATACAGTTTAGGAAATAGATTATGTGCTAGATGACAATAAGAAGTTTAGAAGAGAGTCAGAGGGAAAGTTATGAAAGTAAGAGGAGTTAAATCTGGATATACTCTTATGGAATTAATAGTGGTCTTAGGGATATTATCTGTGGGAACTTTTATTATATATCCATCGGTGAAAATCTATAGTGATAAACGTGTAGATATGGAGATGGATTATACTGTAGATGGAATTATTGAATTTATCAATGGTGCTAAGAGTTATGCAAGATCTGAAAATAGTACAGTAATGGTAAAGTTCGTTGATAGAAGGATATTATTAATGAAAGGTACAAGAAAAATCAGCGAGTTTGAGCTACCCAGTTCCATAAATAATATGATTTTGAGTGATAACATTAATAGCCTTGAGATAACAGAGTATGGAGGTATAAAAAAAGCAAAATCTATTGATATATACAATTACAATGGAGCTAATAAAACTATAACCATAAAGGTGGGTACATCATATGTTAGCAGGCAAAAGTAAAGGCGAAACATTAATAGAGACTATTGTAGCCATCTTTGCAGCAACTATATCTATAATATTTCTAGTTAGCATTCAAGGTGTAAGTTATAAAAGTAGGAATGAAATAGAACAAGTTATGGAAGGTACTTATAGGATAGAGGCCCTAAAGAAGCTTGTATTTTGCAATTTATCCTATGAAGAAATTATAGAAAATTTCGATGATAGGACTAAGTATATTAATGGATATGCATTAGAAAGCAATTATATGGCGTCATCGGATATTTTATCAATCATAGAAGAAAGTGAAGGTAGCTATCCTACCATAGAAATTAGTGGGAAGGAAGGTGATGGGGGAACAATGATAATAGATATTAAATATACATTTGAAAATGGATACTCAATAACAAATATATTCTATAGAGGAAATTATGAAGAAACAGAAATTAAGTAAAAATAAATTCTTATCTTATATTACTAAGAAAGAGTTAAGTAAATATAATTATCGTTGTCATCATGGAAGAACACTAATGGAAGTAATAGTAACACTATGGATTTCTGTGCTAATTACGATGATGATGGTTAACATATATGCAAACTCCATAAAGAATTATAATGAGAGTCAGAAATATGATAGTGAAACTATAGCAATATATGAAGCTCTTATGTATATGGATTATTATGTGAATTATAATGGTGAAGATTATTATATAGAAGATTATAAGCTATATGTAGAAGGTAAAGAAGGAAAGAGAAAAAATTATATTTTTCTTAAAGATAATGAAATAAGAGTTGCCTATCAAAATAATAGCGGGAATGGATATACAACACAGCCACTTCTCTATGAAGTCAGTGAGTTTAACTTAGTCGAAAATGAAAAGGTGATTTTTATAGAAATAGTAACTGTGGCAGGGAATAGAGTAAAAAAGGCAATTGGAAGGAGCTGAAATATGTGAAGTAACCTAGGGGGAAGAAGGCAATTGGAAGGAGTAAAAATATGGGGAATAGCCTAGAGAAAAAAAGGAAGAAAGGGTGGACTCTA
>DALZNT010000276.1:0-2062 GCA_032005505.1 Clostridium sp. | reverse complement strand
TTATAAATATTATATAAGTATAAATTAGACATATTAGTTAAAATCATTTTAAACTTATAAAATACCTAGTATGAATTTTATTTCACGCTAGGTATTTTTTTATCAGTAAGAAAGCTAATTTATAAAATTATAGTGGAGTTCTTCTGAGGTAAGTTATCTCCTTTAAATGTTATTTTATATAGTTAAAATTATGCTTTGATTAAATTACTAAGGTAGTATCCATGAATTATTCCATTAGTTATTACTTTTGATATTTCTAAAATCAAACTTAGTCTGATGTTTCTAGTGGTAAAGGGTTCATCAATATCGCTTGAGTCTACGATTCCAATTATTGATATATCTCCAACTGGTGAGAGAGATTTACCTACGCCTTTACCTGGATTTATGGGGTAGTCTCTTAATTGAATTTCACCAATTTTTCCTGGAGGACCTAAGCAGGCATCTATTCCAATTACTTTTGATGTAGGATGCTTAGATTTTATAAAAGATAATTTATCGTCTAGATTTAATGCATGGATTGGATTTTGAATCGTACCATAGACAGGAAGGGGAAAGAATTTATCTTCTAGCATGCTACCTATAAGGGGTCCTAGACAATCACCAATACATCTATCTGTACCAATACAAACGATCACTGTGTTTGTAGTAAATTCATCTTTTAAAAAATTTGATAAGGAGTAATAACCTAATGGATCTTTATAATGAATCTTTATATTGCTCACAGAAACACCTCCATAAGAATTTATATGAAGCAATATCCGTATAAATTCTTAAAAACATGGAATAATTTAGATAGTTTTAAAAATGGAGGATATGAGCATGAATAAAAAAGTATATTCGATAATAGTTGTGATTTATACGGTTTTTAATATAGGAGCATTAATTGGATTTAATTTCTATGAAAATAAGAATAATGATGAGAATTATATTGGGAATAAGGATAGTTATGTTCAAAATCAGCAGAAAACTGCAGAAAATGAAGAGGAGGTTAATGTTCAAGAAAATGAAAATGAAGACAAAATAGAAGGTAAAGTAGAAGAAAAAATTAAAAAAACTGAAAAAAGTAGTAATAATGCAGCGGATAAAAATAATATAATGTATGAAAGTGATAAAGAGATATATAATAATAGTAGTTATAAAAGCAGTAATAGTTATAAGGGGAAAGAAAGTTCAAGTGAAAGTAATAAGGTTTTTAAATTATCAGCAGAAGAAATAATCAGTGATTTATCACCTGTAGAAAAAGCCAAAGTATTATTTGTATGCAGAAAGCTTACGAAGGCAGAATATAATGAAATTGAAGAATATTTATCCTATAATAATGAAAAGCTTGGGGTAACAAAGGTTTTTAATATTTTAGAAAATAGGCTTGACGAGGAAAGCTTAGAAGAGGTTATAGAAATATTCTCTAAATATATGGATGTAGATAAAGTTGATGAGATAAATTAAAATGAAAATAAGATGTAGATCAAGAAAAAATGGTCTAAGATGAAGAAAACAGAAAATAATTTAAAAAAATAATGAAATTAGGGGTTGAAAAATAATCAATATAATTGTATACTAAGTCTTGTCAGTTTAGTAACTTCTGAATTGACATGGGAAATATAGAATTATGAGGTTCTTAGTAACTTTTATAGTTCCATATAAATTTTGGAGGAATTCCCGAGTGGCCAAAGGGGGCAGACTGTAAATCTGTTACGTTTCGTTTCGATGGTTCAAATCCATCTTCCTCCACCATATACGGTCGCATAGCTCAGCTGGGAGAGCACCTGCCTTACAAGCAGGGGGTCACAGGTTCGATCCCTGTTGCGACCACCAATAAACTTAAATAAATATATGCTGGCATGGCTCAACGGTAGAGCAGCTGATTTGTAATCAGCAGGTTGTAGGTTCGATTCCTATTGCCAGCTCCATTAATTTTGGAGGAATTCCCGAGTGGCCAAAGGGGGCAGACTGTAAATCTGTTACGTTTCGTTTCGATGGTTCAAATCCATCTTCCTCCACCATATACGGTCGCATAGCTCAGCTGGGAGAGCACCTGCCTTACAAGCAGGGGGTCACAGGT
>DALZNT010000275.1:0-2072 GCA_032005505.1 Clostridium sp. | reverse complement strand
AATTGGAAGTACATTATATAAATGATTTTCAGTGGAATGAGGAGAACTAATGAGTTTGAATGAGTGGTTGTATTCTAATAACTATCAATCATTTAAGGAGTGGAAAAGTCTCTTAGTGAGCAAAGAGGTTGTTTATCCTTCTTTAAGGATTCCTTATGGAGAGTGGTTAGAAGAATACATTTGTGAGATCGAAAAAGAATCTATAAAAGATGTTAAGGTCTTAATACGTTGCTTGTTGGGAGCTGTAACAAGAAAACAGGACTTGGATGCGTATTCAATCAATCAAATGTTGCTAAAATCTGAGAATGAAAGTCTGAGAGAACGTGCAGAGAAGATGGCAGGTGGTGAAAGACTCATTAGACTAAGTGAAGGTAAGGATGCTTGGGAGGGAATTACATGGATACTTGATTTGCTTCCTGTGAGCCCCTTCAATGCGATTCAAGCTCTTGAGAGTTACCTTTATTCTCAATCTAATCTTCCAGACGATAGAATAATTGGTATAGAGCAATGTATTGACATTATATATGCCAAATTCATTTATAGTACAGGCTCATTAAAAAAAATTATGAGCTTAAAGCCCGTAGAGTTTGAATGGTACATTGAAGCACTATATGAAAGTATGGGTTACAATACACTTTGGACTACAGCTGCCCATGATGGAGGTAAAGATATAATTGCTACAAATAAAGGGATAGATGGTGGTGTAGAGCAGATATATGTTGAATGTAAGCTTTATCAAAAGACACATTTAACAATAGAGAAGGTTCGAGCGTTTAGTCGTGTTTTAGATAAAAACGAAGTTAACAGGGGTGTAATTTTCTGCACTGGTTACGTTAGTAAAAATCTTAAAAGCGAAGATAAGAGAATTTATATATGTACTTATGATGATATGTACACATTATTCAACGCCCATATGGGAAGTGACTGGTCTGAAAGAGTGGAAATAATTGTTGATAACAAAAGAAGAAAATACAGAAGTTAAACTTTTGATAATAGGAAAATATTATATTAAGAATATAGTATTTATTAAAAAAACTATAAAATGGATCGGATTTTCTCATATTTAGACTTATTTCGTTAAAAGCAGTGCACTGAAGGTATTCCACGCTCACTGACTGTAATAAACGATGGGTAGTCTTGAAAACAGTTATGGAAACGCCACTTAATCTTTCTAGTAGTTATAATTTAAATTCATCTGATTGTTGAAAAGTAGTCTAATGTTTTTTGTTCGTTATAATTGCTGTATCTCGAGTAAAGATTATTTTCTTAAGATATATTATCAAATCACTCTACTTTACGAGAGTAAATGAGAAGAGTCAATTGAATTGAGTATGAATAAGATGAATGACCCACAAGGATGCGACTATAGACTTGGTTGTAAGTGTTGGAACATAAGCACTTTTCAAAAAAAAAAAGTTCTAACGACCTATATCATTACATTTTTTTCGTGGAATACCTTATAATAGGAGTGAATAACATACCAATCTAGCATAGGGAGATAAGAATGACAAATAATTCTAATGTGAAGTCTGGGTATTGGTCGGTAGCCGCTCAAAAGCATTTAAAGGTATTGCAAAGTGAGACAACGGGTCTAGGATATTTAGCAAATTTAAGCCTAGCGGGAAAAGTTGGAAGATTCTTGGGCGCAATTAGAGGGAATGGCCAAATTACAAATATCAGGAAACTTGAAGCAATGGCTAATGGGGTAGGTATTCAAGGTAATATAGAACTTAACATGATAGTTCTACCACTTTTAGAGCAAGCATCTGGTGGAAAAGTAGAAGTTAAGCGTGATGCAACGGGTAAGCTGGTTGGAATAGAAGAATACATGTTTGAATCTGCTGATGTTTTGGAAGTTGCTGGGAGCACCTTTGAACATACTAATCCCTCTGATGTTGAACGTATTGTTATCGACACAATGGACGAGACTAAGAAAATTCCTTATTTGCAAAGCCAACTTTTACAAAAATTAAGTGACAAAGGTTATTCTGAGGAGGAATTGACTAGGTCGTTGCTTCTTCAGAATAATTTCAAGCTGATTCAAACTTTGAATAAATCATATATGGTAGAGC
>DALZNT010000274.1:0-2090 GCA_032005505.1 Clostridium sp. | reverse complement strand
GGCTTCCCTTAAGGGGAGCCCTTTTGTTAGTGATTAGATCATTTTCAACAAAGCCTCTACACCCGTCATGCCAACCGTAATGCCCATGGCTTCGGCTTCTGTTGTCACCGATTCCATTGGTGCATGCAACAACTGCTCCAGTGTACGCACACCAACCGCCCGAGCCGCAATAATTTTGCGATCCCCGAGCTTCTCATTAAGTAATCCCACATCGAGTGCTCCGCACATGATATATCCTTTGGATGTGTTAATGGTCAACAACGTTGTTTTGGGCAGCTTGACTTCTACCCCAACCAATACATGCTCTCCAACTACAATGGGCTCCATCGTCACCATAATTTCCCGATCCACCTCCTCTTCCACAGGTCACGATAATTGTATGCCTCATTCTGGATTGTCGTGTGGACACCTGCCGTGTTTGAGAAAATGTAGGTACTTACAGTCTGAATATATCGGTGGTAATTCTTCTTGCAGACTTAGATGTAAAAATATTCTTTTTCTTTGAAATATTAAAAAAAGCCACCTCAGAAATGAGGCAGCTCGTCCACTGATATAACCTAAACTTTACATAGAATCCATTAATTCATCGATGTCGAAGTCCAGAGAGTTATCGCTGTAGATTACTCGATTAATTAAGAAGTTTCCAAAGATAGAGAGGGAAAGACTAATGTGTGTTTTTTTCTTATCTACTATCCAATAGCATTGGTAGCTTATCTTTCCAGCAGCTAGATCTTTCTCTTCGCCATCATACATAGTGACACGCTTGCCGCTTCGATCAAGAATGTCTCTGTTGTTAATAGATCTGTCATATGTATCAAATAGATCTCGCTTTAAACTGAAATATTCACCTATCAAGTGCATTGTAGTTCCATTAGTATTGTTTGGGTCAAATACATACATTGCACGGACTAATTTGTTTTTGTAAAACAAGTAATACAGATTCGCATTCTTCCTAAATCCTTTTGTTTTATAAACTACGTAGGTAAAATCTTTACCCTTTACTGTTTCCAATATCTTTGATTTTTCTTTCTTTTTAACCTGTTTGACTGTCATGCCCCAATTGACATTTTTAAAATCGTACTTAGTAGCTGCTGATGCAGGTGCGGGTGCATATGTAGTTGAAACGACAAACAATAATAAAGCTAATAACGATAAAATCAACTTCTTCATACATAAACCTCGTTTCCTAAATTATGGAATTATTACACCGTGCCAAAAAGAGCGGGTCTATGGGATTAGATATAAGGAGTATATTCATATAATACATTGAATAACCGATAATAAAAATTAATTGGGAAGGAGGGAAATATGAACTCGATTTATAAAGTATCTATTTTTGTAACTGTACTTGTACTGATTATGTTGTCATTTGTTCTCTTCACAGATATTAGAATTCCACTTGAAGGTACAGGTAGGTTTTACAAAAAAGAAACAATGAACTATGGTATGGTCTTGTGCATTGGCATAACTGGATTATTGGGTGTCATTGCAGGTTTTGCTGCATTTGAAGAAAAAGTATTAATACATGCTTCTTTTCTTTACAATTTCACGGGTTGGTTGTTTATGATGGCCATTCAGTATTACAGAGTTGCCTACAATAACGATTTATTTGATGGCTTACTCTTTAGTATTTTAAAATGGACTGCATTATTTATTATAATACATATCATATTTACTTTTTTCTTCATTAGAGTAGATAAGAAAAGAATAGAACGGGAAGAAGAGAACAAGCGTAAAGGAAGTATTGAAAAAGTAGGTAACAATTACGTTTATACTTTTGGAGACGGAAGCAAGATCACAGTAACACAAGAAGATTTTCAGAAAAAAGTTGAATAGTGAATACTAGGGGGACGTCAATGATTGACGCCCTTTTTACTCTTTACGCTTCAACCCAAACAACCAAAGGAGAGTGCTTCAATCAACATCTGATTCATATGCCCAGTGCTCACACACAATTACAATGGTTTTACTCAATCATAATTAGATCCCATCTGATTCTCAAATATGGCTACCTTAAAACGTATGCTCATCATTCTTTAATCGTCTTATCTCCGTTAACTCTCTTCTAATTCCCAGTACACGTCTATGAA
>DALZNT010000273.1:0-2090 GCA_032005505.1 Clostridium sp. | reverse complement strand
CGCTGAAAAGTTTGGTTTTAAAATTTATTATGGGGATGGCTGTCGCCTAGATATTTTACATGCTTCCGGTGCTGCAACAGCACAGGCGATTGTGGTGTGTGTAGATAGTAAGGAAACGACTAATCGAATTGTTGAATTGGTTACTCACGAATTTCCTTTGGCAAAATTATTAGTCCGTTCATATGACCGTGAGCATTCACTGCATTTAGTCAAACAAAAAGTAGACTTTATGATCCGTGAAACGTTTGAATCTGCGATTAAGTTTGGTGGAGTGATTTTACAAGAACTTGGTGTAGATGAAGACGAAGTAGAAAGAATTACCGAGGAAATACGTGATCTTGATAATGAACGCTTTGAGACTGAAATCGCAGCAGATGACGTAAATGCAGGAGTAGGTATGCAATATACCCATACTTATCATCCAAGACCAACTGCACCATTGATTCGACCAAAGCGGGAAGGACGTATTCTAAATAAAGATAATGCCTCAGAGAATGAGGGAACTGATTAGTTATAACGCTCAGTAATGGCTTTAAAAGAACTTTTACTGAGCTTTTCTATAGGAGGAAGTACCTAACAACGAAGTCCTCCATTTACCAATCAAACTGCCTTACTTTAGTAAGTTAAATGGCTAATCATATTAAGTTAACCTAGAGATGCTCTAAGGCTGTGCCTTTAACAGGATTTCTGCGCCAGTAGTAAGGTTGTAAAAATCTAAGGAAAAGTTTCCAAGGTGTTATCCATGCGATGCGACGGTTAGCTTTTTTATTTTGAATAATTTGTTTTGCTAAATACGCACAAACAACTTCAGGTGGGTCAATTACAAAGAAGAATAAGCGTTTCATCTTTTTCCAGTTTTGTATATTGCCATGGGTCCAAGATGAAACTAACAAGTCGGTTGCTACCATACCCGGGCTGAGAGTACCGGTTAAGATAGGAGTCGACTTAGTCTCTTTATAAAGCGCTTTACTAAAATAACTTACCGCCCGTTTAGTTGTCGCGTAGGCAGTCATTCCAGCACTCCATTCGCCATTGCTTCCCCAACCTTCCATGTTAAAGATTTGGCCATAACCTTGTTTAAGCATGCCTTTTAGAGCTACTTGCGAACCGAGCATTGTGCCTAAAATATTAGTCGATATGGTTGTTTTCAATTCATCTGGTTGAAGGTCAATGAACTCTTTTGTAGGGTGGCAGCTACCTGCATTATTAATCCATACATTGACTTGCCCAAAATGCTGAATTGCTCGATCCCATAGTGTTTGTACATCAGCAATTTGTGTCACATTGCAGCATAAACCAATAAATTTCTCTTTATTGAAATGAGTTTCTAAATAGGATAGGGCATGGTTAAGATGCTCAACATTTCGTCCCGCTATTACAACGGAACAACCAAGATCTAAAAAAGCATGGGCAAGTGCTAAACCAATACCCTTTGTACTTCCAGTGATGACTACACAACCAGCTTCACAGTTAGATAAACTCATTGAAATCTCTATAAATTTTTAAAACTCAAAGCTATTGAGCAATTTTTCATAAATGAGCGGTTTGCTCTTTTAATAAAAGCAGATAAATAATCGATAAACTTATCATCGAAATATTCATTACGATAGGGTTATAAGGTGAAATAAGTGTAGAGGGTATTAAAAAACCAATTAACAGCAGTAAACCCAATAATCCTAAAATACTTAAATAATGAATATATTTGTGAGGAGAGAAAAGAAATAATAAACCAAAAATCACTTCAGCTATACCACTGCCACGACCTGCAAGTTTTGCATAATCAAAAGAAAGTCCTATCGTTTGCCAGACAAAAATTTCATCAGAGTTAATAAAAATGATTTTAGGAACGACGCCTTGATAAATCCATAACAAAGCGAGTACAAAGTTTATAAATTTTAACGTTTTAGCATTACCCATTGAGACTCTCTAAAAGTTCAAAATTCTATTTTCATCATGGTAACTATTATGTTTTGATTTAAATTTTTCTTCAATAAAAATGAAATTTGGTTTGTTTCTTTAATCATTTTTTGATTGTTATTTTTTAAGAATATTATTGTATAGAATACGCCTAATCTATTTATATTTTTTTA
>DALZNT010000272.1:0-2094 GCA_032005505.1 Clostridium sp. | reverse complement strand
AGTTGATAAATATGTATGATCATAAAAATGATTGGGAAAGGGTTTTTTCTACTCTTTCTATTAGCAAAAAAAAATTCTCTTTAAGTAAAATCGAGAGATCTGAGCAGGAAGAAGGAGATGTATTGAGTGAAGATGTTAGGGCTGCTGTTTTGAAAGAATATCTTCATCCATATAAAGATAATTAATATTGCCACAATTTTTTCTATAGTGGTTCATGTTTTTTATTGATTTTTTTTCGTAGTGCCCTGCGGTTAAATACTGTTTAAACCTATATCTTATTAGCCGATAAGATATAGGTATATTGTTACGACGCTTAATTTTTGAATTATATTTTATGAGATAAGTCAGGCAGTAAGAAACGAAGAAAGCAGTGAGCGGTGCAAACACGATGCATCAGCAGAACCAGCCGCAGCCGCAGCGGCAGAAAAGGCAAACAGCCGGCCTGATGATAGTCGCCATCATCAAAACGCTACAGGGCGAGTACATGATAGAGCGTGGAGGACAGGCCAATGAATAGCTATCAGGATGTATAAAGATGGAATGGTCGGGTTTTTTATTTTTTTCAATAGCAACTGTTGCTTACGTCTGGAATGGTAATAATACTTTCCGTAAAAAAGAGTGGTGGCTATTGCTTGCTAAATTTATCGCTGTTTTCTTTGTTACTTTTTTATTAACATTTTCGTTGAAAGGTTTGCTCTCCGCATGGCAATTCTCATCGGTTGCTACGGTAAAAATTGGGGTGTTAAATTTTTTTACCTCATGTCTTTTTGTCCTTGGTGGAAAGCTTGGGGTTGTTGGCCTGTGCACTATTTTTAGTAGTATTTCTGACTTTCATAAAAAATATAATCCACGATATTACCCGACATTGTTATCTCTTTCAAAGGAAATATCATCTTTATTCATCGTTTTAATAAAATGCCTGGTCTCCTTCGGTAGCATACTTGCGGTTTATGGCATCTGGTTAGGATAGTAATAAAATGAAAGCTATGTATAACAACATCAACTATATTTTTCCACTTTGTGTCTATTTTACTAAAAATTGAATGCTGTACCGTTATTGGAAGAGCCTTTACACGTCTTTTAATGAGAAAATGCTGCACTACTGGGTAGCCCTACTGTAAAGCTTGAAACCTGCTGACATCAAGCCTGTGGACTTCCCGGAAGTAGACCTGGTGAATGTTAGTCGTTATATTACATCCGATGATATGTTCTATTTTAAGTTTTGGGTAGCTTATGAGCGATGCAAGTGGGAAATGAACGCGTCTGAGTGTTTGTGCAAAAATATTATAACCCAGAGGAGGCAGGAAATATATTCAATAATCGCACTGAGATTTTTCATTATTATGAAAATTCAAGAGAGAAAATTTCATTTCCTGAAGAGATGTTTTCATTGAATAAAAATGGTACGTAGATTTAGATATGGATTTTATTAATACTTCCTCTGCGAATCTATTTTCTGGAAATATGAATGCTGTTGCAGAGGGTTCTTCAATTAATGATATATCCTTTTTGTCTTAATATAGCCATGAAGCTGAAGTCTTATATCTTTCTGGAACACAGTTTGAATTAATGCAAAGATCAGGGGGAATCAGGAAAATACATCTTAGTTATTAATTCTGGTTATACTACTGTGCTAACAGGTCTTTAACTTTTAATTTAGTGGGTTGTGTATGCCTTGGTTAGGTTTTCTTATATTTTTAGCTATCTCTCTATGGTATATGTGGAATGGAAAAGACAGTTTCTCTAAAAAAGATTGGCTTTTGTTTGCAGCTAAAGTAATTGGTGTTTTAATTGGAACTGCTCTGTTTGGCAGGCTAATGTATAACATGATAACTTCATGGCACTTTATGCCCATGTCTGACGCAAAAAAACTCACTGCCTCTTTAGGCGGAGCATGTATCGCGGTACTTGGCAGTAAATTCTTGATAGTAGCACTTTGTTCCATCTTTTCAAATATCATGGGGTTTCATAAGGAATATAATACACAGAACTATGAAAAATTATCATCTTTTTCGAAAAGTGTTTCTCCGTCACTTCTTCTTTTCGTAAAGTGTTTAGTTTCCGCAGCATCTGCATTGATGCTTTATGTGATTT
>DALZNT010000271.1:0-2099 GCA_032005505.1 Clostridium sp. | reverse complement strand
AAGACTAATCTGTCTATTTATTTTAAATAAAGTTCTAAAACAGTAGTAAGCATACCTTATAGAAGAATTTTTCTAGATATTTCTTAATACAGACATGAAAATTAAGATAGAAAATGAATGCTAGTTGATGATGATAGCTCTACATGTTTTCATAGCTTAAAATTTTATAAGTTTAATCTATATTTATAAGCGTCAATTTTATTCTTGAAATTTCAAAACTAATTAGCTTATTTTTTCCTAAAACTCTTTTAGTCAATTATTCTAATTCTTAGATAAAAAACTTAATAATATTTATTTTTTAATCAACATTAATACATATTAAAACTCTTAGCAAAAAGCCCCGACAGACTTTAAATATTTTTCCATCAAATGCATCTCCTCCTTTTAAAACTTCTTAGGCTATCACCACGTTCAGACGCTTTTGTTGTTAATCCAATTACAATTGTATTTCTTGATCTAAATAGTCTTTCAATTGTAATGCTCCACTACTTTTTGGTTTCCATTCATTAGTTATCTTAGATGTACTTAAAATACCTTTTGATATAGACCGTTTTGAATCATGAATATTTTATGAAAAAAAGACAGAATTGTCTATTCATTTAAAATCTTTTATCTTCCATGATTTACAAATTTTTTAGTCTAATTAAAAGAAAGACGCAACACCAAAAAGTCTATTAAGGCGCGTGTTTTGGCAGGCAAACTAGAGGTGTGAGGATAAAGTAATTGAATACTTTGTAACGGTAACGAAAAATCTGGAAATAACCGAATTAGGCGATTGTTTTGAATATCTTGATCAACTAACCAGGCAGGACAAATTGCCACACCTAAAGAAGAAAGAGCCATTTGATGAATTACAGTAACCGAGTTTGATTCATACTGACTGCGAACAAAAGGTAATGAATATTGCTCCCCTAAACTGTTTTGCAAAATATATTGTGAATCTTGCCAGTTTAATAAAGAGTGGCCAATCCAAGGAACATCTGCCAAATCAGATATCTTTTCTATTAGATGATCTTTTATAAACTGCGGAGTAGCCACAAGATAAATTGGATATTCTCCGATTTTTCGAGTTTTTAGAGATGAGTTTTTTAAATTTCCTAGTCGAATAACGAGATCTAACTTTTCAGTAACTAAATCGTCAAGAGAAGAGTTGAAAGAATACTGTAAGCGTATATGTGGGTAAAGCCGGCAAAACTCAGGAAGCAAAGGCAAAATGAAACGTTGGCCAAACTCATTGGTAGACGAAAATCGTAAAGTGCCTGTAATGCTTGTACCTAAGTGTTGGCTTCGTTCAAAGGCATCGTCAATTTGAAGTTGGATTTGTTTAAAATCTTCATAAAATTGCTGACCTATTTCAGTTAATGCAATATTACGGGTGTTACGAATTAATAGGCTTGTATTTAGCTGCTTTTCTAATTGTTTTATATCAATACTCACCATTGATCGGCTTAAGCCTAAAATTTCCGCAGCTTTGGTAAAAGAGCCAGAATCAACGACTTGTAAAAAACTGGTTATTTGTTTGAGGTTTTTTTGCACAATTAAGCCAATTGTTTAAAATTATCAAACAATGATTTTACTTCGCTTGCATCGACAATAAAAGAGCCGGATCTTACCCTGCCTGCACGGAGGTAGGTATGTCATATCGATATAAAATAGCTACAGTGTTTTTACTTGGGTTCTTTATTGATTGCATCAACATTTTTATGTCTGCAATTGCATTGCCTAATATTGCATCGTCATTTTCAGTGAGCCAATCCATGGTCGCATGGGTAACAAATGCTTATATTCTCGGCCTCATTTTAATTATGCCCATGAGTTTATGGTTAGCCACCAAACTTGGATACCAAAAATTATTATGTTATTCGATGCTGTTATTCTCGATAAGCATCTGCTTTATGGGTTTTAGTGAATCGATTTATAGCTTAATTTTTTGGCGATTTATTCAAGGAATAGCTGGAGGTTTATTAATTCCAGTCGGGCAAGCACTCGTATACGCATTTTTCCCGAACCAAGAACGCCAACGCATTTCTACTATGATCATGGCAATTGCACTGATTGCGCCAGCTTTTTCACCTGCCATTGGAGGCGTAATTATTGAT
>DALZNT010000270.1:0-2139 GCA_032005505.1 Clostridium sp. | reverse complement strand
CTACTTATCTCTGAACCCCTAATAGTTCTGCATAATCTATCTGTAGGAGATTCACCTCTTCTAGATATTCGTCTGCAAGAACCACACTCGCGTCCTAATCTTTCTTCTCTGGTAAACTCGTTATCAAAACCTTCTCTAAAGTCATTATCATCAAAAAATAAGTTTTCTCTATCATTTGACATAGTATATAATTCACCATTCCTTTATAATTCTTCAAAGACCCTTATACTATCAGGGTTATCAATGATATAATTCCTATATTTTTCTTTGTTCATATAGGAATTCTCCTCTTATAACTTTACTTTTTATTACTAAGAGAAAGATTAAAGTTTTCTTTACAACTACTAACCTTATACAATATACTATGCTGTTCATATGCTTATTGCTAATAACTTTAATATAAAATTGACTCCCAATTCCTCTCTATATTTAACACCTTTTTATTGGCGGCATATATTGAATAGCTATTCTATTTTCTGGTTTTACATCACAGAAATAAAGTACAATTAAGAAGAACCACTCTAATGGCTTCATTGCAAAAAAAACTATATCAGCAATATATGGTGAATGAATCAGCTTAGCAATTGGAAATCCATAGGTATCATAAAAACTTCTAACATTTCTATGTAGTACCGGGGTTTTCTCTTCTAATATCTGCTCAAAGGCATTAGCTACACACAATTGTCTATTAACAATGACTTCATGGCCATGTCTTCTTCCAAGACGAAGGGGCTTTACAATTTTTTTATGGCCACCAGCCGCTACTGTACACAAATAATGCTCATCATAATAAAGATTTTGAGGAGCCACACGTTGTGACAAATTCCAATCACTTGTCTCTGTCCATGCTCTTATAACTGCATCTGGCTCCTGTCCAAATAGTACCAAAATACAAATTAAAATCCCTAGTAATGGCCACATTAATAAAAAAGCTGCTATTGGCCACCTATTTGATTGCATAAGTTTTTCATTCCATATACTTAATATTTTATATTTATATGTCTTCTTTTCCTCATGCTGAATTTCATTCCACTCATAAATATTATTTTTAATTGTCTTTACTGCTATGATTATACAATTCAATGGAAATAGACACAGAATTAAATTATTAACAGCGAAAATCTGCACAATCCATAGGACACATTCAGCAATTCCAAGGTATAGAGCTGAGATTCCACTTACAATCACAAGTGGCGGCATGTTTTTAATGGGTATTAAGGATAATAATAAATATCCAGCAATACTAATAATAGCAATAAGAATAATTGTAAAATAACCTTCTGTCCAGATAGGAGTATGGGTTTGATTATTATAAAGAACTTTCGTCCAATCCGCTGAAAAATCAATTTTATAAAAAGTCAGAACCAGTCCACTATACAAAACGCCAAGTGCTATAGTTGTATATTCATA
Source organism: Clostridium sp. (assembly GCA_032005505.1). Taxonomy (GTDB): domain Bacteria; phylum Bacillota; class Clostridia; order Clostridiales; family Clostridiaceae; genus Clostridium_J. The sequence continues at coordinate 729 of DALZNT010000270.1, read as the reverse complement.
GACTTTCCCAACTCGAAGCCATCTGCTATCCTCTGTGTTTATAAAGATAAAGACAATATTTATGCAGGTCAAAACAATAGGGTGTATTATGAATATTCCAATTAATAAATATATAATTATTCCCATTACAATATCATTCATGTGTATATAACCGATATTTTTAACAAAATAGCCAAAGCCTGAAAATAATCCTATTATAAGACTCACTATTTCTGATGCTAAAATCGATGTGAAAATAGGCTGTTTTTTTATTTTTTCCATAGACGCACTCCTTACAGATTGTATATTACTTAAAATTATACCATAAACTTACACGAAAAAACATAGAACTTGTCCCATTGATGTTACTGCCTCGTCACCTGCCCTTCACCTCATAAATAACAGTGTTTTTCCATTGATACATGTTTAATTATTCATAACTATAATCCCTACACCATTCATATTAACTACATCGTTTCATTATTTTCCCCCAAAAGCTTTATTTTTCCTTCAACCTAGAACCTCTATTTTTATTACATTTTCTAATATAATTGCACCATTTTTTCATATAATTTTAATTTTTTACAGTTATATATTGTAAAAATAAAATATTTTTTAGAAATTTAAAGGTAAATAAGTCAGTAGGAAATCTTAGCCTGATATTGAAGTGAATTAAAAAAATGTACAAAATAAAAAACCCCCTTTATAGCAACAGTTTTATTATTTTAACTGTCTACTATAAAGGGAGTA
>DALZNT010000269.1:0-2150 GCA_032005505.1 Clostridium sp. | reverse complement strand
CAAAAGTAGTTACCACTTCAACTTGTTTGTGCTCAGAAAGTGTATTGGTCATATTGGAATTAACGTATAAATTAGTCATATAATATACACGTAATTCTATAAAAATATTGCCAAGATTTTGAATTGTACTTGGTATAAATTATTTACTATGAATAGTTATTTTAGAAAAGAAAATTGGATAGCAAGATCTAAGTAAAATATTGATAAATTATCTTCACTATCTATTGAAAAATATAAAATTTATAATTATTTGTAGTATATCAAGGGAATAACATCCTACAATATAATTAAATTAGTAAACTTAAAAGTGTTTAGTTCAAAAGATGTCAAAAAGTTTAAAAGCTCATGAGCGTTTAGCAGAGCGACTTGCAAATATTATAACCCGTTTAAATAGAGGAGAGCATTTAGACCCTTATGAATTGACTTTAGATTTTAGTGTATCTAAAAAAACTATACAACGAGATATAGAAAGGCTATCAATCGCAGGTTTACCTTTAGTTATAGATGAAAAAACAAAGAAGTTTTATTTAGGAGCAAACTATGTTGGTAAAATTAGCCCTCAAGATATCCAAAATTTTGCTCAGCTTTCTGGAATTACGGGTTTATATCCGAATTTGGATCTATCATTTCTAAGAGAATTACTCGATAGCCGTTCATCTGAAGTTTATGCGGCAAAAGGTTATTTTTTTGAAAACACAACTCATTTTTCAGAGCTATTTAAATTAATTCGCGAAGCAATACAAGGTCGAAAACATATAGCTTTTCAATACAACAGCAAGTTACGTACAGTACAGCCATATAAACTTATACATCACCACGGTAGTTGGTACTTAGCAGCGGTAAGAAATGATCAGTTAGGGCTACGAGCGTATCGCTTGAGTAGAATTGGCAAAGATTGCCAAATACAACATCATTTAGATCCATTTGAATCTGATATAGAAATAATAAAACAATTAGAAAATGAGGAGAGTATTTGGTTTGGCAAGGAAAAAAAAGAAATAGTATTGTCAGTTCAATATCAAGCTGCTGAACATTTCGAACAAAGACAGCTTTTTCCTGAGCAACAAATTATGAAAAAAAATGATGATGGAAGCCTGATTATTTCAAGTCGTATAGTACATCAAGATCAGATTAAATCACTAATTAGATTCTGGATACCTCATGTTAAGGTAATCTCACCTATTGAGCTCCAATATAGTGTGGAAAATGATCTAAAGCTATATCTAGAGATATAATCTATAAGTAAATTTGCATTAGAAACACTATATAGGACATAACCTGTCAACTGTCCTAATTACTATCATTTAGTATAGGCATTAAATATTTTTTATTAAAAGTCAGCTTTAATTTTAAGCACAACTTATAGAAGTGATGTAAGTGAAATGAGTGAGCAGCAAATCCAAACTCTTTGGAATGAATTTTTAAATCAATGGTCAGTAGAAAAAGTTCAGAAAATGACTCTGCCAGAGTATTCCCAGGTAGGTAATATTGATACATTTGGCTATTGGCTTGAACATAAGACTAAACTTATCGCTAATATTTTAGGTGGGTCTGCATTTAAATTTGGTATTTACCACAGAAATGCTTCTGATGAGAAAGAGAATGGTAAAGGTAAAATTTATGAGACTGACTATGCATGGTTAGAAAAATATGGTCAAACTAAAGAAAAAGCATTTGATGAAGTTAAGAAAAGAATATTGGAAACTATTAAAGCAAGTCAATTAGGCGAAATGGAAGCTATAGACCAGATTGACTTTTCTCCAGTATTAAAATGGAAAATTGCATATTTATACCAGGATCAAAAAAATCCAAATATTGTTCCTATCTTTTCAAAGACATGGTTGGATTTTTTGAGTGGAAATAATAATTTTACTTATTCCCAAGCATATAAGTATCTTTTAGGAAAAAAGGATAAAAATATTCCCATTCAGGAATATGGAAATAAATTAGCTGAACAATATTTAAATGCTAACCCTAAAAAGAGTGCTATGGAGGAATTTAGCCAGCATGACTCAATTACTTCAGATGATAACGAAACAAAATGTGATAAAGATTCGTTGATTAGACCATTAAATCGTATTTTATTTGGTGCAGCTAGAGGTGGATCAGGAAATTTGAACAACACTTATAAGTGATATTTTGCTCCCCAA
>DALZNT010000268.1:0-2165 GCA_032005505.1 Clostridium sp. | reverse complement strand
ATATATAATAAAATAAAGAATCTATTCTCTTTGTTGCGTATTACTAATTTTGAGGATAGATACTTAATTTGTTTGGTAAGACTCTAGATATAATTTTTTCAAGTTCATATAGAAGTAGCTACGGTCTTTTTATAAGGTGGAAGGCTTTAGCAGTACAACTTCAGGTCAAGCGACGCATGAAGAAAATTAGAACGTATCTCTTAAATGAGATCGTCTTTTTTCCTCATGCGTTTTTTATTTTAAATGTATTTTTCACAGTAACTATACAATCTATATTCTAATAAAGGGAGATAAAGAATGCTGAGTCTATCTTCATACAAATCAGGCCGTTTCATTTATAGAGAAACGCATTTAGTTGATTCAAGATTGTATACCATTGCAACAATTGATACTACTGGTGTAGAAATCCCCCATCCTGTTACTGACTTTTTACAAGAGTATCGAAGTAAGACGATGTCCTTAGAACGTGAGAGGCAGATCGCTAGTTTAGTGTGTCAATTTCTAAATTATGTTCGGGAAAAGACTATCTCAGGTGATTCTGACTTTTCTAAACTGATTGATCAAGGAATATATGGACTTAATTTTATTCATGGTTCAAGATTCTTGGATTATCAAGATGAACAAGTTAACAACCGCGGTAGACGGGTTAAAAGATCTACAGTTGACAGAAAGGAATATATTCTTACTCTTTTCTATATCTTCTTTCAGAAAAGAAAAGTTATTTCTCATAATCTAATTATTCCTACTTATCGAAACGAAAAGGGACAGTTAGTAAATGCTTCTCCTTTTACAAGGAGAAGAAGTAATTCACAAAGAGAGCCTGTAAGAAAAGATCTGCGAGATTTTGGCGAAAATAGACAACAGATAATAGTTGAGTTACTCGATACTGCATGTAGCACTAAAGTCGGCAAAACTATTGCTCTAGGTTTAGCCATACAAGTATTCGGTGGTTTACGAAGAGGCGAAGTTGTTAATTTAACAACTAGTAGTGTGATGAAAATTGGTAAATCACTTGTTGTACATGTTCAAGATCGGCAAGATCATTTATTTTCACACAAGAAAAATACAACTAAAGAACAAGTCAAAAAAGAAAGGGTGCAAGATTTGTTGCCAAGTGAGTATTTAATCAAACTTTATACAGACCACATGGCTTGGTTAAACGAATATACAAAAAAAATAAGACCACCCGTGAAAGATGCATTATTTATCAATTGCTCAGGGAGAGCGTTAACTGGTAAGAGCTACGAGCAAAAGTTCAAGAAAATAGTGCACAAATATTTGAAGGTTTTACTAGATCAGGATCGTTATGACGATTATACTTATTTGACTTCGAAACCCTTTAACACACATACATTGAGAGGTGTCTTTACAAACATCTGTTTGGATGACCTTAACATGAGTATTCGAGAAACAGCTAACGCTCGTGGTGATTCAAGTGATACAACTGTTGCGGCATATTTAGATCAATTAACTGGCAGACAAAAAATGGAACGTGCTCTGGGACAACTTGCTCAGGCTGTAGTCAATGTTGAAACTAGAAAAGGGTTTATAGAAAACAATAAAATGAGGGATAATGCGTAATGATTTCACTTAACGAACTATATAGAAGACATGGAATAGAAAAAAGCAAGGCTAATCGCTTGATTGAATTAGGAAAATTTGAAGTGGTCTCTCGCTCAACTGAGCGGCCCTTTTATACCTATTTATCAGAAAAGTCGGTAGAAGCTTTTATTGAGGAAAAAGCTGGTTTTGAAAGTACATATATTCTATGTAAAGATGTCTTCAAATCATTGGGTCTTTCCGATCTGTCATTTTATAAATATCTTAAAAATAATAAAGAGTTGAACAAGCTTTTTACTCAAGAAAATGATTTTTTCAAAATACATGAACTACAGGAAAATTATTATGGGATATCAACCCAACGCTTTTTCTTTAAACAAGATGATTGGAATAATTTACAACAACATTATATAACTATTCCCCAGGCACAATATTTAGTTGGACAAAAAGATAATTCTGGTTTTTCAAGCTGGTTAGAAAGAAGACCAACTCTACAAATCTTTTGTTTTAGCAAAAAAAATAGAAGGGCTAAATTCCTAAAAAAAAGCCTACTCCTAAGAACACTCAAAACTTTTAAAGTAAAAAGATCTGGACCACAGTACGAC
>DALZNT010000267.1:0-2181 GCA_032005505.1 Clostridium sp. | reverse complement strand
AGAAAACGGGCAGTGCCTTTGTTGTATATGGCTAAAGGAACGACGATATTATAAATCAGGCTGCCGGATCTCCTGCAGCATAAAATTGCCTGCTTTATCTTTTTGCAGCCGGATAGTCTTGCTTAACCTGTATCTTTCAGCATCGTTATTCGTGGATATTCCCATAAGTATGGCGTAATCGCCCTCCTGCCAGTTAATGTCAGGATAAGAAATGCATTCGCCTGCCGGAATCACAGGCAAGGTAGACTGAGGTTCAGACTGCCAGAAGATTTGCCCTTTTTTTCCGGTGATTTTTGTTACGGATACGCCTCTGTTTTGGAGCAGGCGGCTTTTTTTTTGAATATTATAAGGCGCGGAAAAGCAAGGCATGTTTTCTTTCAGCACGACATCCAGCGGGTAAAAGTAAGGCTTTTCAAAGTGACAGCCGCTTACCAGCAGCACGCAGGCTAGCGTTATTTTTATCATGGTAAATTCCTTTTAGCTGAAGGATCGCTCAGAAATCCCCGCATTATCCATTCATACTTAGCAAGAAGATCGGGCCCGATAAGACCCTCGAAGTTAGCTACCGCTTCAAAATTCGATCGGCCAAATGTTATTAGCCAGAAATAGTCGGCAATGATGCAGGCCTGAGCTTCTAACCTGAACTCAAAAGTATTGGCGGTGGCGAGGCAAGAATAAAGGAACAGCATAAAAACACCGTTTCAGGCAAAATACTCGCAACCTGGGGCGAGCAGTTTTGTGGTCTGTATTGATTTTTTGGATGTCACTGCTTTTTCTTTTATCTCCTTTTTTCTGATGGGGTTATAGCGTTTGCGACTACACCAGACCCGGAAAACGACGGGATTTATTTTATGATTTTATTAAAAAATATATCACATATTATATTTGAGGTGATGAAGAAAATAATTATTTTAATTAGTTCATAACCATCCCAAAAATTAAAAACGATAAATGAAAATATAAAAGTCAAAAGTAACGGTAAGCGAAAACAGAAAATATCCCATAAAATATCCTTCCATAGGAATTTAAATGCCTTTTTCATTTTATGAGCCTCACTATATCCGATGCGATTTGTTCGTCAGTTAATGCGTGCCGAAATTTACGATCTATTTTTGTGACAACGGGCTCTATCAGAAAATAGAGCATTTCTACTTCAGTATTATAAAATTTTGTGTACAGGATAGGGTTGATTAATTTTAGCCGGTCTGCAGCGTCAATAGCAATTTTTACGTAACCATAACCACCTAAAACGGTGGTGCTTTTCCTGGATATACTGGTCAATGTGCTTTCCAGCGTTGCCCTTAGTCCTGCGCTCATATAAATTGCAGACGCAATAGAGTAAGCAATAGAGCGATTTGTGAAATTCACAGTTGCATAATCGGCGCTAAGCTTTGTCAGGATTCTGTTTAAATTTAATCTCCTCTCATAATGAATCTCGCTAAATACGTCTTCAGTAAATATTTTTAGCATGTATTTTATAACATTATCTTTGACCTGTACGTCGGAGTAATTATTTTTCTTTTCTCCGAATTCAAAGCCAATATGCGGTAATTTAAAATGAAAGGTCGGAATAATTTTCAAGATGGACCTAATAAACCTTACATCTTCTTTTCTGATTTTCTCACAAACATCCTGATAATTTTCTGTTAAACATGATGAATACCAACTTAGACGTTCGACTCCGTTGTATATCAATTCGCCTTGTTTTAACGCTTCTCTACCTACTTCCTTGACTCCTTTTTCCAGAACTAAAGCCAGATAGTTCTCGGCTTCCAGTTTCTTTATTATTGCTGCGTTATAACTCATGCTCACTCCTGTGCGTTATCTCCTTTGAATGCCTCAGTTACTATGTGGCTTTTTGGTCATTATGTAAACATGGAACTCAGCGGCATTACTGTTTTGCTTGTCAGATTGCGATGGCAAAACTGCTGTGTATAAAAACAGTTCTTACAAGGGTGCAGCGTGGGCGGCAAAGAGAGCAATTAAGAAACCGGCGGCGGGTTCTGGCTCGGCTGAACTCGGACGGCTTCTGGCTGGAGTTTGATGCGCCAGTGTCACTGTCAATGGGGATCCAGTATCTGATATAAGCTGAAGAACTCTATCATTCCCTGCTTTTACAGCAAAAGCAGAATCTTTCTTTTCGGGAGGGCGATCTCTCTTTTTTATGCACTGGTTTACGAC
>DALZNT010000266.1:0-2196 GCA_032005505.1 Clostridium sp. | reverse complement strand
CATACCTCCAATGATAGATTTAGGCTCTAGTTTCCGAATAAATAGATATACAATACAGCTTGATATCACAATGATTACTAACAATACAAGAATAATAAAGAAAAGGATTGGACTATTTAATTTATAGTCTAATGGACTTGCGTAGTCGAATTCGCTTGAGAACTGTAATAATCTACTATATTTCCATAGAAAATGACCTATGGATAGGGCTACGCCAGTGATGCCAATTACTGAATTCTCTATAGTAATTTGGACCAGAATCCCAAGTTTACTTTCCCCCAGAGCCAGCTTTACCCCAAACTCCCTTTTCCTGATCATAATAGAAACAATAGTGGTAACTACAATGCCAATTACAGAAAAAATAACGAATGATGCTCCTAGAATGAGCTGAGTAATTTCGATATAGGCATTATCCCTAACATTTTGTTTTACTTCTCTCTCTAAACTCTTCAAGCTTAACAGTAAATCATTTTCAGGTAATCGAATAATTTCCTTCAAGTTCTCCATGTCCGCATTTTCACGCAATTTCAAAACAGTACCTAAATGTAACCTCGTAAACATCGAGTCATAGTTGTTATAAATATCGTTAGACATTGGTATCAACATCACTTTATCCACTTTCTGATAAGTGTTTGATGTATTGTTGTTAACAATATATCTGTCAGGCAAGAAACCGTTAATTGTGTACTGACCATTAATGACATCGCCGATTTTGTAATATTTCTTAAAATAGGAGCCAACAAGTACTTGTACGTTCTCATTGCGATTTTTATTGAAATCTTCATCTGAGAGCCCTTGTCCTGGTTTCAATTTTAAATCTAAAAGCTGATAATAATTTTGATCCAAGACAATTGCACTAATCGAAGGCATATCAAATCCAAGATTAGTTTTCGTCAATTCAACTACCATTTTCTTGTCAAGTTTATCTTCATTTAGATCAAGCATAACAATATCCTCATAGTACGTACCATAGGAAACCACATCCGGGTCATTATCAAGTTTGGTGTATATTTCTTTTACTTGGTCTTGATTAAACTTTCCTTTCAGGAGTCCTCCTGTCATCCGCTCGGGCACCACTAAATATGTGCTTTTCAAGTCCAGAATCGATTGGTTGCTTAGATATGATAGATTGTAAAAAATATTGACAGAACCTGTTATGGTTGAAAATCCATATGTGAACTGAATAAGTAGCAAAATCGAAATAACCCATCTACTCTTTAATGAGTGTAACGCACTTCGTATTCTAAACATGGCACTACTCCTTTAATGCCTTTGCAGGTTCAATTTTCAACATATGAAAAAATGGGATTATGGCTGTTATCACCGAAATGACAAGCGTAATTAGTATTCCGAAAATAAAATGACTAAAGCTTACGCTAATGTAATAGCTAGTCACATTAAGAATTTTGAGACTTAGTATACTTAAAAACCACTGGATCAAGATCGAACAGGTACCTGCCAGAACTGCACAGATAGTGAGTTGGCTAACGATGTGAACAAATAGATTGAAATTACTCGCTCCTAAAGCTTTTCTTAAAGAAATTTCTTTCCTTTTTGAATAAATCCATAAATAACTCACATTAATACAATTGATCAGGGCGATCAAAAAAAGTTTGTATGGATAACTGAGTACCTCGTTGACACCTTGTCTTGCATTTTTTTCTTTTTTATAATTTTCATGTTCATCTACAATCTTCGCTTGTAATCCTGAATGTTGTTGTGAAAGCTCGGATATAAAACGATTGATTTCGGTCTCCGGATTTTGATTTGACCTGACTATGAGTTGTAGTGCATTTTGTTTAATTATGTTTTGTTTAATAGAATCAGGCAGTTCATTCATATAAACATACATTTTAAAGTTATAAACATTAATTAAATCATCTCCTAAATCTTTGCCTGCGATTCCTTTGATCATGTACTGATGATCCAATACTTTAATTGTGCCAATATGATCGGATATCAATCTGCCTACAATAATCTCATTGTTTACATTGGAGACTATATTAGATCCTCTAATCAAAGGCGGTGACCAATTTTCAGGATTTAGCAGACCTATGATTTGAATTTGCCCTATCTCTGGTTCCGTAACCGTTATATCACCTGTAATCACACTAGCATCCTTAACATTAGTTTCTGCCAATTCTTGAATCTCAAGTAAGTCTACATTCTGCACGTTGGTTAGCGTGACAGAATAAT
>DALZNT010000265.1:0-2214 GCA_032005505.1 Clostridium sp. | reverse complement strand
GTAGCATACCTGCTGAGCAAATCACATTACATATGTGGTTAGATTTACTAGAAGAGCAATTTAAACAGTCGCCATCGATAACTGATCGCATTCTTACGAATACAAAGCAGTGTTTGGATTGGGGGATTAATCGAAAATTAATTGAGCAAAATCCCATAAGACATATCACTGGAAAGCGTGACTTAAATATTAAGAAAAATAAAACTGTTCGAGTATTACAAGATGATGAGTTGTCTTTAATTTTTAAAATTTGTGATGAGTCTAGAACATCATTAAGGAATGTTTTATTTCTCAAGTTATGTTTGTTTTATGGTAATCGATATAGTGAGTTGAGGCTTGCACGGAAATCAGATTTTGATTTTAGTAAAAATACATGGACAGTACCGTATGAAAATCATAAGACAGGAGAAAGTAAAGGGGACATTGTTCGACCTATTATTGATGAGATCAAACCGTGGCTTCAGTCTGCAATGGATTTGAGTAATTCTGAATACATTTTCCCACATGAAAATGGCAAAGAGCCAATGGGGCGTAGTGGGCCAACAGATACCCCTTATAACTTCATGCAATTTGCAAGCAAGAATTATAAAATTGAAATGGATCATTGGTCTATGCATGATTTACGGCGTACAGCAAGGACAAATTTCAGTGCGTTTACAAGTAGGGATGTTGCGGAACTGATGGTTGGTCATGTGATGCCTGGGGAACAGGGGACATATGACTATTATGATTATCAAAAAGAGATGTCGAAGGCTTATAAAAAATGGTGGAAAAAATTAAGTAATCTGTCTAGCTAGACAGATTACTCATTTGGTTGTTATTGAAATATTTGATTAGCCATTCGTTAAACGTTTCTTCATCCCAAAGGCTAGTAGAGCCAGCGCATTTTTTAATAGGTTGAGGCATTGGTTGCTCGAACATTTTTTGATTAGGTTGTTGGTAACGCCATAAAGTCGATGCAGAGCAATTTTTGAGTTTGTGGCGAATTTCTTTAGATGTTAAGTAGCCCATATCTTTGATCCTTTTGTGATTATCGCAATTAGATAAAAGAACTAATTTTTTAACCTTAAATATTGGCTGGAGATCAACCTATAATGTTAAAACTATTAGATCAGTTCATTGATGGGGTAACTATAAAATTTAAAAAATTGTAAAAGTAGATTGGTACTAGCTTTTAAAAATATAGTAGTATTATGCTATGTAATTATCTGTATTTTAATGAATTATGATTGATAAAAAATTATCAAGGTTAGAGCAGCTTGAGCAGGATATATGGTTAAACTTTTGTTACTACTATGAGTGTGAATTGAATAATGAATTAATAGAAACGGAGAATCAATCATATATTGCTCAAAAAGAAAAAATCATAAAAAGAATGCAGCAGAATGATTTTCAATTGAGTGAGCAGTCAGCTTTTCATTTAGAAATGATGGGGGATGTGGTTTTAATCCCTTTCAAGCCATTCCAGATTGCACAGCTTTTAATGCAGATAAATACATTAAGACCTGAGGTGAATAACTTGCCTGCCAAAATTTTCCAAAGGCAATATTCAGATATTTTAATTGCTTATGTGCAAATGCTTGGTGGGGTGGAGTTTATTCAGAACCGTACACTTGCCAAAAGTGCAAAGGCAATCATTGCAGTCAAAGCTCGTTACGACAAGCATTTATATCCAAGACGGGAAATTTTATATCGCACTTTAAGAGAGCAGATTGTGCGTCGTGGCAAATGGGATAATTTGAATCAAGCAGTTAATTTTGTGCTTGATGATCTAGTCAAAGCTTTTGAGGTTTACGATATTGAATGGCTTCAGTCTGAACTTGTGCTTAAGCAAAAAATGCTCAGTGAATTAGAGCAGGAGAGTAAGCAGTTGTATGCTAAAGCTCAGTCAGATGGCGTGCGAAGAAAGCCAGCATCAATTGGGAAAAAAATAGAAAAATTACAGCTCGAACTTAACAATCTTAATCAGATACTGAAAGCAAAATATCCTTCTAAAGAGATGGAAAAGTTTGGGTATAAGATGCCTTACAGTGGTGGATACATTGCCGAAACCATCATTCATGAGCTCCGAACTCATCCTGATATATTGAAAGAAATCTTGTTCTAAAAGTTTGTTTTAAGCTGTACCTGTAAAATATATCTAATGAAAATTTGGCTGAATTGATCCTAGACAGTATCGTGGACAACAAATCCCTCTAAATTCTTAAAATATTT
>DALZNT010000264.1:0-2222 GCA_032005505.1 Clostridium sp. | reverse complement strand
GAGGCGACTTGCAATTATTCGGGCTTCAGAGTTGATACCACGTAAGGTACGCATCCATTCGACAAGTGATTTCAGCAATTCACTATCGCTATTCTCACCTCGCCAGTCTGAACCAAATGCAGACTGTCCAAATTCATTCAAATCAATGATGGATTTTCTCAATTTCTGTGCTTTTATCAACAGATCGAGGTACTCAACCTGCTGAGGGATCGTCAAACCTTTATCATTTATCAATGAAAGGGTAAGCTTTTTCGACTTTCGCCATTCGCTATTAAGGAATTTAAAAGCGCCAGTGTTGTTTTCAAGGCTGTTTCGTGTGCTTTCTACATCTGTTTCCCACGCCTTTTCAACAAAGATGAGATTGATTTTTTCTTTATAAATACTAAGTTGTTTAATATCTGCAACCAGACTTGCCGCTTTTTCAATACCACCTTCCCAGACAGTGGCAATGAATGCTTCTGGACTCACATTTGGAGCCTGAGTAATACTTTCACCCAACTCAATAAGACTTTCAATCTCACTTAAACTCGAGAATCCGTTTTTAGAACCCAACTCCTGCTGCAATCTTGAAGACTCTTTTAAGATTTTAGGTGTAAGTGTCTTCAGTTTATAGGCAGTAGTAAAAGCATTAATATTAATATCTACAGGTAATTTACGATAGTCTTCTGAAAGGCTGGCGACCTCGGTGTTGAATTTATCTGCATGTAATTCTTTTTCAAGCTTGCTGTAGAGCTCTTTAAATGAGAATCCAGTTTCAATTAACGTCTTTGTCTCATCTTTAGAAGTGGCCCATAATGGCGAACTTAATGATTCAGGTGATAAATTAGGCGCTGAGTTAATTAATTCAGCTATTAGAATGAATTCCTGTAACTCTTTTAATGAGCCTATATGATAGGCTTCATTGGTAAGTTTAGAAAGATTGATAGACTCTTCAATAGAATCTGAAAGTTCAGACTTCAGGTTCATTAATGAAGCAGTGAGTCTTTCAACTTCACTAGGAAGTATCTCAGTTCTATCGATACCATTCCATGGGTGCGAATCAGGAATGCCAATATCACTTATCCTCTCAATTAATTCATCGATAAGTGCATGTCTTTTGGAGAAATCGTCATTACTCCATGATTCATACTCGCTAAGCTTATAATCGTTAGGATCAAAACCTGATTGTCTGAGACGTACCAGTTGCGCCATAACCTTATATGGCGTTAAGCCAGATGGCATGTACGTTTTATGAATTCTTGCGGGGTGATTGTTTAGGATATCTCGGCTTTCTGTGAGATTATTGACTAATGTATCTGGAAATTCTCCTCGAGGTGAACCGAGTTCCCAGACTCGCTTCAGTTCTTCAAGAAATGCTCTTTTGCTGGTTTTATTGCTATGTAGCTCTAAACAAGCATCTCCAACACCCGCCTGATCAAGTCTGCGCTTAACTACTTCAAGGGCCGCCATCTTTTCAGCTACAAACAATACTTTTTTACCGTCTGCTACAGCTGAAGCTATGATGTTTGCGATTGTCTGAGATTTACCAGTTCCAGGAGGACCCTGAATAACCAAGCTTTTACCATTACGTACTTCGTGAATGGCAAGAGTTTGTGAGCTATCACTGTCCAAAATATGAAGCATTTCTCGGGGGGGAATGACTGAGTCAATTACAATGTCGTCAGAGATTAACTCTTCACCAGAGAAGCCTGTTTCTAAAAGACATTTTATTGATTCCTGATCTGTGATTTTTGAATCCGAAGGCCAGTTATCAGGATCTAAATCTGTATACATCATAAATTTAGCATAGGAAAACAGACCTAGATTGACTTCATTTTCTAATACTTCCCAGCCTTTATTCAATGAAATAGTTTGCTTGATTTTAGCAAAGTAGTCCGTTAAAGAAAACTCATCATCGATATTTAGTGAGGGTAAAGTTATTTGGTGAACGCGGTTGAGGAATGTCTCAAGCGACAGGTTGCTAATGATGTCCTCATCCCTGACTTTAATTTTAAAGCGCTCTCCTGCTTTAGCTCGCATTAATTCAACTGGCAACAATAAAATAGGGGCGTGGCGTATGTTTGTTTTGTTATTAGGATCTATCCATTTAAGCGATCCTAGAGACAGAAAAAGGATGTTTACGCCTTGCTCTTCTTCAAGGGTTTTAGAGTCATAATATAAATCTAATAACTTTTTTTGTAATGTCTTTGGCGTGAGCTTGGTCTGGAGTTTAGTATCATTAT
>DALZNT010000263.1:1737-2227 GCA_032005505.1 Clostridium sp. | reverse complement strand
ATAAATTGTAATGAAGGCCCGTCTCCCTGTCCAGGTACTGCCCCTGAAACCGGAGATTCTGCTGTACCGCCTGGAAGCCGGTCACGCTTTCGCGCTCCGTTTCACCCCAGGTGGAGAAACGGCCGCGCCATCTCGCTTTATTCGTCGGTCAGAAGGTGGTGAACGCAGAGAGCCGCAGGTGAATATGTTGGGTAAATTCCTGGCAGAGAGAGGTTTGTGGTAGGGGGCGGGGGTTGGTCATAAGGTATTGGAAAGCTGTCTGGTACTGCCCCCCACAGAGGGAGAGGATTCAGCAACGTAGGAAACAGGCACAGCTTGAATAGCAGAAGCAAGAAAGGAAAGGCCCGGCTGCAGACACTGGCTCTACTGGCACAGGTTAGCGACTAAAAATGAAGCTGTAAAAATCCTTAAGATGGCTTACAACTTAATACGCAGTCTAAAAACATCCTTTTTAGAGGCACACTTTTTAAATGTGCCCTTCAAAAATTTA
>DALZNT010000263.1:0-1637 GCA_032005505.1 Clostridium sp. | reverse complement strand
ACCTTTAACCTTTAACCTTTAACCTTTAACCTTTAACCTTTAACCTTTAACCTTTAACCTTTCAATAATAAGTCATAAAGCGGATTAGAATTGAACTTAGCATTATTGATAGCTAGATTAATCAATTCTATTTTATAAATTCCACAGCGATCTTTTCCTCATGAGTAAAATATAAATAACCTTCTTTACCATCAATTATTTCTATTTAAATTTTAATATAAATACCCATACAATGAAACTTATTCATTTCGACAAATTTTTCGGCACCTCATATCCTTATGCATGCCCTCCCACGATTATGATTAATACTTTTAAAATCACATGCGGATTTAATTCTTGAAAAAATACAATTGAATTAAATTAAACACGTAGAAAAAATAACCACCTTTCCCAGAAAGATAAAATCACTGTATTTTAATAAAATCATAGGATAAAACGATTAAACCCTAACGATATCAGTGATATGGTTAACCTTTATTTTGCTAGGCTCAAAGGAGATATTAATACAATTCAATTCTTTATTAAACCTCAGCTCGTAACTTCCTGGAGCTAAATCTACTATAGCCCCAGAGATATATTCAGAATTATCTGGCTCGAGATCTCCGCCACTTGTGTCTTCGCCTGCGCCTATAAAAACCTTTCCTGATGGTATATTCAAATATAATGAATCGTATTGACCATCTATCTCATCGCAAATATTTATTTTATACTCACCATCAATACCAAGATTTAAAAAAATAACATTCCCCTGATTAACCTCCGCAATTTCATCTTCGGGGATACTCCACCAATCAGCATCATCATTAATTCTATGCCTAAGTGAAACCAGATCGAAAATAGACAAAGTTGCAGTATCAGTCGAAATTGAAAATTTCTTATTCATTAATACCTCTATTGAAAAATAATTTCACTAATCATATCACCCGGCTTAAGACCAGCTTTTCTACCTGCATTTTTTAAAGAACTACCAACACTCTTATTTATCGATTCGTTTAACATTTGTAGCCTTTGGGTTGGTGAACCACCAACTATCAAATCCACAGGGTGATCGGCATTTAGTTTTGTTAAATCCGGTGAACTTCCAAACATTCTTTCATAGCGGGCTGCAATTCGTCTTCTGTAAGAGCTTTGTATTGATGAAATTCTTACATCATGGGTTCCCGGTGACCACATCAATTCTCCTCGTTGAGCAGCACGATTAAGAGCATTTTGTTTTTTCTGAAACTGTCTTTCAAGAAAACCTCTCTCAGAATCCGATAAATTAGCATTACTCAAAATTTTAGGCTTGCTTACGGTTAGTGTTGCACCAGAAGTACACTTACTCAACCCCAGCGGATCAACCCAAACCAGCGGATCGCCCACATACCCATAAGTATTAATCCCACCCGCCAGTCCTATCGGGTCAACCTGGGTAAACCGCCCACCCACCGGATCGTAATAGCGGAATAAATTGTAATGAAGGCCCGTCTCCCTGTCCAGGTACTGCCCCTGAAACCGGAGGTTCTGCTGTACCGCCTGGAAGCCGGTGACGCTTTCGCGCTCCGTTTCGCCCCAGGTGGAGAAACGGCCGCGCCATACCACCTCGCCGTGTTCGTCGGTCATCCGTTCCGGCAGGCCGTTCAGTTCGGTGTGATACC
>DALZNT010000262.1:0-2228 GCA_032005505.1 Clostridium sp. | reverse complement strand
ATAGGATATATTATATAGTATTAAAATATATTTATATTACATAATAAGATTATAGAATTAAGAAATCAAACAATAAATTTAAATATTAGGAGGAAAATATATATGACACTAGAAATGAGTAAATATTTACAAGTTAGAAAGGCTCAAGCACAGGGAGCTAGAACTATTGAGGAGCTTAAAGAAATATCTGATATAGTTATTGAAAATGACGAAGAACTTAAGGAAGTAGAAGCTCTTATAAAAAATGTATGCAGATGTAAAACTGTATCAATAGATACAGTTGTAGAAGCAGTAAAAAATGGAGCGGATACTGTTGAAAAAGTTTCAGAAGTTACTAACGCAGGTACAGGCTGCGGAAGATGTAAAAGTATTATATCAAATATCATAGAAAATAAAAGATAGTCAGCTTATAATTTTATTATAACTCTAAATAAAGGATATGTTTTTAAACATATCCTTTATTTATTTTATTAGTAATATATAAATTCTTTTGTTGCGACAGTTTGAGATTTTAAGGATTTTATTTCATCTTTATAATTAAAATAATGATGATTTATTCAATTACTTTAAGAATATCAATGGTGGGTTTTATTGCTGCGATTCAACACTAAAAGCTTTACGGAACCCCACGTCTAACGCGGGGTTTTCTTAATTGTTTTAAATTATATTTAATTTCTTTAATTGTAAATGGTAAAGACTCTTAAAATTACAACTTTTGTGGTAAAAACACAGTTATCCTTGTACCTATTTCCTTCCTACTTAAAACACTAAAGTATCCTTTATGGCTGTCAATAATCCATTTTGCAATGGATAGTCCAAGCCCAGTACCACCATCTTTTCTAACTCTTGCGGTATCAGCTCTAAAGAAACGTTCAAAAATATGAGGTACATCGAGTTCATCCATTCCTATTCCATTATCCTGAATAGAAAAATAAGGTTCTCCCTTAGAATTTCTTCCTGCTCTAAGGATTATTTCTTCACCGTAATCTGTGTATTTAGCTGCATTTTCAACTAATATTCTAGCTGTCTGTTTAAGTAATCCAATATCACCATAAATCCTTATATTTTCGGAATTAATATAGGTATATATATGATTTTTATCTATCATCTTAGATTCTTCTAAAACTTCCTTCATCATATCATTAAGGGAAAACGATGTTACAGTAAGGCTCGTTTTTCCGTTAATCCCTCTAGCTAAGAATAGTAATTGCTCAACTAGATTTTTCATATTTTCGGATTCAGCCTTTATTGCTGTAATAGATTCTTCTAATACACTCTCATCATTTTTCCCCCAACGGTCCAGCATATTTGCATACCCTTGAATTACAGAAATAGGAGTTCTAAGTTCATGTGATGCGTCTGAAACAAATCTTACCTGCTGCCTATATGACTCTCTCATTCTATCTAATAATTTATTTACTGCATCCTCTAAACCTTGAAGCTCACTATCACCAATGCTTATTCTCTCATCGGTGGTTACAGGACTAATCTTAGATATAGCAGCTTCAAGACTTTGAAACTTCTCTTCATCAAGGGCCATATTACTAAGTCTACTGGCAGTTTCTGCAATGTCATTAAGAGGTTTTAGAGTCTTTCTGATTTTTGCTGTACCAAATATAATTTCTTCTAATAAAAATATTCCTTCTAGAATTCCTAGTATACTCATTATTTTTATAAGAGTATCTAAAAAAGTACTGGCTTCCTTAACCATAGTTTTTCCATTATCCCACACTACTTTATATTTTGCTGCTTCTATGGGATAAAAATCAAATGACCTTTGTGCTTTTTGAACTAATTCACCATAAAAGGTCTTTTCAGCATCTATGCACCAAAGCCCTATTAAGACAGCAATTAAACAGATATTAATTACAAGAAACCTAAAAAATAAATCTCTTACAGAAATAGAATTAATCTTTATTGCAATAGACGTAACATTTTTGTTCTTATTTTTTTTATTCTTACTCATCTTTTATTACGTACCCTACACCACGAACTGTAGATATTATTTTAACCTTAAAAGCATCATCAATTTTTGTTCTTAAATATCTAACATAAACATCTATTACATTGGTTTCTCCAAAATAATCGTAACCACATACTTTTTCTATAAGCACATCTCTAGTTAGCACTATATTTTTATTCTCCATTAATATTTGCAGCAAAGTAAACTCTCTATTAGTCAACTCAATCTCTGTACCGTCGTACATTACCTTATGTCTAATTTTATC
>DALZNT010000261.1:0-2273 GCA_032005505.1 Clostridium sp. | reverse complement strand
AAAGTAACAATAATGACAACCAAAAGAGCGGAGTACCTTCGTTCATAACTTCACCTCAAAAGCATAATGTTACAGTTCCAATTTACCAATTAGCGTATATGAACAATTATAAATAATCACGAAAAAAATCCCAACTTAATGTTGGGATTTTTTTGCGTTCAATTAAATGTGAATTTATTGCTAAAATATTTGTAAATTTCTGTGTGGGAATATCTTTGCAACCTAGAAGTAAACCCGTTGATTTAAGTTGGGGATATTTTTTATAAAAAAATTACACTGCCCCATTCTTTCTGCATATTTAAAAGTGAAGGGAGTGATAAACATGGCAGTATCAAATATTAAAAACAGTATAGCTTTAGTTTTAAGATTCGAGAAGGGGCAGAACTTAGACGGAACCCCAAAAATCGTAAGTCAAAAATACTCAAAAATTAATAAAGCAGCAACGGATGAGGACTTATTCACTGTTGGTGCAGCTATAGGAGAAGTTTTAATTAGCTATCCTGTAGAGTTAAAAAGAGTTGATGACTTCTCATTAGTGCAGGAGTAAAAAAACTTTGGCGGGACGGGAGCCTGAACCTTTAAGGTAATGACAAAAGCAGCTTGTGAAAGGCTCATCCAAAAGTCCAGCCAAGGGTAGTTGCCTATAGGGAGGTGGAGGTATGAAGAAATTTTTCACCTTAATAGATAAACTAATGAATTTATGTAACAGCTACCTGAAGGTTTTCAGTGAAGTTAGAAAGCAGGTAAACAGCAAATACCCAGGGAATAGAATTATCCTGCTAAGGGTTCACAGAAGGAAGGATGTCAGGAGCTTTCAGATAATTATAGTTAAAAGAAGCAGTGAAGACCATGGAAAGAAAACTAGTAATGAGTTTTAAGGATCAAGTAGGGAGTAAATTCAATCTTATTGTAACTCAGTTAAAGATGAGGTAACATAAGCGGAAATCGAAGCTATAATGGATTCAGTTTTAGCAACTGAAGCTGTTATCAGCAAAAACGGTGCCCTGATTGAAAAGCTTGGTGCAGTAATAGTTGAAACTACAGAAACAGAATACGACGTTCAGTAGTTTCATGAAGGGATGAAGTCTTAAGGGGGTCCATCCTTTTATTTTGAAGGTAAAAGGAGTATCACCCATTTGAGGGGGATGCGGTTATAACATATATTTTAAAATTAAGGAGGAAGAAGAAAATGGCTAAATTATGTTTTGATTATGGACACGGAGGTAATGATCCAGGAGCAACCTACAAAGGAAGAAAAGAAGCTGAAGAGGTCCTTTATATAGGAACCCAGGTGGCTGCAGAGGTAAGAAGATTTGGCGTTGAAGTTAATGAAACCAGAATCTCAAATGCCACAGTGTCACTACAGGAAAGAGGGAATTTTGAAAGAAGGAATAACTATGATTATTTCATATCCTTCCACCGCAATGCCTTTAAACCAGAACAGGCAACGGGGGTAGAAGCCTTCGTATACATAAACCCAGGGCAGAAGGCTGAAGCCATGGCAGAGAAAATTCAAAGGTCCTTGGCTGGAGTTGGCTTCGTTAACCGAGGAGTTAAAAGAGAGAACTTTTATGTGCTAAGGGAAACAAAATCACCAGCAATCTTAGTGGAAATGGGGTTCATTGATAACTCAAAGGATAACCAGCTCTTTGATTCAAAGAAAAGGCAAATCATTGAAGCACTAGCTGCAGCAATCCTTCAGCAGCTAGGAATTAAATATACACAGCAAGAGCAGAAGCCAACAGGAAACACACTGTACAGAGTAATGGCAGGGTCCTATGGAAATAGGGAAAATGCTGAGAAGCAGATACAAAGATTAAAGGCAGCGGGGTTTGAAGCAGTGGTTATGATAGGAGAGAAATAACAGGGGAAATTAAAGATAGAAGAAAAGGGAAGTTAATAATATTAAGCCATAGCTGACCCGTAGATTTTACGGAGGAAGCTATGGTTTTGTAAAATATTCTTAATGTTCTATAAACGGATTCATGTGAGAACGGATGTTTGCTATAATATTTCTAGGGAGGGATATTGTATGTTGAGCAAAAAGCAAGGGGAAATACTAGACATAATAATTAATTACATAGAGACCAGCTAATTATAGTCAAGTAAAAATCTAAAGAAATTATCGCTTTAAAAATGGGCATGACAAAAAGACCATTTAAGGTTAGTTTGATAATAATCTAATAAAACTTTATTTATTGGAACTCCGTTACGATTCTTTCTTATGGATGCTAGTGCGACAGCATATAGTGCTCGCCTACCAATTCGAGTTC
>DALZNT010000260.1:0-2300 GCA_032005505.1 Clostridium sp. | reverse complement strand
TAATGGAAGCAGCGCATTGGTGGATTATGGAGCATAAGCTAGATCACTTCGAGAAAGCTGTGAAGATTAAAAAATTGGTTTTGAGTGAACAGTAAAGGCTTAAGACTGTCACGAAGCATGAAGAAAGTTGTTTGTAATTATTTATTAGATATGATTTATGAACGAGACAAGCGAAATACAACTTTTTAATTTCATATATTAAAAAGTCTATAGAGTTCCTATGTATTCTAACTAAATTTCTTACAGCTATATTGACATTAGAGTACTTTATTCTATAAAGTAACTCTAACGACGCCCGTAATGGAGATCATGATTATTTTGTGATATACATTACGGGCTTTTCTATTTTTATGATTTATATGAATACTTTACAAGAATATAGCAAACCTTATATTACACCTCAAAAATTGGTTACAGATTATTTAGTAGCTAAAAAAGGTTTATCAATTCAAGGGGATGAAATTGATTTTGCTGGGAAAGTCTTATCTCAAATTAATTGGTATCATTTAAAAATATATTTTTACCCCTTCATTCAGGATTTAAATGCACCAGAGGAAAAATATAAGCCTCAAACTAAATTTAGTGATGGTTGGAATATCTATTTATTGGATGATGATTTAAGAAAAATCATTATTAAATACACGTTAAAAATCGAAATAATTTCAAAAAGCTATATAGATCAAGCAATTACAGAATTCACTAATGATCCTTTTTGGTATGTAAATGATGACTATTTCATAAAAAATCAGCAGCCTTATTATGAAAGAAGCCAAATATTAAGTAAGATGGCCAAATCTGATGCCGACTTTGTAAAACATTTTAAGAAAAATTATAAAAGCCCCTATATTTCATACAGATTATTGCCTCCATTCTGGATAGCTATGGAACTTATTACTTTTGATCAGTTTTTAAAAATTATAGAGAAGTTAAACCCACAAACATTTGAAAAAAAGGGTGAGAATGTATTAGATAAATGTGCCAAAAAGCTTGGCGCAGAAAATTTTAAGCAACTAAAAAGTTGGCTAGAAGTTATCAAATATATTAGAAATCAAGCTTGTCACAATAGTCGACTATGGAATTCTAAACACATGATCCCAAAAGGATTAGAAGGATATTCAAAACCAACCGAAGAAAACATAAATCCTCACAGAATATATTTAATTATTTTATCTATATATTTAATGACTAAAGACTCAATTACTATCGACAAAAATATAAAAGAAGAAATGCAAAAATTATTCGCAGATTATAAAGATAAAATTATAAATTTAGAGAAACAGATGGGTTTTCCACAAAATTGGAATACAGAAACTATATGGAATTAGTTAGTCCAGAATCTCTCCCACATTTCACTTATCGATTAGGATATGAGCGTTTGTGCTTACACACATCTTCCCATACACCTAAGCGATAACGACGATATGCTCGAACATTGACTAATTTCTTAGACATTGTCTATCTCCTTATCTAATTACGTTAGTTTTGGGAACTAACACCCATTTTTAGCCTAACTTTGCTTATACAATGGGTAAGAATTGGAGAGATTCCTTATAGGGAATTATATCTAACTATTTATTCTTGTAAATAATTTTTTATTATGACCCAATTTTTTTTAAATCATCTTTAATTACTTTCAAATCTTTAATCTTTTGAAGTCTTTCCTTTCTTTCATTAGCAGCTATATACCATTCATCAAATAACATCTCTAACAGACTTATTAATAATTGTGCTTCATCCGGCTCAACATCAACAATAATATTGATATCTTTCTCCATATGAGCCCCAATATTTCCGAGTGATCGAATAGAATCAATAGCTTCCCATACTTCTGGTTCTATCTTATCTTGTATGGCTTTTATTTCTTCAAATAAATTCTTTTCTTTCACCTTCCAGAAATCTCGTATCATTCCTTGAAGACATCTTCTAGCTAACGTTGCAGAAGCTTTAGGACTTAAATCTTTAATTAAGCATGCTTCTTCATAATCATTAAGGATGACTTCAGGGATGATAGTTGTTGAGTACGTTTTCGAACTACTTTGAGGCAATAAACTCCATTCCTTTTCTGGAAGGGGTTCAGGTGAATACAAGTTTGGACTTTGACTTTTAAAAAGTGATGCTTTAACACATATTTCCTCACATTCAGGGTTTGGACAAACAATTACCAATGTATCTAAACCTAATGCAACTTTATATTTATTTTTTAAATTAAATGTGTGTGTCTTATTACTAATATTATAATTAGTTATTGTACATGTATGATTGCAATATGGGCATCTCCAACCAAAAGACATATTCTTTCC
>DALZNT010000259.1:0-2315 GCA_032005505.1 Clostridium sp. | reverse complement strand
AATATGTAATAAAAACTAAGATTAGAGAAAACCATCAAGTATTATAAGTTTTTTAGTGAGAGGAGAATTATGAATACTAAAATAAAAAAAATCGTTTTATCAATAATAATTATGTTAATTGTTTTAGCTATGAGTACAGGGTGTTCCAAAAAGGATGACATTAAGAATGCTTTCGATATGTACAAAAAGCTATGGATTAATTATGACTATGAGGGAATGTATGACATGCTTTCAGCGGAATCAAAGGAATATATTGATAAGGACACGTTTGTAGAGAGATATACTAATATATATGAGGCGATAAAAGCTAAAGATATAGATATTTCTATGAACGATGAGGAGAATAGAGATAAAAAATCTCTAGAAATTCCATTTACAATGAAAGTTAAAACAGTAGTTGGAGACATGGAAATTGAAGATTTTAACCTTAGCTTACTTAAGGAAGATAAAGAGTATAAGATACTTTGGAATGAAAGTCTAATATTTCCTGATATGATTCAAGGGGATAAGGTAAGAGTAGAAGATAATTATTCTAAGCGTGGCACTATATTTGACAGAGTAGGTACACCATTGGCTCAAGATGATGTAGTAAAGTCTGTAGGAATACATCCAAGCAAATTTGAAAATGAACAAGCTACTAAAATATCATCCATGGCAAGTACTTTAGATATTAGTGAGTCTTATATAGAGGAAAAGCTTGCTACAAACACTAATCCAGAATACTTTGTACATATAGTTGATGTATTGCAAAGTGATTTTGATAAATTAGATAAAATATCTAAGATTGAAGGAGTAATAGTTAATACTAAAAACTCAAGAGTTTATAGTGGAGAAGAGGCCTTTGGAAACTTAATTGGATATGTTGGTCCAATAACAGTAGAAGAATTAGATGTAAGTAAAGATAATGGATATGATGCTACAAGTTTAATAGGAAAATCAGGATTAGAGAAGGTGTATGAAGATTCTTTAAAGGGAGAAGACGGAGCAAGAATATATCTTGAAAGAGACGATGAGGAAATTGTTATCGCTGAGAAGGAACCTGTTAATGGTGAAGATATAAAATTATCGGTGGACTCAGCCTTACAAGTGAAAATATATAGTGAAATGAATGGTGAAAAAGGGGCAGCTACAGCTGTAGACCCAAAAACAGGAGAAGTTTTAGCTATGGTAAGCTCTCCATCTTATGACTCTAATGTATTTGTAACATATAAAACTAATGAAATTAAGACGAGATGGGAAGAGCTTGATGAAGAACAATTTAATAATAGATTTAATAATGTCTATTCTCCAGGGTCAACAATGAAGCTTATTACAGCAGCTATAGGTCTAAATGAAGGATTAGTAAATCCTAGTGAAGAAGTAGCTATATCTGGACTTCAGTGGCAGCCAGATGCATCATGGGGAAATTATAAAATTACAAGGGTTACTGACCCAGGGAAAGCTATTAATTTAAGAGATGCAGTAAAATACTCAGATAATATATATTTTGGAATGTTAGCTCTAAAGATAGGTGAAGAGAAATTTATAAAGGGAGCAAATAATTTTGGAATAGGAGAACCCTCTACATTTGAGTTTCCGATGGAGGATTCACAATTAAGCAATGATGGGACTCTAAAGAAGGATATTTTAATTGCAGATAGTGGTTATGGTCAAGGTGAAATTATGGTATCGCCTTTAGATGTAGCATTAGCATATAGTTCACTAGCGAATGATGGGGGAATTATGAAGCCGAGACTTGATATAGGCTTGAACCCAGATACGGAGCTTTGGAAGAATGCTATAAACTCTAATAATATAGCACCGTTAATAGAATCATTTACTTCTTTAATAAATGATGCCGATGGAACTGCTGCAAGTGCAAAGATTGAAGGACATAATATTGCAGGAAAGACTGGAACAGCTGAAATAAAACTTACCCAAGATGAGACGGGAACTGAAGATGGATGGTTCGTAGCTGTAGATGTTGATAATTCTAAGATATCTTTAGCTATGATAATCGAAGATGTTCAAGGACGTGGTGGTAGTGGGATTCCAACTACTATGGTTAGAAATATACTTGCAGAATATCTTAATCAATAGTTTATTTTCTAAAAATTTTATTGATAAGCAGGCATATTAGAATTCCAATAGTTAAAAATAAAATCATTATAATTATAGGAAATAGTTTAAAAATAGTGAGCATAAATTTATTCTCCTTAATACTAAAATAGTAGGACATATTTAATATTATAATACGAATTCAACTTATTTTTAAGATAAATTATTATATATCTTATGAAAACTTTAGTGAAATGATGTTATAATATAATATTGTA
>DALZNT010000258.1:0-2399 GCA_032005505.1 Clostridium sp. | reverse complement strand
GTCTGCTACGATCTGATTTACGTTAAAATAATGTGCTAACATTAAGCGATGTAATCCATCGAGAACAATATCATAGCCATTTGATAACTTAATATTATACTTTTGCTGAACATCACCGTTTTCATATTTATGAATTCTCTCAATAAAGTCAAACCATCTTCTGTTTGCTGCTTCTTCACTACAAAAAATACGCATAAATTTTCTATAAATACTTCCACCTACAACATTTTTGGAATATGCGTTTTCGATGGCTAAATAATAAATTGCATATGAGTAAATTCCATTTAGTCTATTTACAATACTCTTAACATCTAGGACTATGTTATTGTGAATTGGTAATCCAAAATTTAAATCAAATAAATATGGATAAATCCAAATAACATTCTCGAAACCTAAGTTATTTAAATTTTTAAATATTTCATCTAAAAAAATGTTATGGACAGCTAACATAACGATACTATCATTTGGAATATCTTTAATTTCTTTAACGGCTTTCCCATCAATAGAATAAGCATGTTGTTCCAATGAAGATACAGCATAATTACTTACATTTTCCCAATAACCGTTCTCCCTAATGAGTTTACTAAACCGCTTCGCTACTGACCCCGTCCCGTATATTACAATATTCTCTTTTTGAATTAAATTTTTTATTTTTATAAATTCTGTATACATTGGTTTTATATTAATTCCTTTCCACCAAAAACATTAATAATCCGTTGGAAAAGTAAGCTTTGACACTGGATGAACCTTTCTATCTTCTAGAGCGGGTAGGGTTAAATAATCCCCATATAGAAATCTCAAATATCCTTCATAATCACGACAAGCTCTGAGCGTTACACCTTCGAATTCCATATCAATTGTATCCTCATACCATTTTCTATGATATCCATACTCACGATTACATGCTGGAAATGTCAAACATCTTACCATTTCAGTACTCTTTCTATTCCTGAATTTAACATAACGGTTATAGCTATTTTTCACTGTGTTTTCAGGAATTGAATTTAACATTATATAAACATGTTTACTTATCCCACTTGCTGAAAATTTACCCACTTCTGAATAGAATATCTTTCGATAAATATAGGATTGAACATTACATATACACCGTGATATATAATTGTCAGGAACATTATCACCAACAAAAATATCTAAAAAAATACCTTGTTCATATGGCATGTGTTCCTGATTTAATCTAATAAAATCAGTATTCGAACGACGTAACTTTGCATACCCCCATCTATAACCAGATGTCCGATTTATATCCTGAAGATAAAATTTATCTGTATTTAATTCTTGATCCACAACCAAAAGAAACCTCTCATATTCATTTCGAGTTAAAATTACATCTGCATCATCATCCCATGGAATAAATCCTCCGTGTCTCACAGCTCCAAGTAATGTACCGCCATCGATACTATAAGTAATTTCATGTTTTCTGCATATTCTATCAAATTCAATGAGAAGTTCTAATTCTACATTTTGAAGTTTTTTCAATTCCTCAGATGTTAAGTGATGTTGTTTTTTAGTATTCATTCATCCTTCTCCATTACATGAAATTGCCTTTACGACTCATAAAACAAAAACCGTTTAGGCTTCAGAATCAATTGGTGTTATATTGACCTTGGCGAAGTATTTCAACAGTATGTTTTAACCCTGTTTCTGCATTAAACAGCCCTCTCCAACCAATTCTCTCTATTTTATCGCTATTCAAACTGGAATTATTCATCAGATTATACCTAGCTAATTCCATTTCTGTAGGAATCTCAAATTCCAAATTAACATTCCCAAAATTAGCAAGTAACTCTGCCATTTCCTTTATAGTAATTATAGAATTTGAGTTTGAGATATTATAGGCCTCGCAACTTTCTCCCTTGACAAGTAATGTTAAAATAGCTGATGCGCAATCAAGAGAATAACAATAGGAACGCATCTGTTTTCCCAAGCTTTTCAATATGATATCTTTACCATTAGCTGCATTATGCGCAAACATGGATGAAACACGATTATCCTGTGTGGAGGCTGTAGGGCCATATATATGTCCTGGTCGAGCAATTACAATGTCAATATCATACTCATGATGAAATGAGGCACAGAGTGTCTCAGTAGATTGTTTGCCTATAGCATACGAAGATCTAGGGTTCAATAAGTTAATAGAACCATAACTATCCTCAGACAATGGCTTAGAATCTAAACTTTCTCCATAGATTTCGCTTGAAGATACATATAATACTCTTTTAATTTTATTCTTCTTAGAATAATGTAATAATTGATTCATACCATAAAAATTACTCATCATTGTTTCCACAGGTTGAGTCATATATTGTATTGGATTAGCATTGCTAGCACAATGAATCACATAATCTACAGAAAACTTGATATCTAACTCATCGCATGCA
>DALZNT010000257.1:0-2405 GCA_032005505.1 Clostridium sp. | reverse complement strand
TAATATGGCATTTTTTTATAGTTTTCTCGCCAATAATTATCTTCTTCTTGCCAGTCATTACTATCATCTTTTTGATTATTTGTTTGAGCTATATCATTACCTGCTATTGCTCCCACCACACCACCAATAATCCCCCCAACAACAGCACCTGGAGGGCCCCCAACAACACCAAATGCAGCACCTACCGCCGCTCCTCCCAAGGTTCCTGCACCTGTAGCAACCAAATTCTCTCCACCTTCATTCATATCGGGTACATGATTGTTATTAGTCGGTGGAGAGTTTAAATCTGGACGAGCATTATCAATTGTGGATGAAATGTCTTGTAATGGTTTGCTATTTGATACATTACTATTAGAAGATGGCTCTTTTTGAGTCGTATGATTACCAATTGAATTTGATTGTTTTGTATTTACCATTTTCTTACTCCCTATATTTTAAAATCTAGTATCTTTCAAAAGAGCTAGAATATTAAAAGAACTTTTAAAATATGCTTGACAATTATTATAATTCACCTTTAGTTTAGCTATGTTTCACAAATACCCCTATTAAGTAAGGAGATGTTATTAATTAATAAAAAGTATTTCTCATCAATAAAAATTCTTATTCAAATAGTCTTCACAATTATATCATTCTTTATCCCATAATCATTATATTTCGCTAGATTAAACATTACCCATAACATTCTAGTTTTACACTGCTCTGAAGGAAATTATGATTTTATGTATATGCAATTTTAAAAAGCCTAGTTAATTAATACTAGGCTTTTTTAAATGTATTTTTTAAAGATAATAATTGTATATTATTTTATCTTTTTAAATATATCTTCAGCTGCTTTTAGGTGTTTCGCAACAGCATCACGTGTTTGGACGAGCATATTTTTTAATTCAGAATTTTTCGTGTTTGGTATTAACTGCTTATCAATTATCGTCAAAACTTTACGGTGAACTTTAACTTGACTCATCATGTAATTTTTATCAGTATCTGATGTTACTTGATTAAGCTTACTAACAATTTTATCACTATCATTTTGCAATGATTCACTAAGATTACTGGTTTGTGAAATCAACTGTAATCGACTTGCCAAGGCTTGTGCATTTTTTTCATTGGCTGAATGTTCTTTAATCATTATTTCAGCATATTTCTTAGCTTCATCCATTTTTAGTTTTGGCAATGCAGTTTTTGCCTGCTTAATTTCACCATTATTAGCTGTACTTAATATCTTGAAAATTTGACTATCAGTCAAATTTTCATGGTTTTCATTTAATATTTTAGAGTGATTCTTCCCATCATTTATAGTTTGTTGATTCGCTGCCATAATCTCAAATGCACTGAAGCTTAAAACACCACTAATTGCGATGCAGTTAATAATTTTCTTCGTTAAAATAGCTTTCATACCAATATCCTTTAACTTAATTCATGAGTATTTCTACCTATGGGTAGCTTTTTCACATTTCCAATTTATATCCCTACTTGTAAATTCAAGGTTGGGGTTATTTATTCATTATTTCAATCAAACATATTTATACCGCTCGCTGAATATTTTTCGCAAAGGGTAAATAGCTTATTTAAAGTAGATGATATAAATTTAATAATGAATCATGCCTCTGTATCCAATCTTATTAATGTAAATATAAAATATATATAATTTTAAAAAACATTAACTTAAAAACAATTTTTATTTTTTATTTTTACGAAAATAACAATAAAGCTCGTTATATTAACTTATAGATACTAAAGCTAAAATTAAATATATTTAAAGAAAATTTAAACCAATTTAATTTATTCGCCCATCTAGAAAAAAGCGTTCTCCTAAAGACTTTAATTCACGCACTGCACACAAACAGTGACATGCACTTTTGTAGATATCGTATGAGCTGTGCAACCTGAAAACAGGATACACAGAACTGTAATCAATGAAGCCAATCTAGTTCGCTTGCAATTGAAGACTTTCATGTTAGCCGATCCGGTTAGTAATCCAGCCATAAAAGAATTGTTCCTGCGTGGGATTTCGCTCACAAATTTTGATGTAACGTTGGCCTTGCATGATATTAAGAACCCGAACTAATACCTTCTCTACTTCTTTACCGCGCTTAGCCAGTGTTGTGGTTTGGAAATTTTCGATAGCGTTGGACTTAATGAGAGAGCCTTCGAATAGCTTTGAAGAACATGAGGTTTGATAAGCTCTTGATAAAGTTGTTTGGCTTGGTTGCTCTTCAAGATGCTATACATCACCTTCTTTATTGACTCAATTTCATATATACTGGCCTCAGTATGAGATGAGCCTTATATAGTTCATTGCTAGATCAATGAATGACTAAGCCCTTAGCTTTCGAGCAAGGGCTTTTTTACATCCAAAATAAAATGTTAACAAGATTTCATTTAACCTTTTGCGCTCAAATAAAAAA
>DALZNT010000256.1:0-2415 GCA_032005505.1 Clostridium sp. | reverse complement strand
TCTTTTCTAAATAGAGGCTACAGTTGTAGTGATTACTTTCATGCTAGTATTCGCGACAATCCTGTTAGTCTCTTTTTGTCATCATGGTTTTTCTCCGTCAACAATTGTTGTTTATCTTTATTGCCTTTTTATCCACCTGTGTCGGTGTATATGTTGCATGGGATATGAACCTGACTTGGCATAAGTTTTATAGCTATTTGATTTCAGAAAAAGCTATTTTTTCAATTCTATTTAACTATGCCGTAATTCAACTATTTTTTATTGTAGTTGGTCGTAAGTATACGGCTCTTTTTTTAAGCCAATTATTCGTTATATTTTTAAATTTTATTAATAAGAAGAAGCAACAATATCTATTTAGTAATTTAAGCCCTGAAGATATTTTTTTACTTCCTGAGGCTATGAAAGCGACTCCTTGGCACTTACAGCTCATCTTTTTTATGCTGATTATTTTCTTTCTTATTGTACTGCTTATCGCTATACGTAAAGAAAGTAAAGCTACTTTTCATACCTATGTTCCTAATATTATTATTTTTGCATTGCTTGGTAGTGGCTTAATTTACTTAAATTTTATTAAAAATCCTACAGGGGCGTGTTTTTCAGAAAATAAACCTATGATTTGTGCCAGTTTACAAGAATTTCCAAATACGAGAAATGACTGGATTGGCGACTATCGAAAAATTCAAGATTACGGGTTTGTGACTTTTTACGTATCTAAGGTATTGGATAATGTAACCAGTGTTTTATTACCTAACCGTAAAGTATCTGAGCAAGAGATACAGCAGATTTTACAGGAACATCATTTGGTTCAATCTTTAGACGACAATGAGAAGGAATATCCGAACATTGTTATCGTGATGGAAGAATCTTTTTGGGATTCTCATCATTTAGATAGTGGTTTACCAAAAGACTTACTATCTTTTGTTCATCAAAATCAGGTCTCTAATTTACTGTCTCCTTCTTTTGGAGGAGGTACTGCGAATGTTGAATTTGAAGTCCTTACGAGCCTCAATACAACTTTTTTCCCAAATGAGTTGTTATATGTTTCTAAGCTGAAAAAGCCAATTTATGCATTACCTTATTATTTAAATTCAATTGGTTATCAAACAATTGCAATGCATAATAACTATGGTTATTACTATAATCGCAATAAGGTATATCCAGCATTGGGGTTTGATAAATTTATATCACTTGAAAATATGATTGCCCAAAAAGATCGGTCTACAGTCTTTAATTTAGGAGGATGGGCCACAGATGATCTTATTTTTGATTCGATTAAGTCTACTTTAGAAGAGAACGAGCAACAGCCAAAGTTTATTTATGCGATTACTGTTGAAAATCATCCTATGTATAACGATGATCGTTTTGGTAAGCAAAATTATAAATTTAACAAAGAGCTGTCTGAGACTGAAAAGCAAAAGTTAAGTACTTATACTGCTGGAACTGCGCGTGCTAACCAAAAGTTAAAAGAGTTCGCTGAATATTTAAAGACAGTAGATCGACCAACAATTTTAATTGCTTTTGGTGATCATTTGCCAAATCTACAAGAAGTTTATGAAAGTTATGGATTTTTTAAAGATGATCCTGAGCGAACTAACTTAAAAAATTATCAGACACCTTTTGTGGTATGGAGCAATTATAAATTAGATAAGAAGCCTTTGAAGCAACCTTATATTGCCGCAAGTTTCGTTGCTCCAAAACTATTAAAGTTAGCAGGGTTACCTTTATCAGATTACTATCAATTTGTTGATGATGTTTCGAGTTGTTATAGTGCCATTCACCAAAAATTTATCAATGAAAATCCAACGTGTAATTTTGATAAGAAAGCGCTGTTAAAAGGTTATGAAAATCTAAATAAGGATGTATTAGATGGACATAATCATACTTATAAAATTATGCAGAATACGCAAAAAGAGATGGAACAATAATGTCCCATCTCTTTGAGATGAACTCTATTAAGACTGAATTAAACCCGTCAATTCATCTACATAGTGCTGCATTGGCTGAGCTTGACGGTCTGCACGGCTTTCAATGTTGAGACGTAGTAAAGGCTCGGTGTTTGAAGCACGGACATTAAAACGCCATGTACCAAAGTCGAGACTTACACCATCGGTACGATCAATTTGTGGATTTTGATCGGCATAGAAGTCGAAAATCTTTTGAATCGTAGTTTGCGTATCGGCTACTTTAAAGTTGATTTCACCACTACAAGGGAACTTGGCAATCATATTTTCAACGAGTGTTGAGAGAGATTGTCCTGTTTCAGAAAGTAGGGCAATGGTGAGTAGCCAAGGAATCATACCACTGTCACAGTAAGCAAAATCACGGAAATAATGATGAGCACTCATTTCCCCGCCATATACGGCATTGTGTTCACGCATAACGTCTTTAATGAACGCATGACCAGATTTTGACTGT
>DALZNT010000255.1:0-2435 GCA_032005505.1 Clostridium sp. | reverse complement strand
ATAGTATAAACTCCCTGTTAATAGTAAGAAGGGAAATATAATTATGGAGGGATACAATGGAAAACATAGTTTACTTTATAATAGCTGTACTAGCTATATTCGTAATAGGTAAAATATTTGCCTGGCCATTTAAGATATTAATTAATTTAATTATTAATGGGATAATGGGAGGTATATTACTTTATTTAATAAACTTATTTGGCTCAAGTTTCGGGTTAATTATACCGATAAATGCAATAACAGCACTTATTGCAGGATTTTTAGGAATACCAGGAGTGCTTTTCTTAGTAATAGTGAATTATTTAAGATAGATAGACGCACAATGTATTTACAGAATATTACTTAAATGATAAAATTATTCTTGGAGGTGCATAAGCATGGGATTTAATGAATTTATGTATGAACGACCAAATTACGAAGGAATTAAAGAAAAATTAAGTACGCTAATAGCAAAAGTAAAAGAGAGTGATAACTTAGATGATGTTAAAGCTCTTATAGATGATATAAATGCTATTAGAAACAATGTTGATACTATGGGAACTATAGCTAGTATAAGGAATAGCATAAACACCGAGGATGAGTTCTATGACAAAGAGAGAGAATACTGGGATGAATATGACCCACTCTATAATGAAATCTACTCGGAGTTCTATAAGGCTATAGTTGAAAATAAACTCAGATCAGAATTAGAAAGAGATTATGGAAAGCAGTTCTTTAGTATTGCTGAATATAATCTAAAATCTTTTGCACCAGAGATTATTGAAGATTTACAACTTGAGAACAAATTATCTTCAGAGTATAGCAAGCTTATAGCATCAGCTAAAATCATGTTTGAAGGAGATGAGAGAAATCTTTCAGGACTAACTCCATTTATGCTATCTAAAGATAGAGACATGAGAAAGACTTCTAGTGAAGCTATGTTTGGATTCTTCGTTGAGAAGGAAGCAGAGATTGATAGAATATATGACGACATGGTAAAAGTAAGAACAAAGATGGCTAAGAAGCTTGGATTTAAAAACTTTGTTGAGCTTGGCTATGTAAGAATGCTAAGAACTGATTATAATGCAGAGATGGTAAGTAACTTTAGAGAACAGGTTAAAGATTACATAGTACCTGTAGCTAATAAGTTATATGATAGACAAAGAGAAAGATTAGGGTTAGATAAATTTAGTTATTATGATGAGAAGTTTGAGTTCTTAACTGGAAATGCTACACCAAAGGGAGAACCAGAGTGGATAGTTAACAATGGAATAAAGATGTATTCCGAGCTTTCACCAGAGACTAAAGAATTCTTTAACTTCATGATAGAAAACAAATTAATGGATTTAGTAACCAAGAAAGGTAAACAAGCAGGCGGTTACTGTACTTATATTCCAGATTATAAAGCTCCATTTATATTCTCAAACTTTAATGGAACTTCAGGGGATGTAGATGTATTAACTCATGAAGCTGGACATGCATTCCAATGTTATAGAAGTAAATGGATTACTATACCAGAGTGCAATTTCCCAACTTATGAAAGTTGTGAGATTCATTCAATGAGTATGGAGTTCTTTACTTGGCCATGGATGGGCTTATTCTTTAAAGAGGAAGAAGCTAAATATAAGTATACTCATTTAGGAGATGCAATTAAGTTTATACCTTATGGAATTACAGTTGATGAATTCCAACACTTCGTATATGAAAATCCAGAAGCTACACCAACAGAAAGAAAAGCTGCGTGGAGAGAAATAGAGAGAAAGTATCTTCCTCATAAAGATTATAGTGAATGTGATTTCTTAGAAAGAGGGGGCTGGTGGTTTAAGCAAGCTCACATATTTAATAGTCCATTCTATTATATAGATTATACTTTAGCTCAAATATGTGCTCTTCAATTCTGGAAGAAGGATCAAGAGAATCATGAAGAAGCTTGGAATGATTATTTAAGATTATGTGAAGTTGGAGGAACTAAGTCTTTTGTAAATCTTGTAGACTATGCAAATCTAATCTCACCATTTAAAGAGGGATGTGTAAGCTCTATCATAGACGTAATAGATGAATATCTAGAGAAGGTTGATGATAAAGTTCTATAATATAAGTAGAATAATCAAGAATATATAGTAAAAAGAGAAGATATTTCAGTATATCTTCTCTTTTTACTTAATACTTGTCCTAGTGTATCAATATGAGAAAAATGAAGGATTATGTTGAAAAACATAGTATGATGGGTATATTTTTCTGTAAGTTTGGAAAGTATAAATCTATGCGAGCTTAATCATGATAGAATAAATCTTGTCGCTGAGAGATGCGGCAACAAAACAACAAAACTGAGAAACAATTCTTAAGAGATTAAGAAAAAAGTTTTTAAAAAGTTGTTGACAGGTAAGGAATTACCTAGTATAATAGTAAAAGTCGTCACTAGTAAGTGAGCGGCACAAAAGAATTGGTCTTTGAAA
>DALZNT010000254.1:0-2462 GCA_032005505.1 Clostridium sp. | reverse complement strand
TGTATTTCCTAACATATGCCTCCATCCAATTTTTATTGCTCTATACAATATATGTAACTTTATACTATATTGTGATATAAAAAAGGAAACTTTTCTCACTCTAAAGTTTTGAAATAGTTCCCTTTATACTAAAAATACCTATTAAATTTTATCTAGTTTATCACTAATCTGTATTAAATATATCTCTTGTATAAACTTTATCTTCTACATCAAGGAGCTCCTTAGATGCTCTATTAGTTACAATAATATCGCACTTTTCTTTAAATGTTTCTAAATCCCTAATAACTTTAGAATGAAAGAAACTGTCCTCTTCAAGTATTGGTTCATATATAATAACCTCAATTCCTTTAGCTTTAATTCTTTTCATAATTCCTTGAATAGAAGATGACCTAAAGTTATCTGAGTCTGTTTTCATTGTTAATCTATAAATACCAACTATACTAGGATTTCTTTTAATAATTTGATCTGCTATATGATCTTTTCTTGTGCTGTTAGCATCTACTATAGATCCAATTATATTGCTAGGCACATCTTGGTAGTTGGCTCTAAGCTGTTTTGTATCCTTAGGTAGACAATATCCACCATATCCAAAAGATGGATTATTATAATGATTTCCAATTCTTGGATCAAGTCCTACTCCATCAATAATCTCCTTTGAGTTTAATCCCCTTATTTCTGCATAGGTATCTAGCTCATTAAAGTAAGCTATTCTTAATGCTAAATAAGTATTCGCGAATAGCTTCACTGCTTCTGCTTCTGTAGAATTAGTATATAAAACTGGAATCTCCTCTTTAATAGCCCCTTCTAAAAGAAGATTAGCAAATTTTTCTGCTCTTTCTGATTTTTCTCCAACAATTATTCTAGATGGATAGAGATTATCATATAAAGCTTTACCTTCCCTTAAAAATTCTGGTGAAAAAATAATGTTATCAGCTTCAAACATCCTTCTTACTTTCTCTGTATATCCCACTGGTACTGTTGATTTAATAACTATTGTAGTATCAGGATTAATAGCTAGTACATTGGCTATTACTGCCTCAACCGTTCTCGTATTAAAGTAATTTTTATCTGGGTCATAATTAGTTGGTGTAGCTACTATCACGTAATCTACCCCATGATATGCCTCATATGAATCTGTAGTTGCTGTTAAATTAAGTTTCTTGTTTAATAAATATTCCTGTATATCTTTATCTTCTATAGGAGATCTCTTATTATTAATCATGTCCACTTTGTCCTTAATAATATCAATTGCGATTACCTCATTATTTTGAGCTAAAAGTACTGCATTTGATAAGCCAACATATCCAATTCCAGCTATAGCTATTTTCATTTATTTCCCTCCATAGTCTTTACAATTCATAAAATTGTTTATACCATTCAACAAACTTACCTAACCCCACCTCTATACTTGTTTGAGGTTTAAAATTGATTACCCTTTCTAGATCTGTAGTATCTGCATATGTTCTAACTACATCTCCAGCTTGCATTTCCGTGTAAATTTTTTTTGCTTTTTTCCCAAGTTTATCTTCTAATATTGAAATCAATTTTTCTAATTTAATTGGTTGGTTATTTCCAATGTTATAAATTTTGTATGGTGCAAAGCTACTGCTTAAGTCATCTTTAGATTCATCCCAGTCTGGGTTTGGCTTTGGAGCTAATGGCAATAATTTGTATATGCCCTCTACAATATCATCGATATATGTAAAGTCCCTTTCCATTTCCCCATGATTAAATACTTTAATCTCCTTGCCACTGAGTATATCTCTTGCAAATGAAAAATATGCCATATCCGGTCTTCCCCATGGGCCATACACTGTAAAAAATCTTAATCCCGTTGTTGGGATTCTATATAAATGACTATAAGTATGTGCCATTAATTCATTAGATTTCTTTGTTGCTGCATAAAGACTCACTGGATGATCCACTTGATCATTAGTTGAAAATGGAATTATTTTATTTCCTCCATATACTGAACTTGAAGATGCATAAATCAAATGTTTAACAGGATAGTTTCTACATGCCTCTAAAATATTAATAAAGCCTATTAAATTGGAATCCACATATGCATAAGGATTTATTATTGAATATCTTACCCCTGCTTGTGCTGCTAAATTGATAACATAATTAAATTTATTCTCTTTAAATAAATCATCTATAGATTCTTTATCTTTTAAATCCATCTTATAGAAAGTAAAATTCTCCTTTTTATTAAGCAAACTTAAACGCTCTTCCTTTAGTTTTATATCATAATAATCATTGATATTATCTATTCCTATAACTGTATATCCTCTATCTAGTAACAAATTTGACAAATGAAATCCTATAAAACCTGGTGCACCAGTAACTAATATTTTTTCACCCATTCTAACTCCTTTCTTCTTGTATACATAATTAAAAACCTCTTTCTTTCCTTAATAAGAAATTAAAATAAATTATGAAATAATTCATTTTAATTTCTTAGG
>DALZNT010000253.1:0-2479 GCA_032005505.1 Clostridium sp. | reverse complement strand
GACTGCACCGACTGCACCGACTG
Source organism: Clostridium sp. (assembly GCA_032005505.1). Taxonomy (GTDB): domain Bacteria; phylum Bacillota; class Clostridia; order Clostridiales; family Clostridiaceae; genus Clostridium_J. The sequence continues at coordinate 2,456 of DALZNT010000253.1, read as the reverse complement.
CACCGACTGCACCGACTGCACCGACTGCACCGGAGCTTCCTTTAAGAATGAGTAAAGCTCAGAAGGAGGAAGTTACAAAACAGACTAGTAGCGTTAAGACAGAAAGTGTTCCAGCAAAAATTTATTCATCTTCACAAAGTACTTCTCAAACTGTTTCAATACCAGATCCTTCAAATGATCGATCTAAATTTACAAGTATTGATGGCGTAGAGTATGTAAATAATGAATATCTTGAAGATCAGGAATTTAATCTTGAAGGTAAAAAACGCTTTTATGTTATGCCGGATGGACTTGGAAGAACAGAGTTTATCGAAAGAAAAAAAGGTGTAAGCAAGTCTACTTTAGAACAATTGTTTAATAAGCAATCTCAGGAAGATCAAGGAGCGATTGTTTTAGCTCCAACTTATATACGACTGTCTCAAAAAGAATTAGAAACGACTTTTGAGCAAGATAAATGTTTTGTTCAAGGCTATAAAAAGTCAATCAAAGTGCTTGGAGCTAAAAAAGAAGTAAATTTATGGCCTCGAAAGCCATTAAAAGAAAAGTTTGAATATGAGTTGGTAAAACTAGATCCATCTGTACAACATTTACAACTTATGTCATTTGCAGCGAGTAATTCCGCACCTCTATATTATTGGCCTTTAGCTATATTCTTAGATGAGAAGGGCTGTATTTTAGAAGGGGCAAGTGGTTTCAAGAGCAAGTCTTATCCTTCTACGATATTACAACATGCATCGATTCAAGGTACTTTAAGAGTGCCGCCTCATGCGCGTTATATGATGTTAACTCCTTTATCTTCTTCAATAGATGTAGCAGAACAAGAGTTATCAAATCAGGGACAGATTCAAATTTCAGTATTACGTTAAAAATAAGTAGGGTATCTAATGAATAAAAAATTATTATGGCCTTTTGCATTAACCACATTAGCAATCATGCTGAATGGTTGTGGCGGTGGTAGCTCAACCATTAATGAAGATCCTACAAGTGGTTCTGGTAGTTCAAATGCAAATGGAAGTTGTGATGCATCAAATAGTGACTGCTTACAGTTTTCACTCGATTATCCCATTGCTGGTCTTAATTTTACCTGTAGTAGTGCTGCAAATCAGAGTTTTGTTACTAAAGCTTCAGGAAACAGTGTGGTTGGTACATGTAAACTTGGTGATACAGCAAATTTCTTTTTACAAGGCACTCAAACTAAAACAAAGATCGATTTAGGTTCTGTTCAATTAGATAATATTTCAAAGATTAAGGTGGTCGTTCCGCCACGTTTGAAAGTTATGGATATGGCTACGGCTTTAACAGGTGTAGCACCTGCTTCATTAAGTCAAAATGATCCAACCATCCGTGTAGCAATGGCCTTGGTTAAACTCTTTCAAAGCGTTGGTTTAGAGCGTGGTGATAATGTAGTGGGAGATATACAACCTACACTATTTACCGAAGATAAGAAAAATACGCTAAATGTAGTACTTCAAAATATTACTGCTGCTGAATGGCAAAGTGGAGCATACGCCAGTATCTTGAAACCTTGGTTAGATGTTAGCCAAATTGATGATAATCAGGCTTTTGCTTTAGTAACTCAATTGACTCATTTGAGTTTGGTAGGTTTATATCAGTCAGATTACTTGACCTTAGCTCAACCAAACTTAATTTCAGAAAATTTTTATGGATGTAATTTAGCTAATTTAGCGGATTGTCCAAAAAATGCTGCTAATACCCAACACGTAATAGGCAATTTATTTTTACTCTCAGATCGCCAAGGTTATACATTTGGTTACGGCTTACAGTGGAAAGGTACAAGTACTACTACAAGTAACTCAACAGTTACAGCAGTAATGGAAGTATTAACTAAATCTAAGCCAGCTCAACTTACAGCGAATGCTCAAACCACATGGCTCGATCCATTACAAGCTGAGATTAAATCGACGCAACCATTCCATTTAAAAGCTTCAGCTAATAGCGCTGAAGATTTACTGATTTATCAAGGTAAATTATTAAATGATTCATTTATTGCTGGTCGCGAAAGTCTTTATTTAGGTGCAACAAATAGTAAAACACCAAATCCTCAACAATATGCGTTATGGCGCCAGAGTATAGGTAATCAAAACTATAATGGTTCGCTAGACATCTATAAAGTAACTCCAGCAAGTTATCTTGCAAAAGATATCTTTAGAACTTCAAAAAATGTGAGCTCAGGGCAAACTTATATTTTCCCGTTATATGGTACTTTAAATATTAAATTTGATACTGCTGGAATTTCACCAATCGATTTAGGTATTGTGATTGATGAAAATGGTGACATTCGTACTGATATTAAACCTAATGCAACAGCAACAGATATGTCTGGACAGTGTGGAGTGGTCTCAGATAACACTTTAATTGATAACAATGGCGTTCAACAGTATCGTATAGGGACAACCGGTGGTACAGAGTCTTCTTCAAATGACAAATCAATTACA
>DALZNT010000252.1:0-2502 GCA_032005505.1 Clostridium sp. | reverse complement strand
GATAAATATTAGGTAAACCTAATTATTAAGTCAATAGGTATTCCTAATAAAATTAGAGATACCTAATTTTGTATTTTGTTAAACAAAATAAAACCCACAACAATGGTGGGTTTTATAAATATTATTGATAATTAATTAAAGAGATCTGAGTGGGGAATAGTTTTTTTCGCCCAATTTAGAATATTGTCCGAGATATCAATTTCTTCGAAATATTTTTTATGTATTATCTCATTCATTTCCAGTTTCCATTCAAATTCTTTTAAGAAATTAAATCTTTTTTCTTGTTCAGCTTCAGGAAGTAAACTTAAAGAATAATCATTAGGCAATAAAGTGAATAAAACAGCATCATCGCCTAGACCACTTTTCTTTGCCAATTGCAGGTCAGTTAGTGCTGCGAGACAACTCACTTCAAATTTATCGTATGTTTTATAAATTGTAGAGTTAATACTACCAACCTGTTTTGTTCCTTTCGGGCGAATTGGAACATCAATTTGATGAACCTTTTGCCCAATTGAGATATCTAACCAAGATTTCTCTGGGAAAATATCATAAACAGTTTCACCGATTTGATTGAATATACGTGACTTAATATTGGTTATTAGGTTTGATGTCCTATAGGTTGGGAAGCGATCTATCGGCTCATGTGGTATGTCATGAGGTTTACCAAAAGGTACTGCACGGTTGAATAGTTTGTCTAAAATAGATTGTATTGATTCACCACGTGCAAATCCTCTTTGATCAAATATTAATTGAGGAGAGACAGATTTTTTCCAATCTCGTTTAAGTAGATATTCTATTAAATCAATTGCTAATTCTAAGTTATTAGATATATCTCTTCCATACACACACTCTAGGCGGCCATAATCTTCAATAAATTTAGTGTGAATAAATCCGTTTTCTTCAAGAAAAACACCTATTGATATTTGTTCACCACTTACTAAGTCAGGTGTCCAACGAATTTGTGTCCAATGACCCTCAATGGTAGATACTTGAGGAGATTTTTTTTTAAATTTTTCTTCTAGCCCTTTGAAGTTATTCATAATTTTAACTCAGTGGACGAACAATAGAGTGTGATGAAAAGAATGTATCACATCTTTCATTAAATTTCTTTAGACCTTCTGCACGTTTCTTGAGAAAACTCAGAACAGTTTCCAAAGCCAAATAAGAGGGTATTTCTTCAATACCTGTTTCAATAACTTCATCACCAATAAGATCGTGTAAATGAAGTCTGATTTCTGACTCAGCATTTAAAAAAGCTTTTTTATGTTCTAACTTTGCCAACTCAAGCTCATGCATAGTATTTTCATATTGAAACAGCCCAGCAGGAGCATGTTTTTCGTGAAGTAATTTTAAGTGGAAATTGTTTGCAAAACCTATATGATGACAATTAAAGTCAAGTAACTGAGCTTCTTTCCAATTTCCTCCATGTAAACATTCCCCATGGTCAATTAGGCTAAAGGTTTTATCTGGTAAGTGAATTGAGTTCCCCATATTTCTATCTGTATTTAATATCCAGTCATCAAAGGCGATCAATTTTGATAGTTGATCCCACTCTTTCATGCATGAACTAAAATACTCAACCATTACATTCATAATGGCTGGGTTATTTTCTATTTCTATTCTAAGATTTTTTCCTTTGACATCTTCTGTAACCCATGCAAAAGTAAAACCTCTATATCGATCAACCTCGCTGAGCTTACTTACTAATAGTGGGTTAAGAATTTTATTTTCCACTAAAAGAAATCCAGCTTTAGGAGGCATCGGCAAATTAAGTGCTTTTCCTAGGATATATCCAATCATTTCATTGATTAGGCTTCTAGGTTTATCCCCAGCATAAATTTTTACCCAAGAATCTCGCTCGATGTCATCCTCCCACCTTATTGTGGCCATATGGGTTGATCCAGAAACACCATCGCTAGCACCACGCAAAAATTCAATATAATTTGAAGAGGGAAGGTACTGAATAAGTTGTTGTGATGTCATTTATTATTCCAATATTTTACCGAAAATTATTCTTAATTTGCTTTAGGATGTTCCTGTCTATGCTGACTTGGTGGAACAATATCAGTTATAGCCGTAATACTTTCGACCTCATCCATGTCAAAAGTTAGTCGTTCGCTACCGTTAACGGCCAATAAACTCAAAACACCACCATTTATTCCTACAAATTCCTTAATTGTGCACCTTCCGTCCTTCAAACACACCTGAACAAATTCTGTTGGCACAAGTTCTGCATCTGGATCACATACTACATACCAACCATTACGGATAGCTGGAAACATAGAGTCGCCCGTACCTTTAACCGCATATGCTCTTGATCCTGCAGTGTGGGTTGGAACATATCCATCACCAGCGTTTCCTTCATAACCCATGTCAGTAAAATAACCATCCATTCCCATCTTGGAGTACGCCTTTACAGGAACCCAACGTTTAGATGATGGGGTAAAAGGTTTTTCGATAATTGTTGAAAATAAAAGAGCTTCATCACTATCACTAATATTG
>DALZNT010000251.1:0-2535 GCA_032005505.1 Clostridium sp. | reverse complement strand
CATTTATCCTCCTCATTACTTACGATTGAAGGTTCTTTCATATAAGGTTATACGAAGCTTCACTACTTCTCCGAATCCGGCCACGGATCTCCTTCTCTTCTACATACCCAGTCGAAATACATCTCTGAATCAAAAGGTTCCTTAGCTATTTCAATGTCATTTTTTGTGATTTTCATTCCATTAAGGTTTATTTCATCATTTAAGTAGACCAAAACGTCATGTATACCACCATCTCGTGATTGTTGAATGATTTGTGCAAGTAATTGTTTTTGTTCTTCAGACAGCGAGCCAATAAATTCATTAACTTTTATATTCTCTTCTGTCTTTGGCCACCCAGTAGTCAATACCCATCTTGATAACACTCCAGGCCGAATTTCGACTAATCCATCAATAAAATCTTTGTAGTTCTGAACACGGATTGAATCGTTGTCTTCTTTCATATTTCCCTCCGCACTTTTTGGAATTTCGTATAACGTTTCTGTATTCACGAACCCAGGATATATTCTTCATCTTTAAGCCTTGTCACCTTACAGTTCTCAGTGGATTCAAATTCTACTATTCTCTCTTCAATGGTTTTATTAGTACTATCTTTAAATATGTCATCTCGATCAGAGTGAGGAAAAATAAGCTTGTCAGTTACACCTAATGCCTTAAAATCCGTTAAATTCATTGTGTTCATCTGTGGAGTAAAGAAATCAACAATGTTAATATTCGGCCCCAGTAATAACGTTCCTGCACTTACTCCAACGATAATTACATTCTGTGCGGCCAGTGTTCTGATAATTTCATCAGCACCACTTTTCTTAGCGTAATACAATAATGTATATGGATTTCCACCATTGATATATATAACATCTCTATGTAGGAGAATTTGTGGATCATCAAATTCAATATCTACAAAATTGATATGCTGAAATCCCATGTCCTTAAACTCTTGCAATGCTCTTTGTGCATATCTATTAGTTTCTTTTGAAGGGGATGCTGTTGTAATAATTGAGACTTTTAATTTAGAAATATCTCCGTCAATAAACTCCAAAAATTGATTTTTAATATCTTCAGTATAAAAACCACAAGAGGTTAGTAACAATCTACTCATAGAAATCCCCGTCCTTAACTAATAGTTTATCCTACTGATTAAATTCTTATGTACGGTACATCAGAGGATATAATGTCAACAATATGATTTAATCCAGCAACTCCATAATGTTTATATGGACCTGGGTATTCATCTGATGCAAATGTCGCTAATTTAATGTAATCTAAATATCTGGATCTTCTGAAAGTTCTGAATATCTTCCCTTCAAACTCTTCATATTCATCTCTTAATGTGTAGCTTTCATTGCTTATTGAAAATCCTATATAAGAATCAAATTCAATTTCAATCAGCGGAAATCTTTCATCCTCTTGGTTAATCAATGAACCACCTTCAACATCAATTAATTCAGAATAATTTTGTTCATTTGATTCTCTATGGATTCTAAAACATAAAATCAGCTTCATACCTTCTACTTCTTTATAGTCAACTAAATCAGCATGAATCAGATCTTTTAAGTGTGTGTACTTCACCGAAACACCCCAGATAAATAAATTTGTCTTTTCATCCGTTTCAGATAACATTCGTTCTTTATTCAACGAGCCCGAGAACCTTAAGGTAGCTTCTAGTGCCAACCGCGACGTGGTTAGGTTCGCAGTACTGTTCACCTGAGCCCGACTTCTTTGATCCACATCTACATTCTCATTTCATTTTACTCTACAAAACTGTTATTTTTCTTTATAGTCCTTTGCTGCCTCTTGAATCTCTTCATTTCTAGAGCTTCCCTCCTAATACATTCACATTCATCCTCAAGTGGAACTTAGATCTCCAGAATTGTATATAACGTTCCTGTATTCAGGATCCGGCGAATGCCGGATCAAGAGCAAGGACAGACAGCGTCAATACGATGTTATAAAATGACGGTGCCTTCTTTGAAACTATAAACAAATATTCCTTAATAAAGTCTCTTCTCGTAACTTTCTTGTAGTCCTTTCCTGATTACTTCTACTGTAAATTCAGTTGAATTTACATGATCTGATAGTATTGTTGGAATTAACGGTAGTGTATCCCCTTCTGGCCAAGACTTGCTTTCCCATACCCCAGACCGCTTAAATGCTTTTGCACAATGAATAAAGCATTCTTCAACCTTTACTCCTATTCCTAAGGTCGGTTTTTTACCTTTTGCTTTCATAAGATCTAGAATTTTTTCATCTTTAATCACAAAAGCTTGTCCATTAATCCTCAGCGTTTCTTCTAGTCCTGGAATGATAAATATAATACCTACTCTTGGGTTCGATAATATGTTTCTTAGTGAATCAATTCTACGATTACCTGGTCTTTCTGGAATAACTAATTGCTTATCATCTATAACTATCACTGATCCAGGTGCATCTCCTCGTGGAGATACATCGCAAAATCCTTGCTCATCCGATGTAGCTAAAAATAATAAGGGTGACAAGGAAATGAAGTTTCGACAATGGATATCTAAATACTTTATTACT
>DALZNT010000250.1:0-2555 GCA_032005505.1 Clostridium sp. | reverse complement strand
CACCTATTAAAGAACCAATGATTTTAACGCCAGTTTCTAATAATTTTGGTAAATTAGTTATTATTCCAGTTAGAATTGTAGTTAAAATTTTAAGGCCAACTTCTAATATTTTAGGTAGTGCATTTACAATACCATCTTGAATTTTAGTTACAATTTTAACACCATTTTCAAGTAATTTAGGTAAATTACTTGTTATGCCTTGTATAAGATTATTAAGTATTTGTACTCCAGAATCTATTATCTTAGGCAAATTATTTGAAATGTAATCAGAAAATGAATTAACTACTTTAGTTACTGTTTCTAAAAGCTTTGGAATAGTATCAGTAATTCCTTGAACTATATTATTTAAAATAGTAACACCTGATTCAATTAACTTTGGAAGATTAGCAACAATAAAATTAGAAAATGAATCAATTAAAGTTGTTGCAATTCCAATTAATTTAGGAATTGCTGTAGTTATACCATTAACAATATTAGTAATTATATTACTTGCAACTTCTATAAGTTTAGGAAGTGCATTTGTTATTCCGTTTATAATATTAACTAGTATCTTCGTACCAGCATCTAAAAACTTAGGAAGATTTGTTAAAAGTATATCTCCAACATTACTAATTTTATTTCCAAGCTCTTCAAATGTTTTGGTTATTCCTTCAGCACTAAAGCCACTTAATTTAAAAAAGCTAGTAGTTAAAGTTATTAATAAAGATGCAACTAAACCCATTGGGCCAGTTAATCCTAAGAATCTTAATCCTATATTACTTATTACACCTACAAAAGTTAAAGCTATCCCCCTTGCAGTAGTAAAGCTTCTTACAAGAGAATTACAGAATGAACTTACAAGTGGGCCAAGAAAAGAGAATTTCTCAGCTATAGCTGAAATAGATTCTTTTAAATTACTCCATGTTTGTTTTGCTTTTTCAACAAGGCTTAATATTCCTGATCCAATCGCTCCAAGTGTGGCATCTTTTAATTCTAAAAATTTAGATTTTAAAGATGCTATAACATCTTTAAAACTTTCCCATGCTTGCTTTGCCTTTTCACATACAACTAATAAAGCTGGGCCTACTAAGTTTTTAACGCTTTCACCTAGTGAAATGAATAAGTTTTTTATATTATTAATTGCTGAAGCAGTAAAACTTTTAATAGTATTCCATAATCCTATCCAGAAGTTTCTAAAGCCTTCTGAGGTATTCCAAAGATAAATAAATACTGCTACTAATGCTCCGATTGCTGCTATTATTAATCCAATTGGGCCAGTAGCAAATTTAATTGTAGATGTCCAAATTCTCATAGCAGCTGTAGATAAAGTTATTTTTCCTGTAAATAATGCAACTATAGTTTCACCAAGGGTTAAACTACCATTAAGAACTCCTTGCTTTATTGTTGCATCAACAGCTGTCATTTCATATAATGCTAAATTATATTTTGCAGTTTGAAATACAGCTGTAACACTTTGAAGAATAGTAAATCCTTTAAAAGCTAAAACAGCTCCTAAAACAGCTGATGTACAAGTACCTATTGCATTAGCTACATCTAGTATTTTATTGGCAGTTTCTTCACCAAATAAATTTTCAAGGCCTTTAAAAAGACTTGAGCCTAAATTATCTCCGTTTTCTAAGCTAGAAATAAAAATTTCAGTTGCTTCAGTTAATTTATCAATTTTAGGCATTAAACTTTCTAGTCCTGCTTTCATTTTATTAAACATTGGTCTAGTAAGTAGTCCCATTAAAACTGATAAGTTGTCTTTCATAGTGGAGATCATCCCACTAAAAGTTTTAGATTGAGCATCCATAGCTCCTTTTGTTTTACTGGCCATACTATCTATAGCTTTGTTGTAAACATCTGCTGTTACTTTACCTTCTGAAGCTAATTTTTTTACTTGAGATACTGGAACTCCCATTACTTCTCCAAGAGCCTTGTAAATTGGAATGCCTCTATCTTGTAAGATATTTAAATCTTCAGTATAAGCTACTTGAGCTTGTTGAACTTGAGCGTATTGACGAACCATTTCTCTAAGCGAATCTTCTTGAATACCAAAAGCTGAACCCATATCGCCTATTTTATCAAGTTGATTAAATAATGCTTCTCCTTGAAATCCTGCATTAAATAATTGCTTTGCCATTTCATCAACGCCCATTTTACTAAATGGAGTTTTAGCTGCATAATTAGTAATATCATTCATCATTTTAGAAGCTGCTTCATGGGTTCCTAATAAAGTTGTCCAAGCTACTTCAGCCTGTTCTGATAATGCATTATAACCAATACCAGCTCTAGCTATTGCTACTGTATAATCCTTAATTTTATCTAAAACAAAAGCTCCAGCTAAAATACTAGCACACTTTTTAGCTAATGAAGAAATTGAGTTCATATCAGATCTAACGCTTTTAGAACCATTTGAACTACTTTGTTTTATATCTATCCAAGCTCTTCTCCAAGATTCACTTGAACTCATACCAGCTTTTTGATATTCTTTTGCAAGTTTATAAGCTTCACTTCTTAGATCTCTAGATCCTTTTTCTATTCCACTATTATCTATTTTAGTGTCAATTATTATA
>DALZNT010000249.1:0-2559 GCA_032005505.1 Clostridium sp. | reverse complement strand
CTTTGAAAATTGAATAGTACGGTATTTACAAAATATGCTATAATTAACTCGTAATTGTATTGTTTTGCGAGGAGGTTTGAAATGAATAAAAAGCTATTTTTGAAATTAGGATTATTGTTATTATCTCTGTCACTTGTCTCATGTGGACAGAAAAATAATTCATCAGGAGAAGATAATTCTTCTAAAGTAAGTACAAGCCAATCTGTTAGCAACACTCAAAGTTCGGGAGAAGAAAGTGTAAAAACTACATCTCCCTCTGTTGAAAATGCAGTAGAAAGCAAACAAGGGGATGAGGATGTACAAAAAAATACACAACAAGATACTCAACAAGATGCAACTAAAAATGAGTTGTTCAGTGTTGTGGAACTTAATACAGTACAGGGAGTTTGTGAATATTATTTAGATGCACTTGATGTTACACCAAGAATCGAGCCTTCAACTATTACTGGAAGCCATTCCTATTATGAGGTAAAAACTGAAGGTAATATTTATATAGATGCAATTATAGGTGTGAAAAATTTGAATAATGAAGCTAAAATGGCAGACGACATAATCACTGCAAAGATAAAAATCAACAGTAATGAGTATATGTGTTTTTCTGTGGCAGAAAGTGCTGATGGTTATACTTTAGAAAAAGATGCTTCAATAAAACCACTGGAAAGGAGAGAAATTCATTACGTAGCTGAAGTTTCTAAAACAGAAGCCACTGGTGAAATAGAGATTATCTTAACTGTCAATGGAAAAGATTTTAGTAATAAGTTTCATTTAGAAGGTATGATGCCTTAGAAAGAATATATAGAAACTGGTAGAATACTAGAAAAAGAAGGATTTGCACAATTAACTATCGAAGATATATTTTTTACTAATAGACTTGAACCATCTTAGGACATTACGAAATAAAATTTAAAATTAATTTGATTTAAATATCGTATCATTCAGAAATGGATATTACGGTATTTTTTATTTTGCAAGATTTTATTTACAAAATAATGGTTATTTTGAAATAAAAGTAAGTTAGTGATATGATATTATTATATAAAATGAGGAATAATTGTATTAAAATGTGAATAAGTTAAGAAATTAGCTTAAACTAACTTAACTATGTTGTGATATTATTGTCAACTAAGATTTAATTAGTGGGAGGTTAGGGATGGAAAATATATATTTTAGAAAAGCAACCATAGAAGATTCTTATTTTATAAGCACCTTATTTACTAATGATGAATATGAAAAAACTTTTGCAGATAATGATACAACTGAAGAAGAATGGAAAGACAGATTTCAATACTATACAACGTATGAAAATTTTATAATTTACAATTCATTAAATGATGAAAAAATAGGTTGAATTATGTATGAAATCAAAGATAGGCAGTGTTATTTACATCTTATTGTATTGAAGTATGAGGAGTTAGGCAAATCCTTTGGTTACAAAGCTTTATTGGAAGTGATCAAAAGAGCACAGGAAAGAGCTCAGTGTATCAAACTTGATGTCCAAAAACGGAATGAAAGAGCTGTTAACTTTTATAAGAATTTAGGTTTTATAATTGAAGGAGAAGAAGAGCAACTTGTAGGTAATTATAATGAATGGCACTGGAAAATGAAGTATTTAATTTCATAGAAACTTATAATTATGTGGAGAAATTATAACATCAGTGTATTTCTTAATCTTAAATTTTGACGAAATAGATAAATAATTTTAAGTAGAAGGATGTTACAAGAAGCCATTTATCTTTAGAAAAGTTATAGTATGGCTAATAGAATTAAAGGAAATTATTAAGGGAGGATAATATGTTTAAAGTTGAAACAGAGAGATTAAATATTATTCCTTTTACAGAGGAATATTTAAATGATTATTATAAGGAGTCTACTGATAACATTACAAGGTTTCAATTTCCAGATAGCTTTACATCTATAGAGCAGGCAAAAAAAAGGTATGAAAACTTAGTTCTGGATATGAGGGAAGGTAAGACATTAGCTACAATAATTACATCTAAGGATAATGAGTTTATAGGGAAATTTGATGTTTATGGGCTTCAAGAGAAAAGCCCAGAACTTGGGCTTTGGCTTAAGGAAGCTGCTCATGGTAAGGGCTATGGAACAGAAGTGATGAAAGCAATGCTTCAATACCTTAATTCAACAAAAAAATATTCCTCATATATATATGAAGCTGACGAGAGAAATACTGCGAGTATAAATTTGGTGAAAAAGTTTAATGGCTGTGAAGAGGGGTTTATTGAATTGAAGACTGACTCTGGCAAAGAGCTGTTTTTAAAACAGTTTATAATTTATGCAAATGAAGAATAAGGTAATGTTCTGAACAAGAATAGTTATTTAAGATTAAATTAAGGGATTTAGGAAAATTTAATGAGTGAGGGTGTGGTGGATGAAGGAAATAGAGCTATGGCGAGAAGGTAAAGATGAATATATATTAAATAATGGTTTTATGCTTAAGAAAGCTGACAAATTTGAGTTTGGGATTCATGAAACTATGGACCTATGTAAATAACTTGGACATAAAAAGTCGCACAATATTAAGCTGATTTTCTTAGTTCTTCA
>DALZNT010000248.1:0-2567 GCA_032005505.1 Clostridium sp. | reverse complement strand
AATTAGAATGTAAAGAAATGCCACATGAAGAGACTATTAGAATTATGAAATTAATGGATAGTCTTAGAAAAGAGTGGGGAGTTGTATATCCTTTCGAAATTGGGGATTAGGAATGATGGTATAAACTCCTTGAAGCTTTTATAAATTAAGAAGTCTGGAGTAAGCCCTTATAAATTTTATTTAGATATAAAATAGAAAAAGACTATGAAATTCTAACTGCAATTAGATTTCATAGTCTTTCTTATTTATGTTACGTCTCTTTTATCAAATATAATGAATGCTACAGTTGTTAGAACAACAATGGTGATTACTACAATCAATGCAGATATTAAATGAGGTTATAAATTGAACTGCTGATATATAAATATATAAAATATGTAAATTAATGTATATTAAAACGAAGTTGTTAGATATAATTTAAATAAAGTAATTTGAAAAAATATATTCAAAGGAGAGGTTAATCATAATAGATAGAAAAAATCCGTTACCACTGTATATTCAATTAAAAGAGGAACTAACTAAATGGATAGTAGAAGGAAAGTGGAAGGTGGACTCACAGATTCCGACAGAACAGGAGTTAATGAAGATATATGGAGTTGGTAGAGCAACTGTTAGAGAAGCAATAAATATGTTAGTAAATCAAGGATATCTCTGTAAAAATCAAGGTGTTGGAACCTTCGTTCTTAGAAACAAGCCATCTATTGGATTCGAGCCACTTATGAGTTTAAGCTACACTTTAAGAACTAAAGGATTAAAAGGAAATAATGAAGTTATAGAACAATACCTCTTTGAACCTACATCGTATATGAAATCTAAATTTAAATGGAAGAATAAAAAAAAATGTTTTTATCTAAAAAGACTTAGATATGTAGAAGGATTACCGGCAGCTATTGAAAACTCCTATTTTACTGAAGAATTTGGTGATTCAAAGCTAAAAGAGTTCTATGAGGGGGCTTTAACTAATATTATTATTAATAAGTTAAAGATAAAGATATGTAGAATTGAACAAACACTTACTTTAGCTTTTGCTACAGAGGAAGAGGGTAAGATACTCAAGATAGCAAATAATACCCAAGTTTTACATTTGGAAAGATGGATATATGCTGAAAACTGTGATGAACCATTTTATTATTTAAGCTTTATAGTTCCAGAAAGTATATATTATTTGACCATGGAATTAGTTTAATTATTAATTATTTATTAAATGAGGACATCCGGACGTCCTAAGGAAGGTATGAATATGAAAAAGAAAGTTGTAGAAATTGAAGAGAAGCTACAACAAAAGATAAGTAGAGAAATTTACTGTAGAGAGTACCGTTCCTCCATTATATTAGAAGGAGAAGTGAATAACTGGAATCAAGTTGTAGATAGTGGAAAATTTGCAGCTAGATATAGGTATAAGGGTGTAGTAAATAAAATTAAGGTTAAAGGTCTTAATATCTCATCAGCAATACTCCCAATAATAAAGGATAGTAAATTACAAGGGAAAAATGTGGATGTGCTAATTATAGGTGGAGGAATAATAGGTGCTTCAATAGCCAGAGAGTTATCAAAGTGGGATGTATCAATTTTGGTAATAGACAAGGAATGTGATTTGGCTATGCATACATCTTCAAGAAATGATGGCATGGTTCATCCAGGAATAGAAGCTCACTTAGGTTCTAAAAAGTCAGAGTTTAATGTAAGAGGTAATGCACTTTATACGAAAATTACAAAAGAGCTAGATGTTCCATTTATACGATGTGGATCTACGGTGCTTTTCGATAAATGGTTTGTAAACTTAGGTAGACCATATCTAGTAAATAAAGCTAAGAAGGCTGGAGTAAAGGGAATGAGTGTATTGAATAGGAGAGAAGTTCTTAATATTGAGCCTAATATTTCAGATTATTTTGTCGGTGGTGTTCATTTTGATACAACGGGTATTTTATCACCTTACAAGATGACATATGCATTTGGGGAAAATGCGGCTGAAAATGGAGTTGAATTTTCATTGGATACAGCTGCATTATCAATGAAGGTAGTTAAAGATGAAATTCTTGAGGTAAATACAAATAGAGGAACTATTTATCCTAAAGTCATAATAAATGCAGCTGGAGTTTTTTCAGATAGAATTGCAGAAATGGCCGGCGATGGATTTTTCACTATTCATCCAAGAAAAGGGCAGACAATTATTTTAGACCATAAGAAAGGTAATCTTCTTAATGGAGTTGTAGCTAAGCCACCGCTAACAATTGTGAAAGGAAACACTAAGGGCGGAGGTTTAGTTAAAACTATTGATGGGAATATATTAGTTGGACCAGATGCCTATGAACAACCTTATAGAGAAGATTACTCTACAGATGTAGAGAATATAGATAAATTAATTGCTAATCATTTTAACTTGATAAATAAGCTATCAAGGTCAGATGTAATAACCTATTATTCAGGAATTAGAGCTGCCACTTATGAGGAGGACTTTATTATAGAAAAATCCGAATATGTAGGTAATCTTGTTCATGCAGCAGGAATTCAATCTCCAGGCCTAGCATCAGCACCAGCAATTGCCCTTGAAGTTGAGGATATTACCT
>DALZNT010000247.1:0-2576 GCA_032005505.1 Clostridium sp. | reverse complement strand
ACCAGCCGATTGCTGGTGATGGGGAAGGGGATTTTGGTATTGCTGTGTATTGTTTGCTGGCTCATAAGGTAAAGAGGTAGCTACTTACGTTTTAGCTAAAACCTCAATGATCAGTCTGCCGCCTGTGCGAAAACCTTGCTCAAATGCCGCTTCCACATACATGGATGTGGATTGTCCGATCAAGTCGATCAGTTGCTCCAAAGCATCGTATTCGTTATCGGTAAGCTGCGATTTGTAGTCCTGCATTAGGTCCGATATCTGGCGATTGATCTCTTGATAATCGGCATGTTCAGGATGAATTGACTCGTCCAACCGCAGGTTCCCGTGAAACAAATCCTCGATCAGGTTTGACATATTATCCTTCATGGTAAGGTCACCTCAGGAAGATTGTAACTCAAGGGATGAGGTAAGATGAGAATTTAGCGGGAAATCCACTAGTATTTTTTCATTCCGAAAAAAATGTGTACCTTTTATAGGGTCGCCATCTTAAATGATACCTGGACATGGATTACTTATTTTCAAATTTTTAACTTTCTCAATCTTTTGTGTAAATTCACAAGCCTTTCGAAGATCTTCTTTCATGTAAAGTTCAATTAAAGTATTCGCCTCTTCCTCCCAATCGGGACCATATTGTAAAAAGTAATCTGTAAACCTTTGATAGTAGGAACGGTTGGATGGATTTAACCAAATCACTCTTTGATACATCTTCATTACACAAGGAATGGACAGAAAGAAATGAGTAAGTTCGTAATTGATTGCTTCCAATAAATGATCCGAGTTGTCCGTATGATCTATTTCAGATATCAATTTATTGTATAAAGAGTCTACCGTCACTCTCGTTGTTTTTAATTCTATCTGATCTAATGTCGACCAATTCTGGTCAATCCACTGATGCAGTGTTTCCACTGTTTTTTGTAAAGTCAAGGCCATCATCCTTACTCTTATTAAACTCATTTGTTATCTACAACATGGCCGGAAAACGAAGATATGACAAACAGGTCAATTATCGTGGTACCTAACTAAGATCAACCTGTTTAATGTAATGAAATAAATATTTAAGATTCACATTTTTCTAAAAACCATCTCCTAGCTTCTTCTTTTTCTAACAGCAACGGTTTTTCCGGTGTGCCAATATTTATACTCTGAAAAAAAGCTTCTTCTATCCCTTTAATACCCTTTAGTGTTACTCCGTTTAACAACGTATCTTTAAATGTCGATACACTTATATCTATATTTTCTAGTCTTGCATTTCTAAAATCGGTTACATGGAAAGATACATTAATCAGATTACAATCAACTAAACATGCGCTATTAAACGCTGCTTCCCAACAATCACCTTTACTAAATCTACTATTTCTAATGATGCAGTTGGAAAAATCCGTATACCTGAGATCTGATTTATAAAAATCACATTTATCTAAACATGTATTGATAAAAGTTGATGAGGCTAATAATGATGAATGAAAATCAACATTTTCCAGTTTGAGATCATCAAAAGTGCAATCTATTAAATAGGATTGTTCAAGTAATACATCAGATAAGTCAAAAACTCTTAAATCAACTTCATCTAACTTTAACTGCTCACCTTCATCACCAATTGTCTCAACCCACTTTTTATGCAAATCAAACATATTGATAATATCTTTTTCTTCCATTTTTCCACTCCTTTAGGGGAACCATAATATTCTATCTGCTAATCCTTCTTTATCAATTGCTTTCTTCAGTTGTTCAATATGCTCTGGCACCATTTTTTTCGTATCTATAATTACGTCATGCCCCTTCTCATAGTATTAATGAATAAACTTGACTTGAATTGGTAATTAGAGGTACTATATGTTTGTATATATGGAATATATTTCAATTTAAATAATTATTTTGGAATATTATACTCCAACATATGTGTCAGAGCCTACCACAGCTAAGATATTAATTCTTATAATTGAGTTTCACATTTTGTCTGCAACACATAATCATTGGCAGGCATTCATTTTACATATACATTCCTACTTCATAGAGTTTTCTAGCCTGTAAAGTTCTACCTCCTTAATTTCTTTTTCAGTAAAGAAAAAAGGGGAAGGACCATCTCTTTAAAAGAAAGGAGGGCAAGAGGCTTTAATCTGCAAGCAGGTCTATTTGTCGTTATCCATATTTTTGTAAAAGATTACCCATAACAAGAAAGGTGGAATTTATTGCTATGAGAAAATTGTTTAGTTTAGCTCTTATTCTTGTTCTAGTGCTTTCGTTTAATGTAGCTGCTTATGCAGATGGTGACCTGACTCAAGCCAAACCGTTGACAAAGGAAGAAATTATTAATTCCAAAGAATTCCGTGAAGCTGTAAAAGCGGCTAAAGCTGAATTTGAAGCGCAGAAGGCTAAAGATACGGGTGGTCCAGTTCTGTTTGCGCCTGCACCGAAAGTATCTCACATTAATGTATACGGTGTCGTATCTCCTAATGGCGGTCAAGAAATTTACGGTTTCAATAACAATCCGCTCTCCACGACTAATGATCATGGTGGGGCTTGGATTCAGTGTATTACGTTCCAGATCGGTTATGACAGCAGTCACTACGGCAAAC
>DALZNT010000246.1:0-2580 GCA_032005505.1 Clostridium sp. | reverse complement strand
TACCAAAAATAGGTTTTTCTTTTATACGGCAATATAACTCACAAATGGATGAGTTTGATCAAAGCATGGTCGGTGCACGTTGGATGATGCCATTTTCCAATATGATTCAACAAAATGCCCAAGGCTATCTATTTATTGATAGTAAAGGGCGAAAGCATCAACTGCCAGCATCTATTACATTTGAAACTTATGAAGTACCTTATGAGGGAATAATAGTACAACCTCTTAAAAATGGAGATTTGGTTCTAAACTTCGGTGGAAATTGGTCTTTTCAATTCCATCAGTTTTCAGTTGGCCAGCCTTATCAATTGATTCAACAATTCAATGAAAAAACACAAGAAAAGATTGACTTAAGTTATCTTATTTTTGAAAAGGTTGCTTATCTTCAATATGTTGATTTTCAATTAGAGCATGCCAAATACCAATTAAAATTTGCTTTTAATGAGCAAGTTAAAATTATGGCGGTGTTTTTAGATGATAAAGCCGAACCATTAGCACGTTATGAATACGATACCCAAGGGAACTTAATTAAAGCTATTGATCAGAATGGCTATACAAGAACTTATGAATATAACCACTTTCATCAACTAACGCGCTATACAGACCGTACAGGGCGTGGACAGAATATTCGTTATGAATCAACTGAAGCCAAAGCTAAAGCAGTAGAAGAATGGGCGGATGATGGTAGTTTCCATACCAAACTAAAATGGCACCCGCGCTTACGTCAAGTGGCGGTTTATGACGCCTATGATGTACCAACCTACTATTACTTTGACCTCAATGGGTTTACTTACCGCACACGTTTAGCGGATGGGCGTGAGTCATGGTATAGCCGTGATGGGCAAAAGCGGATTACTCGTCAAATTGATTTTGAAGGGCGAGAGACTCAACAGGAATATAATGATCAAGATCAACTTGTTAAAATTGTCCAGCCAAATGGTGGGATAATTCGTTTTGCATATAATGAACAGGGTAATTTAGTTGAAATTAAAGACCCAGAAGGCAGTATTTGGAAACGGGAATATGATGAAAATGGTAATCTTAGTAAGGAAATCAATCCATTAGGGCATATCACACAGTACAAATATAACAATGATAATCAACTGGTTGAAGTCATTGATGCAAAAGGTGGGGTTAAGAAAATTCAATATAATGAATTGGGGCAGATGATTTCATATACCGATTGCTCAGGTAAGAGTAGTACATGGGAATATGATGAAGATGGTGCACTGACAGCTCAACAAACTGCAAATAATAAAGTTGTACAGTATTTTTACAGTACCAAAGGCCGAGATAAAGGACAGCTGCAAAGTATTATTTATCCTGATGGGTTAAAAGAATACTTTGAGCATGATGAAGAAGGACGCTTACTTAAGCATATAGACACTAAAGGTTTAGTAACGGAATATAAGTACAATCAAGTTGGCTTATTAGAGCAGCGTATTGATGCCAATCGACATAGCGTAACTTATCAATGGGACAAACAAGGTCGCATTCAAAAGCTGATTAACCAGAATCAAGCCGAATATTTGTTTGGATACAATCCGTATGGATATTTGATACGTGAACAGGCCTTTGATGGAGAGGAAAAGCACTATAGTTACAATGAGAACGGAAGGTTATTTCAAATCCGTCAACCAAATATACTGACCGAATTTGACTATTATGCAGATGGGCAAATTGCTTCGAAAAGCTTTACCCATTTACATACAGGGCAGAAACAAACGGAACAATTTGACTATAACCTCAATAGCCAACTGAGCCGAGCCAGTAATGAGGTTAGCCAAATTGATTTCTATCGCAATGCACTTGGGCAGTTGGTTAGAGAGCACCAGCATTATAAAATTCCAGAGCTGAAACCGCTCACAGCAGTATTACATTATGAGTATGATGAGCTTGGAAATTTAATTAAAACAATTCGGCCTGATGGTCAAACATTGAATCATCTTGTTTATGGTTCAGGGCATATTTATGCAATTGGTTTAAATAATCAAGAAGTTGCTTCATTTCAGCGTAATGATTTGCATAGAGAAACAACACGATTACTAGCAAATGGGCTTATTCAAACTAAACAATATAATGATGTGGGATTACTGAGTTCACAGTTCATTCAACCTGAGCAAGAAACTCAAGACTATTTACAATATCAAGCACATAGACGCTATCAATACGATCAAAACTATTTGCTTGGTCAAGTTGAAGATAGCCGTTTGGGTAAGCTCAATTATCAATATGACCCAATTGGGCGCTTAATCACAGCTCAAAGTTTACATAAAACAGAAAGTTTTAATTTTGACCCAGCTGGTAACTTAATTGATTCTGACTCGGTATTAAGTCCAGCACAAATTAAAAATAACCTTATTAAAAGTTATAAAGGTAAACACTACCAATACGATGCACAAGGTAATGTGACAGAGATTATTCAGGCTGGTAAAAACCTTAAGCTGACTTGGGACAACCAAAACAGACTTATTCGTAGTATTAATAATGGTCTAGTTACAGAATATGGTTATGATGTCTTTGGTCGTCGACTCTACAAAAAAACATCTAATGAATTAACCTTATTTGGTTGGGATGGCG
>DALZNT010000245.1:0-2594 GCA_032005505.1 Clostridium sp. | reverse complement strand
TAAGGTTAACTGCTTAATTTCTGTTGTTTCACCGCCGCATCTCTCAGCGACAAGATTTATATTATCATAGATATTTTCTTATAAATAATGTTAGTTTCTCATTATAATAATTTATAGCTATTTTTCTTTATTTCTCTATTACTTTCTTTAATTTTCTTACACCGATACACAAGGTATAGTATATATATACTACCATATATTTATGCCCCTAAATACCTCCATATTACCCTATATAATCGACATATGTTATATTAATGTTCGTGTATATAATATTACTTTCCACTTTATCTACTTGAAGATTAATGCTATTTACTATGTTTTCATTCTATAAAAAGCTATTTTCCTTAGTAAACTTACTAACATATTTCCTTATATATATAAAATAAAAGATTAAATAACCTATTAAGATTATCTAACCTTCAACTTTTTATATATAATAGCTGTTAAATTCATCTATAAGATTTTTAGAACTTTTATATCCTAAGTCTTTTAATGTCATATCAAGTGCATTTAATACATATATAATTTTTTCTACTCTAGAATTCTCACCCATATGACCAATTCTTATTACCTTATTTGCAAGATAATCAAATGAACCTGCTATTAATATATTATACTTTTCCCTCATGTGCTTTATTATTTCGTCTGCACTTATCCCTTTTGGAGGTTCCACTACTGTAACTGTAGATGAATATCCTCTATTCAAATATATAGTTAGTCCATAATTAACTAATGCCTCTCTTGTTGCTACTGCAATTTTCTGGTGTCTTTCATAAATGTTTTCAATTCCTTCTTCAATAATATTTTCTACGGCAACTCTTAACCCATAGATATCACTAATTGGCATAGTGTATGGGAACCATTTATTTTCATAATATCCATTCCACATATTTAAGTTACAATAAAAACTAGCTATTGGGGTAGATCTATTGTTCATTATTTCATATGCATCTTTACTAATTGAAACTATAGTTAATCCCGGAGGTGCCGAAAATGCTTTTTGTGATCCACCTAGAGCAATATCTATTTTCCACTCATCAACTTTAATTGATTCTCCGCCCATAGCAGCTACACTATCAACTACTGTTACTATTCCATACTCTTTAAGAAGTGGACATATTTCTCCAAGATTATTAAGTACTCCTGATGGTGTATCACAATGAACTACAGTTGCATACTTAAAATTATTGTCTTTCTCTAAAAAATTTCTTAACTTTTCTACGTCAATATTACATTTTCTATCCACTGAATATAAAATAGGATTTCCTCCATAAATTTTAACAAAATCCTTAAACCCTTCACCAAATACACCATTATCAATAATAAGTACTCTATCACCTGGCTCCGTTAATGATGCACATGCGGCTTCAAGTCCTAAAATCCCTTCTCCGCCAAGTATAAATACATCCTCTTTAGTCTCTATTATTTCTCCAATTTTTTTACAAGTATCTCTATAGAAATCATAAAAACTTCCATCTAAATCTGGATTTGTCGTATCCTTGGCTCTAGCTAATCTTACATTTTCTCTTACACTAGTTGGTCCTGGTGTAAAAACAAATGGTTTTATCATAAATATATCCCCCTTAATTCTACCTCGCTATAATCTCATCTATATTATTTATTAATTTAAAATTAGTTAAGTCATAGTGAAGTGGAGTTACAGTTACATAGTCCTCTTTTATATATGCCACATCTGTATCATTTTCTTTTGGTGGTTGTGGCGACCCCGTAATTTTATATACAGAGTGACTATCGCCGCTACCAACTTCTACATAAACATTGTTATAACTTCTTTCTCCAATTCCACATACTTTAATGCCTTTAACTTCATCTTTATTAACCGATGGGACATTTACATTCAATACTATATTACCAAGCTCTTTATTTTCTATTTTACCTATTATAAAATCTGCATAATCAGCTGCTATTTCATAACTTTCATCCATTCCATCACAAGAAAGGGCGATTGATGGTACATTATTAATAGCACCTTCTATAGCTGCAGATACTGTACCAGAATATAACACATCAGTTCCTAAATTAAATCCATCATTTATTCCTGAAACAACTAAATCTATTTTTTCCTTAGCTATTGTTGTTATAGCTATTTTTGTACAATCTACAGGAGTACCTCCTACACTAAAACAAGGACCATTTATATCATTTAATTTTTCTTCTTTCACCATAATCGGTTTAGTTAATGTTATCGAATGACTGCTTGCACTCTTTTGACTATCTGGTGCTACAACTAATATATTGTGTGATTTTTCTAATCTTCTGGCAATTATCTGTATACCTCTAGCTCCAATTCCATCATCGTTGGTTATAAGTATATTCATGATTATTCGCATAATAAGATTTCTGTATTTTATTATGCTCCTCCCTTCGTTTCAATGAATTTTATCTTAATCATTATATGTTAGCCATAAACTCACATAATATAATTCTATCATAAGCATAGCCAATTTATAATTATGTATTTATCATGTTATTTAAAAATTTACATAAAAAAGACACTGTAATTAAATTACAGTGTCTAATGGTGGAGATAAAGAGATTCGAACTCTTGACCCCCTGCGTGCAAGGCAGGTGCT
>DALZNT010000244.1:0-2610 GCA_032005505.1 Clostridium sp. | reverse complement strand
CATTAGAATATGCCAAAACAGCCTATAAATCAGGCGAGGGTTTATTTGGCTTTATTCAATTTTTTGTGATTAGCAATGGTGTAAATTGCTTGTACTATGCAAATGGTACACAAAGTATTGAGTTTGCTTTCCCATGGACTGATGAAAACAATAAAAAAGTTAATGATTTAGGTAAATTCACTAATACTTTTTTAGACCCGAAACATCTGACCAAAATGTTGATGCAATATATTGTTATGCATCAGTCAACTCAAAGTTTAATGATTTTACGTCCATATCAGATTTATGCCGTAGAAAAGATTATTGAACATGTTAAAACTTCACCAGACAATGCTTATATTTGGCACACCACAGGTTCGGGCAAAACACTGACTTCATTTAAAGCCAGCCAGTTACTCATTAAACAGCCAGAAATACAGCGAGTTATCTTTGTAGTCGACCGTAAAGATTTAGATGGTCAAACCGCAGAAGAGTTTAATAAGTTTCGTGAAAACAGTGTAGATAGTACAACCAATACAGCAAACTTAGTTAAACAACTACGTTCTTTAGATAACCGTTTAGTCGTGACAACCATTCAGAAATTGAACAATGCAATTTCAAATGACCGTTATGAAGATGAAATGGCTTTTCTAAAAGATCAAAAAGTTATTTTTATTTTTGATGAATGTCATCGTAGCCAGTTTGGTGAAACGCATCAAAAAATTAAAAAGTTCTTTAAAAATGCGCAAATGTTTGGTTTTACAGGAACACCAATTTTTGAAAAAAATGGCCACACCATAAGTGGGGAAAAATTTACCACTGAATATTTATTTCCAAAGCTATTACATAAATATGTGATTGTAGATGCCATTAACGATGGCAATGTCTTACCGTTTAACATCGATTATTTAGGACGTTTCGTACATAAAAATCCAGAAGCACAAGAAGAAAAAATAGAATCAATTAATAAAAGAGAACTTTTTGAAAATGAACGCCGAATTGAAAAAATTGTACGTGAAGTAATTGCAACACATGCTAGCAAAACTAATCAGCGTGAATTTAATGCAATGTTTTGTGTATCTTCAGTTCCAGCACTCATTCAATATTACGATAAATTTGAAAAAGTGCAGGCTGAGCTACTAGAAAAAGCACAACAGAATAATGAGCTTTATCAACCTCTCAATATCGCAACTATATTTTCTTATGCACAATCTTCAGCGCAGCAAGCTAGTGAAGCTGATGATGATTTTATTGCAGAGGAAGAAGTTGATGCGCCTAAACAAGTTGATGAGTTTGCAGAGAAGAAATTAACCCAATATATCGCAAATTATAATCAAACCTTTAATACTAACTATAGTCTTGGTTCAGGATTTTACGATTATTATCAAAATATTAGTAGTCGAGTTAAGGCCTACGGTACAGATAAAAATAAAGGTAAAGAAATTGATATCTTACTGGTCGTAAACATGTTTTTGACGGGGTTTGATTCAAAACGGCTTAATACTCTTTATGTTGATAAAAATTTAAAACATCATGGTTTAATTCAAGCTTTTTCACGTACCAATCGAGTCTATGGTCAGACAAAGCCTTTTGGAAATATCGTGTGCTTCCGAAATCTTAAACAAGCGACTGATGATGCATTGATTATGTTTTCTGATAAAGAAGCAAAGAATGTTGTCGTTGTTAGCCCTTATGAGCAAGTAATAAAACTCTATGAATCAGCAGTAAATAATTTATTAAACATTACACCTACATGCCAGTCTGTTGATGACTTATATGGCGAAAGTGAAAAAGAATCGTTTGTGTATGCCTTCCGTGATGTAATGAGGCTAAATAATCGTTTAAAAATGTATTCAGAGTACGATCAAGATGCTACTTCTTTTACAAAACAAGATTTTGAAAATTATTCATCAAAATATAAAGATCTAGCTTTTAGCTACCAAATGAGACCGAACTTAGCTGAAAAAACTTCAGTACTAGATGAGGTCGATTTCCAGCTCGATTTATTGTTTAGTGATCGAGTGAATGTAGATTACATTTTAAAATTACTTAAACTTATTATTAATTCTAAAAATCAGGAACAGAAAGACAGTAGAGTCAAACAGCTTAAGGATTTATTGAATAATAATATTTCTTTATACGATAAGCGTGATTTGATTGAAAAATTTATCAATGAGCAAATTCCTAAAATGGTAACAGGGGAAACTGTACAAGAAGCCTTTGCCGCATTTTGGGATATGGAAAAACATCGTGCCTATGATATTTTCTGTAATGAAGAGCAGCTAAAAAAAGATGAGTTCAATAGAGTTGTAGATAATTTTGAATTTACAGAACGGTTACCGCTCATTCATGAAATTAAAGAACTACCGATAAAAAAACCACCATTAGGAAGAAAGCGAGCAATATATTATGCGGACTTACATACCAAGACGAATGGATTGTTAAGTCGCTTTGATTTGAAAATATAAATCTTTCTAATTGTCTAACATGTTTAACTTTTATAAAAAGGATACAGGTTGTGTTTATAGTTGAAATTATAAATGCTGGGGTTAAGAAGAAAGCAAAAATAAATAAAATGTTTTTAGATAAGGGGCCTTTCTGTATTTACTATATTCATGATGAATATGGTTT
>DALZNT010000243.1:0-2647 GCA_032005505.1 Clostridium sp. | reverse complement strand
TGATAGAATTTAATTATAAATTATTTTAAGGAGAGACATTGTTATGTGCATATGCTGTTGTTGCTGTTATAATAAAAATATATAATTGAACAAGAATAAGCTGAGCTATAATTATGTGGATTAATAAATAAAATAAATTTAATCGATATTTGTGCTACAGCTGAGTCTGTAGCTTTTTTTATGGGATATAAAGTACAAGACACCATGAAGAGGATACATAGTGATAACAATGAATTAAATTCTAAAAAAGGAGAGAGAGAATGAGCTTTTATGTTTATAATACTTTGACTAGAAGTAAAGAAGAATTAGTAACTGTAAAAAAAGATAAAGTGAGCATGTATACTTGTGGACCAACAGTATACAACTACGCACATATTGGAAATTTAAGAACTTATATATTTGAAGATGTTCTAAAAAAATCTTTAGAGTATGTAGGATATAAGGTTAAGCACGTTATGAATGTAACGGATGTAGGTCACCTTCAATCAGATGGAGATGAAGGCGAAGATAAGATGGCTTTAGGTGCAAGCCGTGAGCATAAGACTGTTTGGGAAATTGCTAAATATTATGAGGATGCTTTCTTTAATGATTGCATTAAGCTTAATGTTAAAAGGCCAAATGTTGTATGTAGAGCAACTGATCACATTGAAGACATGATTAAATTTATACAAAAGTTAGAGGAAAGAGGTTTTACCTATGAATCTAACGGAAATGTATATTTTGAAATTGATAAATTTGAGGACTACACAAAATTAGCTAACTTAAGTATTGATGAATTAGAAGCTGGTAGTAGAATACAAATTGACCCAAATAAAAAGAATCCATTAGATTTCGTACTTTGGTTTACAAACTCTAAGTTTTCTAATCAAATTATGCAATGGGATTCGCCATGGGGAAGAGGATTCCCAGGCTGGCATTTAGAGTGTTCTGCCATGAGTGTAAAATATCTAGGAGAAAGAATAGATATTCACTGTGGAGGAATTGACCATATACCAGTACATCACACTAACGAAATAGCTCAATCAGAATGTGCTCTTGGACATAAGTGGGTTAACTATTGGGTGCATGGAGAATTCTTAGTAGAAGATGGCGCAAAGATGTCTAAATCAAGTGGAGATTTCTTAACTGTATCAAGACTTGAAGAAGAAGGCTTCAGTCCATTAGACTATAGATATTTCTGCTTACAATCAAAATATAGAAAGCAGTTAATGTTCAGATTTGACAGTTTAAGAGATGCTCAAAATGGATATAAGGTTCTTAAAAAGAAAATAGGAGCAATTATATCTAATATAGGTGAAGGTGAAACTATAAATAAAGAGCATGTTTCAGTATATCAAGAAAAGTTTAAATTACAGATCACTGATGACTTAAATATTGCTAATGCATTTACAGTACTTAATGAAGTTATAAAGGATAATACTCTTAACAATAAAGAGAAGACATTCTTGGTAGAGGATTTTGATAAGGTTCTATCTCTTGACTTAATGAAGATTGAGAAAGAAGCTGTAGAAGTTGATGAAGAATTAGTTAATAAACTTATTGCAGAGAGAGATCAAGCAAGAGCAGATAAAAACTATGGAAGATCAGATGAAATAAGAGCAGAGCTTTCAGCTATGAATATTGAAGTATTAGATAGCAAAGAAGGAACTACTTGGAGAGTTAAATAATTTAGTAAAAAGATAGATTCACCTAATATAGTAAATGTATTAGGTGGATTTCTATATATAGATATATTTTTCTATATAGAAAAATAACTTTGCATATGAAGGAGAGATTTTATGCCAATATTAACTTTAAGAGCAGTAAAAGAAGAAGAAATAATTAAAATAAGCACAAAGCTTATAGATGAACTAGAAGCTTTATTAGAATGCCCTCGTGATTATTTTACAATAGAACTGAGAAATTCAACATTTATAAAGGATGGAGCTATATCTAAAGGATATCCTATAATTGATTTAGCTTGGTTTGATAGAGGACAAGAGCTTCAAGACAAAGCAGCTAAAATTATAACAAATCATATTAAAAATTTAGGATATGAAACTGTAGATATAATATTTCATAAATTAAGTACAGAAGCTTACTATGAAAATGGGAAACATTTTTAATTGAGAATCTAAATCTTTGATTTAGCACTTCGAACTTACACATTTGACTGTTGTTGAGATGGGTTTCATTTTATATGAATTTTATATTTGCGAAGTGGAATTTACTCATTTGAACGTAGGTGAGAATGCATTTCATAATAATAGAAGGTTATAGGTTATAAAGCTAAGATTGCTGGGTAAATAGCAATCTTAGCTTTCATTTTATTAATAAAGAAGTTTTTATAACTTAATTTAATAAATTTTTGGATATTTGGCAAATATATGGATAGATTATTTTGAAGCCTTTTATATTTTGAATGTATAAAAATATAAAAAAAGCAAACTATACCAAGTGTATCAATAGTAGATATTAAAAGGAAAAGAATGATAATGAAAGTATATTTAATATAATTTAAGGAAATGATAAAAATGCTGAATTATTAGTCGAAAATCCATGATAAGATATGTCTTGTCGCTGAGAGATGCGGTAAAGAAACAGCAGAAATTAAGAAAAACATTTTAAAGAAATTAAGAAAAAGTTTTTCAAGAAAGTTGTTGACAGA
>DALZNT010000242.1:0-2669 GCA_032005505.1 Clostridium sp. | reverse complement strand
CCTCAATTTCGTAGCTCAGAGAGAACAAGACCAAAACAGGTATAATTATTTTCCACATTTTATATTTCCTTATTAAGTTCTCTGAATAATTTCATAAATTACTAGAACATTAACACATTATTGGTGAAAAATGAGATCCTTCTTTAAGAATTTTGAGGGATCGTAACGGGAAATTTTTCATGTTATTATTGGATTGTACAATCCAAATTTTTTTAAGGGTTGTTTTCAATGATAAATAGGTGATGGGTATGCTTGCTCCAAAGAAAAGAGCACATGAAATACTTGACCAGATTGGTGTTTTTGGTCGCAAAAATGCTTCTGAGTTCACTATTCATAGATGGAAGACCCAAGCTAAATCATTGGCAGAAAGTGATATTGTTGATAGTAAAAGAATATTAGCGATCATTGGTGTTTACGAAAATAATTTCGAAATCGCTAAGAAAAACTTTGAGCAAGCTCTTGCTTTATCAAATTATGAAAATAGTTTGGTTTTATGTGATTATGCTCAAGCATTGTTAATGCTTGGAAAGGGTGAAGATGCTCTAAGTTATTTAGTTAAAGCATTCAATATTGAACCAAGTGCAAAAACTTTGGATAGAATTTTAACTTTATCCAATTCTTTAATATATCCAGATGTATTAAATGAAATCAGAACATTAGTAACAAAACTAAATATTAATACGGATTTGTATTTACCATTAATTGAAGAAACTATTCTAAAAGTTAATGAAAATATTGAATTTATTGAGCAAATTGGAGTGTCAGTGAGTTCATATAGATCAATGATAAATCTCAGTGATTTAGTATTGTACTCAAAATTTTATACTCAGACTAAAATCGCAGCTTGTAAGTTAGATGATATGATAAATACAATAATCTATCCTGAACACTTAACTGCAGATGATATTTCTGAATTAAACGATGACTTTGTGGAAAACGTTATTAAGGCAGAAATTCCCCTTGATGATCTTCTAAAAATATCAATTTATTTTAGTTTTGATCACCAAGAAAGTAGAGATGTTGCTTGAAAGAATGGAAGCT
The DNA here is from genome assembly GCA_032005505.1 of Clostridium sp. Taxonomy (GTDB): domain Bacteria; phylum Bacillota; class Clostridia; order Clostridiales; family Clostridiaceae; genus Clostridium_J. The sequence continues at coordinate 1,628 of DALZNT010000242.1, read as the reverse complement.
TTAGAATTTCTCGAATTTTCAAAAAAACTAGATACTAGCAATGAGGCTGATGCAAGATCGTGTATCAGTCGTGCTTATTATTGTGCGTATCATGAAGTTAAGAACTTTGTTGAAGAAGATTTAAATATTGATATTGATAAAGTTAAGGGTGGTTCCCACGAAAGGGTGAGTAAAACACTTTTAAGTGAAAAAACTCAGAGGTTAAAGGGGCTTGGATATAAAATGTTAACTTTCCATTCCAGACGTGTAATGGCAGATTATCATTTAGCTGACGAATGCCATCAATCTGATGCTGATGAAGCGATAACTGAGTGCGAAAAAATATTAAAAATTTTAGATGAGTGTAAATCTAAAAATTAATATTTAATTTATCTCTATAAATTGATTTCTTCTAATACCGCCTTAAGGCGGTTTTTTATTGTCTGGAGAAAAGCATGGCTATCACTGAAACAGTTGGCTCACTATTGTTTGGTGGTCATCGTTCAATAATGGGTTTATTTGCTGACGTTGTTATTGAAGAAAACCACTCTGATGAGCTTGTAATAACAGAGCATCCAGTAGAAAAGGGTTCACCGATTTCTGACCACTGCTATAAAGCACCACCAGAAGTAACAATGAAAATTGGCTGGTCTGAGAGTGCTGGCAGAATGAACGGGCTAATAGGTAATACATTTATCGGGGCAGATTTGTCACTTCTTGGTATTTATCAGGGGTTGCAGGCCTTACAAGGTCAACGACTTATTATTTCTAATGGTAAACGCCTTTATACGGACATGTTGATTAAGTCATTAAAGAATGTCACTGATGAAACGTCCGAAAATGCTTTGATGATCGATATTGTGTTTAAAAAAGTCTTTATTGTTTCCACAAAAGAAACGCTGGTTTCAATCGTTGATCAAAAGAACCCCGAAGTAACTTCTGATGTTGTTGATTCTGGTACCAAGCAACCGAAACAAGTTAACTCTTCAGTATTGAATACTGTTTTAGGGCCAGCTGTAGATGCTTTTAGTTCATTAATGAGTGGTAAGTAAATATGGTGTTATATGAAATCCCTTTACTCGATCGGAACCAGAAATTTTTTATCAAACTAAATAAGGTGAATTACCAGCTTAAATTGGTTTATCTCAAAAGATGGTACTTAGATATCTATCAAGCAAATGCTGAACCAATTGCCCGTAGTAGAGGTCTATTATAAAAAACTTGGTGGAAGTTTAGTAAGAAGCAAAAGAGCTAATTTTATTTACTCTTCGGTTAGTTCTTTTAATTTTTCCAACCACTTTGCATATGCTTCTGTTTGCTGTGGTAAATATTCGTAATAATCATAAGTACCTTGTTCACCTGACATTACATGGCCAATCATGAGTTGTGCTACATCACGCGATGTAAAAGCACTGAAATTAGTACGTGCTGTTCTTCTTAGGTCATGAAGAGACCAATGCTTCATATGATAGTCATGATGTCTTCTGAGTCGCTCCATTAAGTAACCAGGTAATGAATTAGAGGATCCATGACTCATAGGTGTTTCTTCACTATCATTCGTTAAGAAATACTCACATGAGCTATAGTCGAAAGCTTCGACAATTAATGCCTCCATTTCAGGCAAAATAGGGCGAATGATTTCACGACCA
>DALZNT010000241.1:0-2717 GCA_032005505.1 Clostridium sp. | reverse complement strand
GTAGGAGTTACCCTTGGATCACTATCATCGCTATTACCAATATAACTACCATGTGAACAATCTGATATATAAATCTTACTAGCCATCAGTACATTATTGCCTATTTCCACTGAATAAGCCGCCGTAATATGGACATAATCATTTATTTGTACATTTTTACCAAATTTTAACAACTTCTCATTTGTTGGGTTAATTGGAAAACATTCAATTCTGCATCCAATACCAGTCGTAAGATTTACACCAAAATCTATATTTTGTTTATTCCGTATATCAATCGGAAAACGTACTAACCTTGCTTTAGAAAAGAAAATTTTTGTTTTTAAAAAAAAATAGAAAACCTTAAGGCTGCCTATTAATCCATAAGTCGAAATCATTTTTTTAGTCCTACTATAATAACTCGACGTATATATTTTAATTGCTCAACTGTTCGGGCTAATATATATTTATTGAAAGTAATTAATTTATTTTTATATGCGAATTTAAGATTTTTTACAAACCCTTTATGCATTTCTTTTAAGTTTGCACTTAAACCACTTGCTCCAAATCCAGACTTCCCATCACCATAATTAATTACTTTCATATTGCAAAAAAAGCAATTGAATTTATTTGCTATTCTTATAAAATAATTACCCTCTTCGGCATATTTTTGATTTTCATCAAAATAACCAATTTCTTTAAAAACTTTCTTTTTCATAATAACAGTAGAAGGTTGAAAATAGTTTTTAAAAATTAAATTATTAATTTCAATTTTCAATAACTTGCCATCAGGCTCATTTTTTAAATACAAACCATCAAAAGCACATCCTAAAAGATCTATTTCAGGATGCTCGTTTAATATATTTAATTGTTTTTCTAGCTTATTTGAAAACCATTTATCATCGGAGTCCAAAAAAGCTATTAAATCGCCTTTGGATTGGCTTAAGCCAGCATTTCTTGCAGTTGACACACCACCATTAGGTTTATCAATTAAGATAACATTAAAGTCTTTATTCTCTGTTATATATTTTTCAACGACATCCTTACTATTGTCTTTAGAGCCATCATTGACTACTAAGACTTCATAATTACATTTCAGTGTTTGTTCTTTAACGGAATTTAAGACATCCACTATGGTATTTGAAGCGTTATACATAGGTATAACAACAGAAATTAATAAAGAATTTTCTTCCATTTACTCAACACAGCCTCATCATTCCAGTTAAAACTAGCACTGTAAGCACCAGCCGCAAGTTTATTCAGTTTTTCTTGATTAGTCAGCAAATCCAATGTAGCTTTTTTTAACGCTTCAAAATCATCCATAGGAACCAGATAGCCATTCACATCATTTTCAATGATATCTCTAGGACCTGACGGGCAATCATAAGAAATACAAGGCAGACCAAACGATATAGCTTCTAAAAGAACCATACCAAAGCCTTCAGAATGTGAAGTCAGCATAAATGCTGACGCGGATTTATAATACTTTTCAACATCCTGTATAGGTGGCAATATTTTTACATACTCTTGCAAACCAAGAGTTTGTATTTTGTTGCTTAACTGCTCATATAAATTGCCATTTCCAACTAAGTGTAATTGCCAATCTTTTATATAATGCTCATTTACAATTTTGTCCCATAAATCAATCATAATCCATTGACGTTTAGCTTCTGTCATACGACCAATTGATAAAACAACTTTATTCGTAAGATCACTTGGTACATATTTCAAAGATGATTTAAAATGTGGAATATAAACAACAGGAAATCCTATATCTGAGTAAGACTTAGCATCACTAGTTGTAGGAACAACATAACAACGTGCTTTGGGATATAGCCATTGTTTTATCTTTTTATAAATAAAATTATAAGCATTAATTCCACCATGCTCTGTAATAATGACTTTTTTATCTATCCCCCTAGCCAGATGGAATTCTAAGACATTCATAGGATGTGCTAAATAATATAAGTCATACTCATTTACAGCTAAATGTTGCTTTAATGTAGCTGTACTTTGAAGCAAATTTATACTTGCCTGCCCCATTCTTTTAAATTTATTACTCATCTCGAGACTAAGACTTGTATCTAATGAAACAAGCTTAACTTTATCTGAAAGCGGATAATGACTATATGCTTGATCTTTAACTAATATAGTTACTTCCATAAAATCACTAAAATGATTTGCAAGAGTACTAATTACCCTTTCAATTCCTCCGGCTGGAGTCATACTATTAAAGTAAAATAAAATTTTCATTAATATTACTCAAAGAATGTCTTATAAGGATAAATAAAACCAACATGACGCTGTGATAAAACATCTAGATAATTGTACAAGGAATAAATATATAAGCTAGTCAATAAGAAATATGCAAAAATTCTTATTAAACTATAGTTCTTAAATATTTTGTGAATATAAAAAACCACCAAAACAGACTCAGTCCATAAAAAATAAGCTTTCAATCTAAATGAAAGTTGTGGAATTTCATTAAGTAAAGTACCAACTATAATTCCTAATATATAAATATTTAATAGTGCTAATATTATCTTGTCATCTCTTTTAGAAAATAAAAAAACAAAAATAAAACCTAATATCAATTGTCTAAGAGATAAAGCAGCGTAAACATCTTCTTTCGCATAAATATCTAACTTATCAGATGCAAAACCTGGTAAAGAAAGATAATTTAAAACTATACTGACTAACTGGATATCAGTCTTCAACACCGAAACTAAAGTACACAAGCC
>DALZNT010000240.1:0-2725 GCA_032005505.1 Clostridium sp. | reverse complement strand
AAGTTGCATCGATCATCACATTGCTGTGCTTAATCTTCTCAGGTTGCACAGCTCATACGATCAATAACAAGGTAAGTGTTAGGATATGTGCAAAAGCTCTTTAAAAGGGCTTTTTCATCTTTGTAAGATCTATTGAATCAAGTAGATGATTCTCAAGTTCTTTGTATATATTATCCATTCGTTCTATTAATTCATAAATACTTTCAAATTTATATAGTTCATTATTACCTATAAACTTAACGGGAAAATTAATATGAACATTTAAAAGACCAACCTCTACATTGTTTTTTTCTTTTGGGTTGACATATTCCGGAAATGTTCGAGTGTTCATGATATGTGTACGTTCAGAATTGCTGATTTCACTATTAAACTTATCGTAATATTTAGTATATGATTCTTGGATGCGACTAAAATTTTTGATTAAATATGTAAAATGAGTTTGATAGATAGAATAAATACTAAATATTGAATTCGAATTATGATTCAATCTATCTAATATTTTGACATTCAGTTGTTTTCTATAAAATTCATCTCTTAAGTCATTAGCTATAAACGTGCAAAAGTCTTCAGAAAGAATTTTATATTTATTAACTTTTTTTAGATTGATCAGTATTTCTTTAACTTTATGGAGTTCATCGTAACTTAAGGCTAGCAAATAACATATTTCATTAACATGTTCTTTTTTTAGTTCAAAAGAAGCTTGATGTCTCCAATCATTAAATAAGCTCGCTGCAACATATGCTGTAGCTAATGTTGCGATACCTCCGAAAAAGCTAGCTGTTAAGGTTAATGAGTCTTTTATCTGTGCAATAGATGCATTACTTTCACCGACCATTAAATAATAAATAAAACCAAAAAGAATAATTGAAACTACACTACAAATAAGAAAAACTGTTTGTATAAGATCTTTAATATGCATAATTTTTCTGTAAAAAATAATTATTATAAGTATATAAATAATATTCAATTTTTAATAGATAGTAACTCATCCCATCTAAATGGGTTCTTGCTCAACTTATCCCTGCTCATTGACCAGTTTTGACCAGGAACAAAACAAGCTCCGACTCCAATCTTTTTCTTTCCAAATTTACTATGGATACCATCCATAGCCTGCATTAAACATTCCTTTTTCTCTATTTGTTTAAAGTCAGTTAATAGGTCATAAGTATGGCCAGACTTTGGCTCTAAACATGTCAGCACTACGCCGCACTTCTTATATTTAATTCCTTCTTTGTCGATACGGCTTACCATATTTAATAGTATGCTCAATGTAGAAGCAGATCCAGTCTTTCATTCTCACTCCTTCCAGCTATCTACAATATCAGCCCAGTCTTGCATCATTTTCCGTCTAGCCTCTAAGTGCTGTGAATGGTCATAAGATGCTTTTGTCTTGTTAGATTCAGCATGAGCAAGCTGTTTTTCTACCCAAGCTTCCTCATAGCCCTTTTCATATAGTAGGGTAGAAGCTGTAGCCCTAAAATCATGAGTGGTCACGCCTTTTAAGCCAATATATTCAAGCATACTGTTAAGCGTTTCTTTAGCTAACATGCCATCATTTTTCTTACTGAAAATAGCAGGGAAAACTAATTCGCTATCACCAGAGATTGTATATTGACGCTTAAGTACTTCATATACTTGGTCAGATATAGGGAGAATATGGATTCTGGATTTTTTCATTGCCTCTTCTGGAAATCTAATAAGTCGTGTATCAAACTCGACCCATTTCCATTGCATCTTTCTAATTTCAATTGCCCGAAGCATTGTATATAAGAGAATGAAGCCAGCATTCTTAACAGTCTCTGTTCCATTGTATTTAGGCAATTGAGTTCTTGCCTTTTTTCTTTCTTCTTTAGTTAAGGCTCTTGCATGTTTTACACGAGGGCGCTTGATCACATCACGTACAGCATAAGTAGGGTCGTTCTCAAGCCTTAAAGTAGCAATTGCATAACGAGTTACAGCACCAATGAATCTTCGATTTTGTAAAGCGGCAGATTCACCTGTCATTTTTCCATTGGTTTCTTTAGTAACACGATTAATCGTATTATTTAAAATCTTCAATACGTCAGCCGCAGTCACATCTTTAATATTTTTTTTGCCAATAACTGGGCATATATCTTTTTCTAAAGCAGTATCGAACTTCTCTTGATAAATTTCAGACTTCAACGTCATACGTTTTTCTTTAAATTCGGCTGCAATAGCGTTGAATGTATTTTTTCCTTCTTCTAATGCCTTGGCCTTATTATTTTGTCTATCTTCTACTGGGTGAATACCTTTGGCTAATTTTACTCGCATTTCATCCTTTAAGATTCTAGCGTCTGCCAAAGTAATAGCCGGGTATTCGCCAAGACTCATAGAAGATTCTTTACCATTAAAAACAAACTTAAACCGCCAAACTTTAGCACCTGAAGGTCGGACTTCTATGTAAAGTCTATCTGCATCTAATATTCTGTAGACTTTTTCTTTAGGTTTCAGTGCTTTAATTTTAAGATCAGAAAGTTTTGCAGAGGCCATGAGGTAAGAGTAATTAGTTCGTTACCCGCATTATTACCCGTTTTTTTGGAGGATGTAAACAAACTATAAGGAACTAATAAGAACAGCAACTTTTATAATTCAATAACTTAGCTTTAAAAAAGGAACTATAGAGAATTAAAATAAACATCGACACTTATTATTCTTTACTACTGTTGCTTTCGCCATAATTCAAACTTCCACAATTGCCCCTATT
>DALZNT010000239.1:0-2727 GCA_032005505.1 Clostridium sp. | reverse complement strand
ATTAACTGGTTTTACCTTTATTTCTCTGTTTAATTTTCAAAGACCAATTCTTTTACTTCATCGATTACTTCCGACGACTTTTACTATTTTACCAGACAATCTTTTGTCTGTCAACAACTTTTTAAGAAGTTTTTTCTTTCTTAAGAATCTCTTCTTGGCTTGCTGCTGTTTGCTTTGCCGTGTCACTCATCGACAAGACATATCTTATCATGATTATAATCTACATAATTCTTAAATTCATTAATTTTATCAACAAAATTTACATTTTTCTTCTATATACTCCTAATTTCTATTACATTCTTATATTGATACACTAGGCATTGTTTATCTATATTGTTTAATATTATTTTGTGTCCTCTTGAAATATTTTACTTTTAATACCATTGAATCAGTCACCTTCTATATACTAATACACAATTTTCACTATTTATATTCATATGTATAGAAATTTACTTTGACACATAAAATCGAATATTATTCTATTTTGAGGGTATATTATAGCTATTAATAAAAATTTTTAGGAGATTGGTGATTAGATTTATGAAAAAAAAAGAACGAAGTTTTATGCCTTATCTAGTTGTATTCTTATTAATTTTGCAGCTAGCTAATAAATTAACTCCGCAGGATACTTACTTACAAACTGATGATAGCCTAAAAGTAATTAATAATAGCTATATGAACGGCGAGAATACTAGATTAACATTAGTAAATGAACTATCTAATAAACTAGAACCTGAATTATCAGTTACATTAAATTCTAGTGATAACTACAAAGTTTCTTCTTTTAGAAAATGTAGTGAAAGTCTTAGCTCTTTATATTATCAAGCTACAGTAAGTGAAAATGCTAAAGATCTTACAAAGCACTTACCAGATTCATTTCAATATAAGGTAGTAAACGAAGAAGCATTAAAAGGCTATCTTCAAACTAGGTCTTCTCTTCTTATGACAGAACCTTATTTTTCTTCAATAATAAATGTAGGTAGAGATTTTAACATAAATCCAATCCTACTATTTGCGATAACTGGCCAGGAACAAGGCTTTGTCCCACAAAATCAAGTTAGCGCAGCTCAAATTGCAAATAACCCTTACAATGTGTTTTGCAGTTGGGAAGACTATAATACCGATATAATAGATTCATCAGAGATAGCTTGTCGTACAATTATAAACTTATCAAAGGATAAGCCTGATAGTGTAGACACATTAGTTTGGATAAATAGAAAATATTCTGCAGATCAAAACTGGAATAATGGAGTTAAAACTTTATATGATGACATAAATAAATTTATAGCAAATTATAATTATTAAATAAAAAATGCAGACCTTCATTTAGAATGTCTGCATTTTCTTTTTCTCTTCTATATATATACTTCTACTTGGGAAAGCTATTTCTACATGAGCATCTCTAAGAATTTTCATTATCCTAAAATTAATATCTTCCTTTACTCTCATATACTCACTAAAACTAGTTTCATTTATAAAGAAATATAAACTTATATCTAAACTACTATCATTTAGCTTAGCGAAATTCACGTTTATAGCTTCATCATCTATACTCTTATGTTCCTTAAGCATATTTCTTATATTCTCTAAACAAACTTGAATTTGTTCTATAGATGTATCATAAGTAACACCTATATCCATAGTAACTCTTCTTGTCTCTCTCTTGTTGAAATTATAAATAGGGTCATTTACTAATACTGAATTAGGTACCGATATAAGTACTTTATCAAAAGTCCTTATTCTTGTGCTTCTAAAGCTAATCTCTTCTACAACACCCTCAAGATCATTACATTTTATCCAATCTCCTATATTAAAAGGGCTATCCAAAAATATTATAACTCCAGACATCATATTAGCAGCATAGTCTTTAGCTGCCAAAGCTACCACAACTCCACTTAATCCAATACCAGTTATAAATGCATTGACATCCATTCCCCATATATTTGCTATTTGTATAATCGTAAAGACTATTATTAAAAATCTAATAGCTTTGGCTAGCATTGGAATGAGAACTACATTTACCTTTATATCATATCTCTCACTAGCCTTTTCACTAGCTCTTTCAATAAACCCATCTGAATTGTTTGTAAGATTATTAAACCCTGTAGCTATTAATATTATAACAGCTGTTTTAACTAAATTCACTATTATTCCATTTATGTTCCAGCCCATAGCATTATTTACAATAGTTAAAAATATGTATGTCCCTATAACTATAAATAAGAATTTTATAGGCTCCTCAAAAGCATTTAATATAGTTCTAGCACTTTTTATCTTTAATGCTTTAAATATATTATCTAATATCTTTATTACATACTTTGCAAATATATTTTTCAAAAATAGTAATAAAACAAATATACCTACTCCAATGGCAATTGACTTCCATACTTCAAATAATCTGCTTTGTAATATAATTTGAACGAATTTATTAGAAAGTATATTAACTTCTGCTATAAACATTATTACTTCCTCCATTAATTTTCAATTGTAAAATTTACTTTTATTGTACAAGTATACTTAATTTATAATATCATTTAACGAAATATATGTAAAATTCCTTTGAAATTTTTTATTCTATTATAAACTTACTTTTATTATTTCCATTCTACCTCTTAATTACATGATTTTTATATACTATTATTTTTATATAATAAAAAAGCACTTCAAATCAAAATGAAGTGCTTTTGGTGGCTCACCGGGGGATCGAACCCCGGACACCATGATTAA
>DALZNT010000238.1:0-2730 GCA_032005505.1 Clostridium sp. | reverse complement strand
TGGGTGAACTCCTGAAACAGGACTTAAATATCCTCCAAAGTTCACAAAATTTGCTCCTTCATGAGTCCTAAGTTTATCTGCCAAAGCCATAGCTTCTTCTTCTGCTTCTCCATGCATTATATATACATCATGTTTTTTCTCACTCAATTTGGATGTACCTATGTCATAAAGCTTATGTAGTGATTGTTTTCTACCTCTAACCTTGGCATAAGTATAATATTCTCCTCCTTTATCTACACTAACTATAGGTTTAAGATGTAAAAACTGAGCAATAGTTCCAGCTACCTTCCCTATTCTTCCACCTCTGATTAAATACTCTAATGTGCCTATAGCAAAATATATTTCTATTCTATCTGTAATCTCCGGAAGTTTATTTACTATTTCTTCAAAGGACTTACCTTCATTAATCATTTCACCAGCTTCTGATATTAAAATTACTTCACCCTTTGAAATAGATTTTGAATCATGAACATAAGTTTGAATCTCTGGATAATCCTCTGAAAGAAGTTTAATAGCATTATTAAACCCTGATAACTTCGAAGAAATTGTTACAGCTATAGCATGAGTATATCCTTCCCTTTTTAACTCTTCAAACAAAGCTTCTATATCAGCCATTGAAGGTAGTGATGTAGTAGGGGTATTACTTTCTAACGTAGCATATACATCCTGTGATGTAATATCAATTCCGTCACTAAATTCTTTATCTCTATATATAATTTTAAAAGGTAATACCTTTATATTATATTTATCAACTATATCCTTTGTGATATCACTAGCACTGTCAGTAATCAATGCAATCTTTTCCATATTATCAACTCCTATACTTCTTCCTTTATTCTAATTATATATCAATAGTGAGTACATTATCAATAGTGATATATCACTATTGATAATTTTCTTTTCTCTATTACATTATCACCTAAAACTTTCAGGTTATTCTTTCAATAAAAAAATCCTAGTGAGATATAATTTATCAAAACTATATCTCACTAGAACTATATCTTTTTAGTATGAGTATTCCCTCATACCATTACCTTTTCTAATCTTTATTAAATTAGTTTTCTTAATTGTACTTTAACTTCTTCACTTGCAAATGATGCATCTACAGAGTCATTGTAAATATTCTTATAATCCTCAAGACTCATATTAAATTCTCCATCTATAGCTTCACATTCTTTAGTAACATTGGTATTAGAAACTGTTCTATTGTCAGTATTAAAGGATACCTTTATTCCTTCCTTATGGAATTTATAAAGAGGATGTTCATCATAAGTAGTAACTATTTTAGTTTGAAGATTACTTGTAGGACACATCTCTAAAAGTACTTGTTTTTCCTTAACTAGGTCATAGGCTTCTTTTAAATCCTTTATTGATACTCCGTGACCAATTCTCTCTGCATGAAGAAGGTTTATGGCATCAACAACATTTGATCCAAAGCCTGTTTCCCCTGCATGTATAGTTACTCTATATCCATAATCTCTAGCTTTATCTATAACCTCTACAAACTCCTTTGCAAAGCCTTCATTTTCAGCTCCACATAAATCAATAGCTACCACACCTTTATTCAAGAACTTTCTTCCCGCTTCTGCCACAGTCATAGCACTTTCCGGTCCCCTATGTCTTAAACATGATAAAATAACATTTCCTTTTATGTCAAAATCTTTTTCTCCAGCTTCAATTCCTGAAAGAACACTTTCTATAACTTCTTCTAATGTTAATCCCTTATTTACATGAAGTACTGGTGCATACCTAATCTCTATATACTTAACATTTTCTTTTGAAGCATCCTCTAAAAGCTCATATGTAACTCTTTTTAATGCATCTTTACTTTGCATTATCATCAAAGGAATATTAAATCTATTTAAATACTCCACAAGTGATGTACACTCCATTGGTGCTTCTAATAATTCTATAAGCTGAGCAACATCATAAGTTGGTAATTCGATATTCTCATTTTTTGCTATATCTAATACAGTCTGTGGTCTAACACTTCCATCTAAGTGACAATGTAATTCTATCTTCGGTAACAATTTAAAGTTCATAAGTCATGCCCCCTTCTATTTTGTAGTATACTATCATATTTTACATAAAATATCAACAATTAATTTCTTAATGGTTTTTCCTATAAATTTTAATTAACTATTTGAAAATCCTATATGACTCTTACTATATTGACTTGTACTCATGGATTATATACTATGAATTAAGAATACATAGTCGTTGTGGAGGCGTAACAATGAACAAAAATAAAAAAATCATAATTTCTATTATAATCCTTGCACTATTATTTCTTACATACTTTCTTTTATTCAAAGGTATAACACCAGAAATTCTAAGAAATTATATAGGACGATTTGGATATTGGGCACCAATAATTTATATATTATGCTTTACAATATTGCCGATAGCATTTTTCCCTGTACCCGTACTAGCTCTTGCTGCTGGATTGCTCTTTGGATTTATCCCTGGAACAATCTATACCCTTATTGGTGCTTCTCTAAACAGCGCTATTATGTTTATTATGGCTAAAGTACTTGCTAAAGAAGCTATAACATCACTTATAGAAAAAAAACTTCCTCAGAAAGCCAGTGATTTTTTAAGAGATACCAATCCTAAAAAAGGCTTTGGAGTTATATTTATTTTGAGACTAATCCCTGCAATACCATACACTCTGACTAATTACATGGCAGGTTTAACTGCAATTAGCTTTAGTAGTTATATGAGCGCTAC
>DALZNT010000237.1:0-2783 GCA_032005505.1 Clostridium sp. | reverse complement strand
ACAAATAGGTTGTTCTAATGGAGTACATGAGCAAGCTTCTAATAAATATCCATTTGAAGAAAAAATGAAAGCACTCTTAGGCGATAATCTTAAAATTGTAAACTCATTGCATAAAGCAGAAGTTCAAATTTCTTCTTTTAGATTTGAAAAAGATCACAATAAATTGAAAAAAGTAATTAATCAATTAAAAAAAGATGGTTGGATATTAAAGGGACATGGACAAGGGGTAGACACATATTGTTTAGGGACTAATAATAGTATTAATATTGTTAGCCCCACTGCAATTGGTGTTTATGACTATCAAGGCGGAAAACTAAATATTACAGATTACAATTTTGATGCGATATCTTATAGCTATAATAAATGGGGTGAGGATTTGTGTGAGTAATTTATTCAGATATATAGCATTATTTTTCTTGTTTTTACAGGTGGGTTGTTCTAATGGAGTTTATGAACAGCCTGCGTATAAATATCCATTTGAAGTGAAGATGAAAGCATTATTAGGCGATAATATTGAAATTATAGATTCTATAAATAAATATGAAGCACAAGTTTCTTATTTTGAATTTACTAAAGACTCTAGGAAATTAGAGAAAATAGTCAGGTATTTAGACAAAGATGGATGGGTGTTAAAAGGACAAGGGCATGGAGTTGATACATATTGTTTAGGTCCAAATAATAAAATTAATATAGTCAACCCAACCTTTGGCAAGATTCAAGATTATAAAGGCGGAGAGTTGAAAATAACTAATTATGATGTTAATACGGTTTTGTATCGATACTATAAGTGGGGAGATGATTTGTGTGAATAAATGCGAAGTGAAATACTTGCTGCTAATACGTGAAAGCAATGCTGTAAAAAATAGGTGAGATTCTTAGTTAATTATAGAAATATATGATCTGAAAGGTACTACTAGATTTTTTGAAATTCTAGATGCTGAGAAAGCTATTAAAAATAATAGATTAGAGAGTTTAATTAATGGAAATATGGAATAAAATCTTTTTAAAATTTATGACTATTATTTTAATTGGAGCTTTCTGTGTTTCATGTGATCACATAAAGAAAAGCGAAGTAACTATTGTTGAAAATAAGAATATAATAATTAAAAAATTTGAAAGTGATGCTGAATATATTTTTGGTAATCAAATTTTAGGTAAAAAAATATTTTCTTCCTATAATGCAGAACGATTAATATTTCAAGTGAAAGATCTAGAGAAAAATAGTGATAATTTTATAGATAAAATAGATGGTCTGTTGAATAAGAGGGGTTGGAACTATAAAGAAAAATACAAAGAAGCTTACATTTATTGTGATAGAGATATGAATCAACTTGAGCTAGTTCCTCCTATAGAGATAGGTACAGTTATGCAATCTGGAGATGGACAGTCATTGAATCAGTTAGTAGATTATTGGAATATAAGTTTTATCCATTCTAGGCATAAACGTTATGTATGTAATATGAATAGTTGATTTGGATAATTTATTATGATTGTGAGAAAATTCATATTTTCTTTATTAATTTTAGGTCTCTATTGCTCCCTAATAGCATGTAGTACTAACGCAACTAGCTTACAAGTGCTTTCTAAGGAGTTGTTCAGTGAATATCCATATGAAGTTGATACTGATAGAAATAAAAGATCTACTCAATTAATTGTGATAAAAATAAATAAAGAAAATTTTTCGATTAATGATTATGATAAAATTAAAAACAAACTATTAAGCAAGAATTGGGATTTTGTTGATTCATATGATAATTATTCTATAGATATATTAAATCCTATTCATTGTCGACATTATACAAGAGAGGGTGATGAAGTTAATTTTAAAAGCAAAGATTATTGGTATTTTGCATTATAATATAATAAATAATTTTTTAATTATTTGAATAAAATTACTTAAATTTGTGCTTGTTGTTTTAATTTGATAATCTAGTTTTTAGGTTTTGATTGGATTTTTAATTTATTATTAAAATCTAAATTTAATAGTTGGTCTGTAAAATATAAGAAGGAGTTATGGTTAAAATTAATTTTTTAATATTGATTGCAGGTCTTAGTCTTTTATCAGCATGCAATAAAGATGGTGAGATAAAACCACACTCTAAAAGTCCGAATGAAGCAGCTCTACATGATTATAGCAATGTTCCTGCAGAACAATTTAAAGGGAAATTAATTTTTTTTAAAGAACAATTGGATAAAATCTTTATTGATCAAAAATTTATTTTGAGAGATGAGGGTATTGCTTTTGCTCCTACTCAAAGCTTTCTTGTTGTTCAAATTCCTGTAGAGAGCTTAAATGAGGAAACCTATCAAAGAAACATAGTTCCTAGAATCAAAGATAATGGCTGGATTCTTGAGAAGAGTATAAAGAATGCTGATGTTTTTTGTAATGGTAAGAAATATCAGTTAGAGATTATTCGGCCTAAAGATTACTCTAAAGAAATTATTAATGAAGAAGATAGGTTAACTTTTACTCCAATTCAAAAGGAATGGAATATTGGCATGTACTATCAGGAACAAGGAACATTATTCTGTGGAGATAAATTACCAGTAATTACTATAAAATAAAAATATAGGGCTTGGCTTATTTTTTAGTATATCTATTTTGTAAGATTATAGCCCTATATTTTAAATCATATATATGAATATGGTGAAGTTAAAGATTTAATCCCTATCTATTCAGACTGAGCTAAGTCACGTTCACGGCAAGATAATTCATAGTAATTACCTTGTGGTAGAGAACGAATTTTAAAGCCATAGTAAGTACTATCGGTTTCTATTGGAGT
>DALZNT010000236.1:0-2787 GCA_032005505.1 Clostridium sp. | reverse complement strand
AAGTTTATGACGCACTGACTAACGATCCGATGGGAACAATCGAAGCAATTTGGGATGGAGTCAAAAATATTCCAGGCGAGTTATGGCAAACAGGGAAGACCATCACAAAAAATAATTTAGTTGGTAGCAGCCCAGCGGATTTTGAAAAACTAGGTAATGCCGAGATGACAGTAGTTTTAAATGCTGTAAGTTCTGGTACGGTTACAGTTGCGAAAAAAGGAGGCAAAATTGTTGTTGAGGCTGCTAAGAAGGTTAAACTTAAGGCTGATTTTGACCCTAGTTTAAATGTTCAGACTAATGGTTTTTCTTTACCGCCTAAAACGACACCTAAAGTTATTGATTTAAAGGCTGGTTCTAAAGGCGATTGGAATAAATTAGCGAATAAACCTGAGTCGAATACCATTTATAAATTCGAAAATGGTTATACTTATAAGACTGATGCAAATGGTCGTGTAAGTTCAGTCCAAGCTGATCTTGAATTAGGCAAAAGTGATAGAAACAGTTATCAACAGAAAGTTTCTGGACGAGCTGATAGAGCACAGGATGATCATGGTGGACACCTAATTGCATCTATGTTTAAAGGTCCAGGTGAAGGTATCAATATCGTACCAATGGATAAGACATTCAACGGTTCAAGTGGTGCATGGTATCAGCTTGAAAGTGATTGGAAAAAAGCTTTGGAAAATAATCAATCAGTTAAAGTAAATATTCAACCAGTTTATACTGGAGCGAGCAAACGTCCTGATAGTTTTATTATTAATCAAAGTATTAATGGTATTAGACAACCTTCTTTACAATTGAAAAATACTGCAACAGGAAAATAGTTATGAGTGAGCAGGAAATTTACCAAAAAATAGGCGAGTTATTATGGTCAATTATGCCACAAGATGCTCAAATTATTACATTTATAGGAAAAATTTATCCAGAATATCAAGGGTGGGGTACTAGTTTTATTCTAAAAAATGGAAAATTAAGTACATTTGATTTCGGAGAAGAGCCTGCGGATATTGAACTGCAGATAAAAGATTTAGCTAATAATTTGAGGAATTTAGATATATTTAAAGAAAAATGGACACATTATAAAATAACATTAACTGATACTGGAAAATTTAATATAGATTTTGCCTATATACCAGAAGAAGATAGTTGGGTGAGTTTATATATGAAAGGAATTAGTGATTTAAGTGAAGAAGAACTTGATAAAGATTACTCTCAAATTCCTAAAGAATTATGGAAAGAGCGTATAAAAATGAAAGAGCAAAATAAAAAATAGATTTATCAATCTAAAAATTAATTTAAGAAAGCCTATCTAATATTGATAGGCTTTTTTATACATGATAAGCACGCTAGTCATCTAGTTATATTAATAGTTAATGGACTAAAAAGACATTAAGATTGCCTCAAATTATTATAATTTCATTGGAATGGTTCAAGTAATGCACAACAATTGAATGGTACATCTAGAAGTATTCCAAATAAGGATATACCATCTGAACTTAAGTCAATTGGACAATAAAATGATTAAACTAGGTAATCAAAATTTTAATTTCCAGATTTTACCTGGAAAAATGAATGGTAAACTTATTCCTATAAGGATTTATATTAATGGAAATATTTTAGGAGATTTAGAATATTCTACATATATGCCTAGCTTTTTAGCAGAGATAAAGTCGGTAATTAAAGATTCTTACTACTATAAAGGAGATTTCAATAAGGATAGTTTCTATGAAATATTGAAAGAGGCTGTTGATGATGTAGAAAAAGGCTATAAAATTACTTTAGAAGAAACATTCGATGATTTTATTAAACGTGTAGGGCGAAATGATAATGAAGTCTTTTTTTTGTGGTGTTTGCAAGATAATTGTGATTCTAAATATAATAGAGAAAATATAGGTAAGATTGTTTTTACATCAATTTCAATAAGCGATTATATATTTGCCTCTAATGAGTTGTTTAAATGGGTAAGAAAAAGTATGAATTTAAACTATAGTATAAGCTAAACTATATAAATAAACTATCATTTAGTTTATAATTTAATAAAAGTTAGCAATGCTTCCGTTATTAAAAAGACGGAAGCATTTTTTTAATAATAAGCAAGATTAATCGTAATTGTTAGAACAAGATCTAATCTAAAATATTGAGAAAGTAAAATGTTATTTGGTGATCCTAGTATTTTTGCCTTAAAGTGTATTGATACTGATAGTAGGCAAAGAAAATTCATGGTTAACTTAGTGCTTATTATAAATGGAATTGAAGTTGGTACATTAGAGGATGGTACTTATATTCCAACGTTTAAAGCAAGTCTTAATAGAATTGTTAATCCAGAAAAGCTTGACTTAGAGAAAATAAAACTAAGTACAGAAGGAAAATATGATTATTTCTTAAATCCTAATACAACTGGAAAATATATGGCAAGCTTAGGTGACTCCTTTGATGATTTTGATATTTTCTTTTATGAATCTGAATCAGATTTTGTTGAATTTATTTGGCGACTTCATTATCAAACAGTATTTTCTTATCATGGTTTAAGAAGTGATATTATTTATTCGGGTAATGTATCAATATCTTGTTTATTAAATATTATTAAAGAGTTTTTAGAATGGGTAAATGCTGTAGATTAGATTTTAAATAAGTATATTAAAAAACCACTTAATTTAAAGTGGGTTTTTTAGTTAGTAGTAATAGCCAGTCTTAGATTTGCCAATGAGGTAGAAAAGGATAAACAAGGTCAGCCTAATGGCTCGACATTTTTTCCTCAAGGATGGTCGGAAGCAAGATTGAAATATG
>DALZNT010000235.1:0-2788 GCA_032005505.1 Clostridium sp. | reverse complement strand
TAATTAATATCTTTTATATAGTTTATTTGCTATAATGATTTAATCAAATATGACTTAATACATACATTAAGAAAGAGGTGTATCCCTATAAATACTAATTACAAAAATGAGAAAAATGAATTTGAGACAAACGGTGATGTTACATCAATAACTATATTTAAAAAAAATGGAACTCCACTGACTGCTAAAATAGATAGTGAGGACCTTGAAAAGGTTAAAGAAGTTGGAACTTGGTTTGCTGAATGGAATAAAGATTTTAACAGCTATCTAGTTCAAAATGTAAGCTTAACAAAAGTTAATAAAAAATCTAAACCTCTAAAGCAAGGACTTCATACAATCGTTATGAATGTTACTGCAACTACACCCGTTAAACATATCAATGGTGATACCTTAGATAATAGAAAATCTAACTTGAAAATCTATGATAGAACTGAAAAAAATGAAACTATTCAGGTTGATGAAAATACAATTGCCATCATTCTAAAAGATAAACATGGTAATGTTAATGCTAAAGCTTTAATTTCTACAGAAGACCAAGAACAAGTTTTAGCTGATGGATATACTTGGGTTACTTATGCGTACAGAGGTGAAACTTGCGTTGTAGCTAATACCCCAGATGGTAGAGTCTACCTAGATAAGCTTCTTATGAACCCTGATAATATTCAAAGAGTTCATCACATAAACCTTAATCCTTTAGATAATAGAAGAAAAAATCTAGAATTAACATCTATTGATACAGAGTAAATCGTAAACTTTATTTACGTTTAAAACATGATTATATAAGCCTTAAAGGAACCTAGCAACTAGGTTCCTTTAATTGTCTCTATTAAAAATTTCACTATAAAAATTCTGTTCAGCTGCACCTATTATATAAATTCCTCCTTAAACTAGAAATTTATTCTTAATGTTCTTTAACGTTATACTAAATTGTTAAAATAGAAAATTGCTAACTGAGTTCTATCTCTTAAATTTAATTTATCTAATATTGCACTTATATAGTTCCTTATAGTTCCCTCGCTTAAGAAAAGTTTTGATGCTATTTCCTTATTAGAAAGGCCCTTTGAAACTAGTGTTATAATCTCCAATTCTTTCTCACCTAAATCATATTTTGAGGCATCTTTTTTCTCATTAAGTGTGGTAAACATGGTAGGGAGCTTCGATACTATTTCTTGTCCAAATACACTTTGTCCTCCATATACAGCCTTTAATGCTGGTACTATGCCTTCAAAGTGTTGCTTTAAAATATAACCTTTAGCACCAAGCTTTAATGCAGTAATTATATATTCATCATCCTCAAAGGTTGTTAAAAATAATATTTTAGCCTCTCTATGATTTTTTAAAATCTCTCTTCCTGCTTCTAATCCCGTCATACCTCCCATGCGAATATCCATAAGCAGTATATCAGGTTTATGAATACTATATAGATTTATTGCTTCTTCCCCACTATATCCAAAAGCCATAACTTCAATAGAACTAGACGCTTCTATGATTGTCTTTAGAGACATTGCAATTAGTTTATCATCATCTATAATAACTATCCTCACTTTGTTTCCCCCTCTTTATCCTTCATAAAGGAAATAAATATCTTAAAACCATTACTTTCATCTAAATTTACGATACCACCTAGTGTATTCACTCTGCTTTTAATTCCTTCTAAACCCATGCCATTATCTATTCTCTTATTCTTGAGCGTTCCATTATCTATAATAATAATTTGATATAAGCTAGGATGCTCGTACAGACTAAAAGTTACCTTTGTTGCATTAGAATGCTTCATCACATTTGCAAGAGCTTCTTTAATAATTGCTATCACCGCATACTTAATACTTATATTAAAATCATTGCTAATCTCATAATTTAAAGTTGCTTCACAGAATGTAAATTCCTTAACTATATTTGAAAGCTGAAGATATAAATCTACTGAATTCTCATGAAGATTATGTATACTATTTCTAATGGAGTTCATTCCCTCATCCAATGTACCTTTTATATTACCTAACATAACCTTAGTGGATTCTTCCTTTGTTACAGCCATGACTGCACCAATTTGAAGAATAGAACTAGTTAGAAGGTGTCCTACATTATCATGAATTTCACGTGCAATACGATTTCTTTCATTTAAAGTAGCGATGTTCACCTGAAAGTCTTCCCTACTCATCAAATCCTCAACCTTTTTTTCAAGTGTCATGGACATTTCTGTAAGTTCGTCCCTTTTACTGATATATTTTTTATGAAGTTTATCATACTGAACCGCCTTATACTTCAATATTCCACTTATAACTAAAAGAGCTAATAAAGCGACATTAACTCCAAAATCATACTGTCCCCAATTTATCATCCACGGAACTGCTGTGACGAACCCAACATATTCGTATCTTGAGATTATCACATCATAAAATACTACTGGTAATGACAATAGAAAAGCTGGATAAAATACACAAAGTAGTACATATCCTATAAAAAAAGTTAATGCTACTCTCTCCTTAGCAAAAAACTCTGAAAGAGAAGCTAATGCTACCGCCACCAGCATAGGTATAATAATTTCTTCTGTTGGATAACTAATTAGCAGCATTGTTAACGTTCCAAAGAACAAAATTATCTTATTTAAAATGTTATTCACTGGAATTTCCTCCTATATTATTCATTAATTAATAATACCATACTACATTAAATTTTTATACTAACTTCCATTTTACTTTTATACTTATAAATAAAATATATAATGACATTTGTCATATGGAAGTGATGACATTTAACACTTACCCATATGGCAATTTTATATAAAATA
>DALZNT010000234.1:0-2813 GCA_032005505.1 Clostridium sp. | reverse complement strand
CCGACTTCATAAACCTGAAGAATGGCAGGTGCGCGGTCAGAACGCACGGCGGCGATCCCCGCAGCCAGGCTTTGCTCGTAGTTACCTTTATAGGTAGGCACGATTTTGTAATCAGGGTGCGATTGGTTAAAGCGCTGCGCCAGCGAATTGACCTCTACGCCCAGCTCGCCCTCCATCGAGTGCCAGAAAGGGATCTCGGTGACAGCCAGCGCCTGTGCGCTAAAGGCCAGCCCCAGTGCAATACATATGGTATGTCGGAAGAACAATGGCATGTCGGTTTCCTGTACCCGGTGTTGTTACGCGCAAAGCCGCGCCCTGTAACGCTTCGGCAGGTAAAATGACATGCAAAAATGACGGAAAGATAACAATGGCATGACAGCCGGATGACGGGCTGGTGACGGAGAGAAGACGGAGGTAGCGACGATAACGGCGATAACGGCGATAACGGCGATAACGGCGATAACGGCGATAACAGGTTATCGTTACAAATACAGCTAAGCACAGCATGAAATTCTTCTGCGCGGTTTGATTGAGGAAGTATCAAATATTCATCTCGCCTTCCTCGCTAAAAATTTTGTTAAAACCCTCACGACCATTTTTTTTATAAATGGTTAAAACCCATTTACTCAGGTCTGACTGATTGTTTAATCTTGTCTCTGGGCGATATATTTCATACTTATATTTTCCTCGATAAAAATTATATCCTCTTAGATTATGCCCGAATCCTGTTGTAATAGTCTCCCCAAAGACGCTATACTTTTTCTTTTTCCCCTTATCAACTATTTCAGCTTTAACTTTTTTGCAATCAGTCAAAACCTGGCAGTCACTATCGTTGATATATATATTATAAGCACCTCCGATAAAGTTCACCTGTTCAAACTCAACCTGCGCGTTTACAGTGCAAGGAAAGGTATAAAACAGTGCCAACATAATTATAAAAATCAACTTTATTTTCATTTTCTATTTTCCAATAAATATTTTATCCTTTGCCGATTTTCATCATCTTTTTTTAGTCGGGAGTGCGTTTTTATCAGCCTGACAACATCATTCTTGTCATTATTTGAAAAAAATCTGACCATGTCAGTACGAAGCACGCCCTGGTACTTCATATCAATAAAAACATCTTTAATTCTTTGGTCTAAATCCAACCATGAGATCGAGGCAGGCTTGCAGTACTTATTGTAAAATCTTTTTGCATCAATGATATATTCATCATAGACTGCTTCAAACAGCTTCAGTTGCTGCACTTCTGTTATCTCACCAATTTCATTTTTATGCTGTCTGACGAATTTTTCAGCCTCACAAAATTTAAGCCGGCTACCTGTAGAAATTTTTTCTGTTTTTTTCTCCTCTACCCCGGCCTTTATCAAATAACCATAGGATTCGGCTTTGGTTCTGCTGCCCATATCGAATCCGCGTCCAATCGTCACGCCCGACGCATCCCCCTGACAAGCTGAGGCATTGCCAGGTCAGTGAATAAATCTGGAATAATAACGACTTCCTCTGAAATTATCGCCTTCCGCGCGAAAAGTCAGTAGCCCTTCCTTTGGTTCCGACATAGCCTCTCCTTGTGCTTATTCGTCATTCAAATATGAACAAAAATCATACGCCTGCTTCGTGCATATCCGCAATAAATTTTCGATCAGTTCAGTATTAAGAGTCGTTAGTTATATTCGTCACCATTCCAGAAAAATGATTGATATCACTTGGGTTTTAAGGATTTTACCAGATTTAATATAAGAAATTTGCGTTGTTTGTTATCCATAACTTGCCTGCCTTTGTAGTTAATAAGAGAATAGAAAAGCAGGGTATTACACAAATCTAATTACACCCTATAATAATTATCGACCAATCGTATTCGACAATTTTTTCGTGATGAACTTGACCGTTCACAAAAATCCCTGAAATGAAACCTGTGATTTATTGAAAGTCATATTTTTTATAAAAATTTATGCGTTGTTCATAAAATCTTATCATGCACTGACTATAAAGCGTATGCCATGCTGGCGAATCTATTATAACCTGATCGGCCCAGGCCTGACATTCACTTTGCATATATTTATCAAAATAGCCTTTAGCTTTTTTGGTTTTCTGAAGAAACCCATTGTAATTCAAAAAATTACTTTTATTTTTTATTATTTCATTAATAAACGTTTGGTAAGTGCGATTGTAATCCGCATTACGTTTTAACTCCAGCGCCGTAAAACAGCCCGCTATAGCGCTAACAGGGCCTTCATTAAGGCAGAATGCTATGGTACTCTCTTCTACTGTAGACGCCTGAGAAAATAGGGGCAGTGGCACAATACTCATCATAATAACAATCATCAATTTTATTTTTTTATAAAGCATTTTTTAACGCCTCCCTTCTTCTTATATATCTGTCCTTGCCATATAAATCCCCAATCGATTCAATTAATTTTAAAGCACTGCCAATATCGTTACGCTTAAAAGAGGATACATAACCAATTGTCATTGCCCCCTGATAGCGCATATCAATAAATACCTCTTTTAAAACCGGATGTAGCTCCCGCCAGGCTACCGCATTAGCGCCCTTATATTTATTATAAAAACGCTTAGCTTTATTAGTATATTCAGGGTAAACAGCTTCAAACAGCATCAGCTGCTGTAATTCGGTTATCTCACCAATTTAATTTTTATGCTGTCTGACAAATTTTTCAGCCTCACAAAATTTAAGCCGGCTACCTGTAGAAATTTTTTCTGCTTTTTTCGCCTCTACCCCGGCCTTTATCAGATAACTATAGGATTCGGCTTTGGTTCTGCTGCCCATATCGAATCCGCGTCCAATCGTCACG
>DALZNT010000233.1:0-2816 GCA_032005505.1 Clostridium sp. | reverse complement strand
CCGCATCTTCCACTTTTAATTTTATTACAATTGAAAAAACTAAATTATAAATCCATGCACGATAATCATTGATAGGATTTTTTACAGATGGATACGTTTGAATAATTTCCATTGTTGCTTTCTTGAATAGACAGCCATTGAAATCGTCAGTATGAATCCAGTTAATATACCAATTAAATACACTTTGTAACTGAGTTAAAGGTAGATCATTAGCGTTTACTTTTTCAAGAATAGCCTGTTGTATGTCACTATTTCTTTGATATAGACATGCTTCAATAAGGTTTTCTTTTGATGGGAAATACTTATAAAAAGTCATTTTAGCAACATTGGATTCAGCTATAATTCTATCAACTCCTATAGAGTTGTAGCTTTTCTGGTTAAAAAGCTTTAATGCTGTTGTTATAATAGTATCTTTTTTTGACATTGATTGCCCCATAATAAATCTTTTTAAAATAGTATACTCTATTAAGATAGAATAGTTATATCAAATCACTCTGTATTGTATCAATAATGTTTCTTTAATTCAATAATTTAGCTATATATAAATATGAATTTTTTGTGAAAATAGTCACACTAATTTTTTATTAAGAATAAGATGAAAACATAGATTGATTTGTAGTAATAATAAACCTAATATCAGATTGTTAAGGATGAGCATATAGTCTTCTTTTTTAGCAATTGGATGCAAGGGTGAAATAAAGGGGGCTCATAACTTAGCCATAAGAAAAAACCTAGTTATTGAGAATGAATATGTCTAAAAAATTCGAAGATTTTAATAATCCACGGCAAAAAGCATTACAGGGGATGAGGAATAGTATTCCTGCAGAACAGTGGGAGGAAAATCTCCTGTTTCTCCAACAGTTACGTAATAAAATAGCAGCGTTGCCAGTGTGTAAACATCCTGCAATTGAATTGTTAAATAATGGAAAGATTGATAAAGCTTCATTAACAAAAATCCATTTGGAATATCGTCATGCCATTGTGCAGATTTTTACTGATGCGTTATTAATGGCTCAATTCCAGACAAAACAACTAGAGCCATCTCTCCCATCTGGATCAAAAATGTTTCCACGGGTCTTATTGAGTTTGAATATACTTGATGAGTTTGGTTTCCGACCAGGATTAGATTCAGAAGGTTATTATCTTGGTAATCCTGAATATGCACATTATCCTCTATATGAGGATTTACTAAACGATTATGGTTTGAGTGAGCAGGATCGTCGAAATTTTCAACCCTCGCAAATAGCAGACAAAGTAAGAACCTTTTTAGAATCATCTTATGATAGCTATATTAATGTAGTTGCACTGCTTGCCGTCGCAGAAGAAGAGGTAATCCTCTTTAGCCCACCTTTACGAGAAGCAACTAAAGCTGTCGGTATTGATATCGAAGGTGGAGGGTATTATCACGTTCATGGTGTATCTACGGATGAAACTTCTGAAGCAGCAGATGATGACCATGAAGATGATTTATGGTTTGCATTGGCACAAGCAATAACGAAAGATAACTATGAAAGTTTGACAACGTTGTGTATTGAATACTGCGACTTATGGAATAAGTTCTGGGATAAACAGGTAGCTGATTTAAGCTATATTGAAGAGAAAAAACTCGCCTGATTTCACTCAAGTAAGTAAGTGAATATATTCATTCATATCTAAGGCTAATAAGAACCTATTAATCATAATAGGTTTTTTTATTATCTTTCTGGAAGTAATTAGAATTTTATTTATTCTTTCCAATTGGTATAAGTAATCTAATACAATCAATAATATCGCCAATAAAAACAATATTTATTTTACGAAAATCCCCATAACCATCGGGCATTCCCCCTAGATGTCCAGTCTGAAACAGGAAATGCAAGGAACCTTAAAAATCCCTCCCTAAAAGCTACTCTAAAAAAATATCCATCAACCAAAGCAAAAAAATCCCCTATTAAACTACTCAATTACAGGGGAAGTACTTTGATCATAGATGGGATAAATGAGGGTTGATTGAAATGTAGTCCTGCCAGTCAATACCGAGAGAATTGGCAAGATTTTGGTGATAATTTTTTAGAATCTGATTCTTTTCATTTTCAGAAGCATCAATGAATTGCAGTACTAAATGGTTGGTGTCGATACCTAACTGGGTTGCATGTTCAACGAATCGTTGATTCATGACTTGTGAGTGAAGTGTTTCAACCGTAGTGCCTATACTTTCTGCTTCATCAACTGTAATACAGGCAAGCTCTTTTTGTAGGGCAGGATTTTGTGCAAGAAAAGAAGCCACAGCTTCACGGAAATATTCTGAATAGTCTTTCATGTTAGGTACTAAATAAAGTTTTTTTGAATAAACGCATCATAGTTGGAAAGTTTGGAGAAAAAAATATAAAGGGGATGTATTAAGTGTTTGTAGAGGATTTGGGGTATTGTCCAGAAGGGGCATAGCATAGTGTTACGGATAGGTTCATATAAAGCAAAACTCCCCAGAACTTTCAGGGGCCTAGCCTAGATGTCCTGTTTGAAACAGGAAATGCAAATAACCTTGGAAATTCCCCTACGCCTTAAGTTTTCCAAGCGTCCTGCTCTGTGTAGCGATAGCAACTCTGAAAAGTTGATGTATCGACATCGCAATACGCATGGAAAGCCAAAGAGCTGAAAACGGTATGGGGAACATGTTGGGTTGGGAATGGAAGTAGGTCCAATGACCTATTTAGACCATCAGACTATCGATCAAATGGACCACAAAATAGTCCGTTGGGCCAGAACTGAACCAACTTTATGGGCAACAAAAAACCCCATAAATCAAATATTCATGAGGTTTAATGATGGTGCCGGCA
>DALZNT010000232.1:0-2867 GCA_032005505.1 Clostridium sp. | reverse complement strand
ATTAACTATAAGTAATATATAAATAATATATTAAACATAAACAATATCTTATCTAGTTGATTGAGACACTTAGCACAGTATAGCCCATACTCAAATGGGCTATAGACTATGTATCAATAACACAGTATTAAAATATTCAGAACTAACCCTATAGTATGTTCCAAAGTCTATGAGCATATTCAGCTAAGCAGGATGATCACAACATCCTGCTTTAGAATCAAGATCAGTAAAAAAATATATTCCTCACTTACATATGAACCTTATGTTTCAGTGAGAACCTAAATGTACCAGAATATTCAATATGATCAGCTTTACCATGAAGCAGAAGTATTGGCAGCAGTAGACCATTTCATTCAAGAAGTTTGCTTAGGTAGTTATGATTTATATCATCAAAACCTGATGATAGACCTACAAAAATTAGTTCAGTCATTTAAGCCAATCTATAACGCTAATTTTTTCTATTGCAATACAGTGCAGATATTCATTGAGGTGGTGAACATCGTTGATCACACACTCCGTCTAATGCCGCAGGCAGACCATGATTGTATAGTCTGTTTTGATGATATGACAGTCTGGCATATTCTGACTTATATCCAATCATTATCAGGCTGTGTAAAACAGCAACTGATTGATTTTCAACAACGTGAATTAGAGAATCAGCATAGCCTTTTTGATTATACATCCACACTCATTCATCATTATGCGAGAACACTGGTGGTTCGAGTGGATTTATCTATCAAGAAAGAATATCAAGCCTTATACAACATCCAAGTGTTCAATAAAGCGCTAGAAACATTGCTACGGCGTATAGCCGATCAAGATACTTGTTTTAGTGGGTTATATGGTTATGCATGGGCATTAGAGCATGGGGTTAGTAAGGGCTACCATTGCCATCTTTTGCTTATGTACGATGGAAATATGCATCAATGTGGTTTTGAAATGGGGCAGTGGATAGGTGAGTGCTGGAAGCAGATTACACACGGATATGGTTATATTTTTAACTGTAACCATTCCGACTATATGGCGATCTATGAAGCGATGGGGACTTTAGGGATTGGTATGATTCATCGTAACAATGCCAGTGAAGTCTATAACTTTCTTAATTATATTGTCCCTTATTTGGTGAATGGCGAAAAAGAACAGCAGCATCTCCGAGTGAAAGATTCAGCCTATATGCGTAGCTTTGGCAGAGGAGTGGTTGATTCAAAAAATCGAAGAGGTTTATAAATATTGAATTTTCAATAGAGAACACAACTATCAGCAGTGTTCTCTATAGGGTCGGGTTTGAGATTAAAATGATAAATTTACATTGCCCTGATCTGTAATCATTTCAGCTTCAATGACCTGATCACCACGGCATTTCAGTAAATAGGATACCGTAGAACTATAGTTCATTTGCACAGGAATTTTGCTATAGAAATCTCCTGTATAAAAACCACAGCGACCACGGTTAATATTTAATCCCTCTAAAGTGAAGGGTTGTTCAGAAGTGGACTGAATTTCCAAAATATATTCAATTGCACCAGGCACATTAAACGCTGATTGAGATTCCCGACTGGAAATTTGGGCACGAACAGATATCTCTGGTTGCTCCATCTCCATCGGAATATTATTGCTATATTCAGGATTGTTGGGATCAAGATCAGACTCCATCATGGATTTGAGTGCTTCAGGATATTTATCCCAACTCTCAAGAAATGATTGAGCTTGTTTGACCGCAGCAGGGAGATATTCGGTATCATTTTCTACAATCTGAGTTAAAGCTTGTACTTTGGCTTCAACCTCTTCCTTGCTATATGGTGCATATTTAGATTGCTCCTGCTGTGTAGCAGTATTAGATGAGCTGCGTTCAGCTTGATCTGTAGCACTTTGTTGAGCTTGCTGATTGTTTTGACTACATGCGATCAGTAAAGTTGAAAGTGCTACAATGGAAAGTATTTTTTTCATGAATGCACTCCTTTATAACTTAGGTCTAATAACAACGAACCAAATGAATAATAGAATCAAAATACCACCGATGATTTTCCCTACTGTTGGAAACATTACCGCAGGCCAAACTAAGCCTTGTCCTAAATTGTAGGTAAATGGCTTATAGTTATACTGTCCCCAAAAGTGTTGATAGACGGCAAAGAAAAAACCAATCACTAAGTAGCCACTGATCACCCATGATTTAATATTTGAACTCATTTACTTTCCCCCAGCGGCAAATTTTGCCAATGCTATAAAAATTCCCATTAGGATCATGAAGCCAATAAATGGCAATCCTAAAAAGCAAATCACTGCAATAATGCAGATAATGCCTGCAAGTGTTCTCATGGCTATTCCTTCATGCACTGATAGGAAGAATTGACCATATCCATTTGGAAAGATTCAGATTGCTGTAAGGTGTATAGATTGTTTTTGAGTCCATCCTCTCCATATTTACTTTCGAGTTTGTCATAAATACATGAGCAGGTACTGCCATCAATCCCGCCTGTTTTACAACCACTGATAAATTGACGTTCAGTTTTACTAGCACAGCCTGATGCCATAAGTGCAAGTGTGATGAATGCAAGTGAAATAAGAATTTTCATCATTCCCCTTAATTTTTATTGTGTTATTTGGTGTGTAATAAATTTTGCTGATGTACTGAAACTCAGGCGAGACAAAGCTTTCCAAAGCTAAATCGCATTTAGATCAGTCGAATGAGCAAAAGTTGATGTGTGTTGCTAAGGCAAAAAGGGGATGGAAAATCGTTTTAAGGAAAACAATAAAGATAGAAAATGCTTAGTCATGGGTATGACTCCTTTGGCTATGAA
The DNA here is from genome assembly GCA_032005505.1 of Clostridium sp. Taxonomy (GTDB): domain Bacteria; phylum Bacillota; class Clostridia; order Clostridiales; family Clostridiaceae; genus Clostridium_J. The sequence goes on along the minus strand of DALZNT010000232.1, from coordinate 69 downwards.
AGAAGTTTCACCGCATTACTGCTAAATAATGGTGGCGAAACGAAAGAGGGTTAGCAGACTGATAGCCAA
>DALZNT010000231.1:0-2870 GCA_032005505.1 Clostridium sp. | reverse complement strand
ATGCAGCGTTCTGTTGCTTTAGCTTTACTTCAAATTTATGCAGAAGAAATTGCATTCGATCAAGATAAACAATCAACCAGACCATTCTATTTATTCATTGATGAACCAGAAATATGTTTGCACCCAATGGGACAAATGAAGTTATGTGAAGCACTTATGGAGTTATCCAAGCATAAACAGATATTCGTCACAACACATTCTCCTTATTTTCTTAACTCACCATCATTAAAGAATGTGGGAATTTTTATATTTAAAAAAGAGGACCATAAAAATATAATCTCAAAAGCTAATATGGATTATTTATTCCCATGGAGCCCTACATGGGGAGAGATTAACTATAAAGCTTATAATTTGCCAACCGTTGATTTACATAATGAGTTATATGGGTATTTACAGGAAAAGTCCCAAAGCTATTCAGAAAATACATTTGAGTCATGGTTAAATAGTCAAGGATGCCCAACGAGTAAAACATGGATTCGAGATAGAAATGGAACAGCTTTACCACCTAAATCTGTAACATTAATGACTTTTATTAGAAATCATATTCACCATCCCGAAAATACTTTCATGCATTCTAATACCTTTGATTCAAGTGATTTAGCGACATCAATACAAGAAATGATCAAAATTATTAAAACTAATGGGTTTTAAAGACTATAGGACTATTCTGATGCCTAACTAATGAAAGAGGTAACATACAGTTTCATTTCATCTAATCACTTCTTCAACATTTGATTTTCTTGGAATTGCCATTCAGTCTTGATTGTATATGTCAGGTCATCTATTTGATGGCCCTGACCTTTTTCCTACATCTAAGCATCTGGCTAGTGTCTAGTCTAGTGATGCTCACTAGCAGCGCTGTTAGCTGTAGCAAAAAAGATGATGTAGGAGTGAGGGGGGAAATCTGAGCCTTTTCTTTTTGCTGAGTTTTTTGTTTGTTTTCTTCGGCTTTATCCGTTGGCAAGGTGGTGTTTTGTTTTTTTATTATTTTTTCTGTGAAGCACCATTACCCCTCCCAAAATGCAAGTGGTATGGGTTATCTGTCAATTTCAATTCTGCCTTTAGTTTTTAAGGTACAAATACATCTTTCATATAACGAATTAGTTACTTTCAGTATGATAGCAGCAAACCAACAATGTCAGAAAGAATACTAGAATTACTATCTCTTTGGTTTTTGATTTATTTTGACTTGTTATTCTGCATAAAACTAAAATAGCTAAAATAATAAGAAAAAATAATGCCAGCTCCTTAGTGAAGCTAACATTATTCCATGCTCTATATTTGCTGAACTTAACATCTCTTTAAACAATTAATTCAGAAGAAGCTTTTTAAGTTCTTTCTCTGTTTTATACAAATGCTCATGAAAATCAGACCATTCAGACATAGTTTCATAATCATAACTACCATCCTCTAAGACAGGTAATTCTATTTCTAAATCAGCCATAGTTTGTAGAGAGGCTCTAAAATCTCTATTTAACCCCATATCATTACCAGCCTGCTTTATCATTTGAGCTAGATATCTAGGTTCAATTCCCTCAACTAAAATTTCCACTTGCCCACAATGATCTGTAATTGAATAAACTTCTCCAGGAGCAACACCCACAGAATCGAAATCACTATCAATACTCCATAAAGCGCCACCATACAGTAAATTCCCTGCATTTGCTTCTTCTACAAATCCAAATGTTTTTCTGACATTAGCACTAAATAAAGGAATACCCGTTTGTTTTTGATAAATATCTTTTTTTAGTACTCGTTTCCCAATTCTAAGTTCAAAAATTTCCTCTTGACCTAATTTTACCTTTTTAAACTTTTTAACAGTTTTTGGTAATGGGTAACTCGCTTGTTCTTTTTGCCATTTAACAATAAGAGATTCTAAACTTTCCATTTTTCGGTCTAAGCTTTTTTTTGCTGTAACAGGATCTTCATCTTCTGTTAATAAACCTAGCTCCTGAGCTACTGATTTATCCCAATAATGACGAATATTTATCGACTTACTTTGATATAAATTGATAGACTGTGTAATAACAGCCCTACGCACGTTGGGATCTATAGGAGCGCCTACAGAATGCAACTTATATGCAGTTATTAAATCTTCTAGATCATTTTCAGCAATAGGTAATCTTCTAGCATCTCTACTTTCACCTATTTCACTTACAGCGAAGAGCAATACATTTTCTTTTTCTAACTTTTTCTTTAGTGCTTCAGGGGATAGCTGCACAGGTCTTTTCTTTAAATGTGCAACTACTACTCTCTTTGGCGTATTAAAGAACGTTCTTTCTGGTAATAAAGCTAGAAGATCTAATTCACAATTTTGATAAACCCAATCACGTAATACTTTATCAGTAGTTCTCATAAAAAACGTCTCAGGTAACAATACCCAAGCATCCCCATTTGGTTTCAATGCCTGCACTATAAATTGAACAAATAATCCTTCGACTCCACTATATTTACGAGCAAAATACTCTTTTCTCACAGGTGAATTATTTATCAACTTTCCAATATCAGCAGATCCTGAAACAACATAAGGCGGATTACTTATTATTAAATCATACTTATCTTTAGATAAATCATCTAAAGCACCCAAGGAGGTATCTGATCTACAGTTAAAGACTTCATTGAGCCACTTTGCAAATGCTGGTACACGACTTGGTTGATCAGCTAATAAATCACCACAATGCACTAAAGCATTTGCTTTCGCTAAAATAGCTGTTTTTGGAACAATTTCTAAAGCTTTCCACTTATGAATAGGCTCCATTTGATCATCTGATAAAACCCATTGTCCTTGTAAATCCCTTGCCATTTGCTCAAGAATAAAGCCACCCACGCCACTAGCTGGATCACAAATTTCTCTTCCATGTGAAAGGCGC
>DALZNT010000230.1:0-2912 GCA_032005505.1 Clostridium sp. | reverse complement strand
AAAGTCAAGATACTGGTAATCCAAAACAAAATATATCTAATTATAAACCAAGTATTATTTTTCCTTTTAAAGAAAAACCTATTAATGATATAAGTGGAGAACTGTCAAATTATTATTGGGGCGCTAAACTCAATGATACTAATGCTTCTATGGCAATTTTTGGAAGAAATAGAGGTGGTAATAGAAGACACGCGGGAAGAGATTTATATAGTAATTGTAAACCTGTCAGCAAGGCAGAAAGTGGCTTTGAAGTAGTAGCTATAGCGCCTGGTAAAGTAATAGCTTCACAAGGATTTTATTTACACACTAATCAAATAAGTATTAGACATAAAACTGATGATGGTAGAGAGTTTATAATTAGGTATGGTGAACTAGATCCAAAATCAATAACATTAAAAGTGGGCGACCCCGTTACGCAAGGCCAAATATTGGGTAAAACAGGCGTAATGAAAAAAAACAATGGACCAGCAGTTATACCTATTGCTGGAAAAACAGCACATAATGTCTCGATGCTACATTTTGAATATTTTACAGGCAATGGTTTTTCATTAGATGATGCGTCAAATCTTACAATAAAAGAGCACGGACTATATTCAAGACGTGATGATATAGCTGATCCCTTAGCAATATTGTTAGAAGGATATAGAAATAGTTTTGATTTACAGTTACCTCAAACTCCTTCTCAGACTCCGAAAGGAAATAGAATACCTATAAGCAATTTAACAACAAGTACAAATGCAAGGTTATTTATTCAAGAATGGGAAGGTAAGTATTTAACTCCTGACGGGCAAGGGACATATTATTACAATGATTCTAAGGGATATTGTACAGTTGGTTGGGGACATCTAGTAGGTCAAGCGTCATGTAAAGCTTTAGGGAAAAAGGCTTTAAAAGATTTTATCTCAATATCTCAAGCTAAAACTTATTTTGATGAAGATGTTTTGAAACATGAAGCTTATGTTAAGAAAGCTATTAGAGTTCCGCTTTACCAATATGAATTTGATGCTTTAGTATCGTTAGCATTCAATATTGGGAATATTGCTAGTAAAGCACCTAATTTATGTAAGCTTATTAATGAAACTAATTATAAAGATGGGCCTAAAGAAATGTTAGATATAAATAAAATAACTGTAAATGGAAAAAGGGTTCCAGATCTCGGTTTAACTAAAAGACGTAATAGTGAATATCAATTATTTGTTAAAGGAGTATATGATGCAAGGCATTAATATTAATTTTCTTGGCTTACTGTTAGTCTTTAGTTTGAGTGCCTGCTCAAATGCTGCAGATTATAAACCACAACGGTTAGACGAGAAAACAATATATAGTAATAGTGAGCATGATCTGAATAGTATATATTCAGATATAAAAAGCTATATCAGTGATAATAAAAATGAAGTTAAGTATCTGGTAGATACTCAACGCTCTTGGTTGAAAGATAGAAATTTAAAATGTAAATTTAATGGGAAAGAAGCAAGTAGTGAAAACTATAAATGTTTAAGTGATTTTAATAATTCTAAAATAAAAGATTTGAAAAAGTCATATTTGGACCTTGATAGTTTAGAGGGAAACCTAATAAAACCATTTAAATACACAAATGGTATTATGAAAGAGTTAGAAACAGGTGGGTGTTATTGTAGTGAAAGTACAATTAAAATTTTAAAAAACAAAATTTATATATATCAAGCTTGTGATCAAGGGTTAAAGGAGCCACGTATATATAATATTATTGGCAAGAAAAAAGATGGATTTTCTGTGGAATATCAAATTGATACGAATAATAATAAAGTTCCGGAATTTAATTTGGCATTCGTTACTAACGGTAAAAATGTTTGGAATATAGTTCCGAAAGTCTTTAGAAAAGAAGATTTAATAAATTTAAATTTTGCAATTAATTATACAACTGATGTGAATATAAAAAACAAGAAAAATGATTGTCATGATGATGAAGAGTAATTATATGTTATTAAGATTTTGATTATATTTAATAATAGTAATATCAGCTTAAAATATGATATTGCTATTATTATAAAATAGAAATTCAAATTAAATAACGAGCTTAGCTTAAATGAAAAAATATCTTAAACTTATAGTTTTTACCGCTTTCATTATTGGATCTATTAAAGCTTCATATGCTGATTTTGGTTTTATTCAAGATAAAGATGGGTATGTGAATGTAAGGGAAAATTCAAGTTTAAGTTCGAAAGTTACAACCAAATTAAATAATAATGAAATTGTTTCTTGTGTGATGGATGAAGAGATTAATAATTTTTGTTTAGTTAATGCAAGTAATGGTGTAACTGGATTTATCTATAAAAATAGAATAAATAATTTTAGTAGTTACACTTCTATTAAACTATCTCAATATTCTAGAGAAAAAGCTGTTTATAATGATAAAAACATAATAGTAGAAGTGTATTCAAAAAAAGCTATTTTAGATCCTAAACTTTATAAAACTTTTAAAGGTGAATATAAGTATTTTAAGAATAAACAATTCTTTGGTACTGATGGTACTTTACCTAATAATGATTTTTTACAACTTGATAAAATCATAATTAAGGATAAAGATAAGAAAATAGAAATTGGTAAAAATGATATAGAACAATACTTTTTTCCTAAAAATGGTATAGATAGTGATAAGAACGAGCTTGCTGATTTTAAAATATATTATTTAAATAATAATATTTATATTTTAAATACTTTTAATAATGGTGGTACAGCAGCTTACAATATTGTTTTAAATATAAAAAATGGAAAAGTAATTGCCAATAAAGCTTGGAAGGTTGAAATTTAAAATATTATCTTTCTTCTACAAAAGCTAGTTTGTTAAAGAAGCCCAACAAAAGTTGGGCTTTTTTTATGTCTCTACAATTCCTTCTAAATCTTCAAGCGTATAGTTCGGCATATCAATAATA
>DALZNT010000229.1:0-2952 GCA_032005505.1 Clostridium sp. | reverse complement strand
CAATCGAATATAAATTCAATCAGCTTTACTTTTGCAATTTTTTTAATGATAAAATGGATATTTTATTTAAATCTATTAGATAAATTAGAATTTATCTAATATCTTCTGAATCAATTACTTTATAGCCATTCTTAATCAATACCTTAGCAAATAATCCTCTACCTTTAATTAATTTTCCAGAAAAGTTACCATCATAGATTTGATTAACTCCACAAGTTGGACTTCTTGACTGAAGGATTGCTAAATCAATATTCTCATCTTTTATTTTTTCTAATGCTAATTCAATACCTTTTTCATACTCTCTATGAACATTTCTACCATTACATTCAATAACACATCCATCCACTATTTCAGCAGAAGCCCTTGGAATATTCATTCCTGCTAGCATTTCAGGACAAATTTCAATTATTTCTTTATCCTTTAAAAATTCTACTACCCTTGGATTTAAATTATTTCCACCATTATATTTACAGTTACATCCTGTAATACAGGCGCTAACTAATACTTTCATTATTATCTCCTTTTCAAATTTACTATTTATAATAATCAACCTTAAATTGGAATTTGTATTCCTCTCAATACCATGCCACCATTCCAACTTCTCTAACAATTCCTTTATAATAATCATTTATTATACTTCTAACAGCATGATCAGTATACCAATACCAGAGCTCATTTAATTCTTCCTCAAATCGCTCAAAATCTTTTTCTGCAGATTCAATCTCTATTGTCTCTAAAATCTTATCAAAAATAATCATACCTGGCTTAAAATTTTTATTATCTTCTGGATAATACTTATATTTAATATAATTTTCATCATTAATTTCTAAATAATAATAAACCATTTAATATTCCTTTTCTATAATTTATAAATTTTTATTCTCCTAAAAGTATAAACCTATTTTATATAAACTCATATACAAATTCCTATTTATCTAATTCGCGAAATCCTGAGATTGTTCCTCTAATCAATTCACTAAATTAGAATTTAATCAAAAATAACTTTCCAATTTTCATTATCTTTAGCCCTGAAACACATTTCTATCTGTTCAACATTAGTTTTCTCTTCAGAAAGTGAAGGTAAATCATCAAGTGAAAAATATCCTATTTCTGTAGTCTCTATATTTTGAACAAACTCTCCGCCACTAATCTCACATTGAACAAAAACCTTACATACTCCATATGGATAAGGTGGAGTATTATGCTTATTTCTATCTTGAATAGCTATAATTTTCTTAGCAACAACATCAAGTCCAGATTCTTCTTTTACTTCTTTTATAGTGTTTGACTCTATTGATTCTAATACATCAACCCAGCCACCTGGTAATGACCAATTGCCACTTTGTTCATGTACCAGCAATATTTTTCCCTCTTTAAAAATTGCTGCTCTAGTATCTAATTTAGGTGTTTGATATCCTTCTTCATTACAAAATAACTTTTCTATTTTATCAACTGGGATATCAGTTTTATAACTTAACATTTCAGCTGCAATATTTCTTAAATGTTCATATCGTTCTTTATCATATACATCTTTTGTATATGTTAAGCCACATTGCGCAATACTTTGTATTTCAATAGCCCATCTTAACCAAGGTTCTTTTAAAAATATATTATTCATAAACCCTCCAATTGTACGAAATCCTATTTAGCAAGCTTATTGTTAATCTAGGTAATTCACGATTATTCCAAATTAAGTCTGTACGTATACTCATCATATATAATATCAGTTCCACGTTTTTTAAAAGTGCCTTCTTTTTCAATATAGAAGTCAAGTTTTCTTAATACAGCATTTGAACCTGGATTTTGCTGTGCTACTTCTGCTGTAATTTTCCGACCGCCATTTATATAGGAAAAATCAATTAGTGCTTTTATCATTTCTGTAGCATACCCTTGACGCCAATATTTTTTATGCACACAATATCCTAAATCCCAATGCTTTTGGTCTTCACTTGGAACCGCACTACATGTTCCAATATAATTTCCTGTTTCCTTTGAGATTGCAATAAAATAATAGCACCCATCATAAGTTTCTACATTTTCTTTCCATCTCAAATACGTATCATCTGCTTTATCGCGAGGTGGGTCAGATAAATATTTTCCCATTTCATCATCCAACCAGATATCCAAACAAAACGATGCATCTTCTTTCCTAGTGCTTTTAATAATTAATCGATTTGTTTCTAAGTCTTTTATCATCATCATAAATATTCTCCTATCATTTATAAATAACCTTCACTACAAATTCCTATCTAATTCGCGAAATATTAATATTGTTCGTAGAATCTAATCGAAATTGGAAGTTATAAGTATTAATCAATAATTCTTATAACTCCAACCTATATAAATATTCATCAATGATAATGTCAGTACCCATTTTCTTGATTTTACGCTCACCGATGATGTTAAAACTCAATTTTTTCATAACTGCATTGGAAGCTACATTTTTTTTATTAACTGGTGCTGTAATTATCTTTGCACCACGATATTTTGCATAATCAATCATACCTTGTGCCATTTCTGTTCCATAACCATTTCGCCAAAACTTCATATGCACACTATAGCCCAAATCATAGGTTATCCCATCTTCACTTGCTACAAAACTGCATGCCCCGATACGTTCTCCTGTCACTAAAGATTCTGAAATCAAATAGCAACATTCTTCATCATCTTCTAAAGTTTCGTACACCTTAAGGTATTCATCATCAATATTTTCTATTGATGGGTCTGGCATGTATTTTCCCATTTCGGGGTCATTCCACATACTTATTACAAAGTCCGCATCTGCTTTTGTATAGTTTCTAAGATTTAAATGCTTCGTTTTAAATCCTTCTATTTTCATTTTGTTATCTCCTCTCCAAATTCCTATTTCGCTCACGATATTGACCTATGTCAATAATTTGGACATAAAAAGTCGCACAATATTAAGCTGATTTTCTTAGTTCTTCAAATTCT
>DALZNT010000228.1:0-2971 GCA_032005505.1 Clostridium sp. | reverse complement strand
ATTATGAAAAATAAAAATCATGGACTTATTTGATAGAGCAGAAACTGTAGGATGGTAAAGAACAGATATTAAAGCTAATTTTCTAACGAGGATTTTAGCTTTCTGTATATGCTTATTAAGATATACCACTAATATTATTAATACCAAGTATGCAAGATTTATGTGTCAAAGCCCTTTGAAGGGCTTTCTTTTAAATATTTACATTTGATATTTTTTCAAGAATTTTTTTATTTCAAGAGAGTATTTGAAAGGATGTGAAAATCGAAACATATGACCCGTACGCTTGATAATCACTTCTTCTGAGTTTTTAATATTCTTTAAAAGAGTTTTAGAAGCTTCTTCTCCAATCAGTTTGTCTTCATCAGGTGTAAGAATTAATGTGGGTACTAAAATGTTTCCTAAGAGAGGTATATAGTTGATTTCTTCAATTGATTGAATACGATTGATATACGCTTTGTGAGGCGTGGATTTAATAAATAAATCTCTACTTAGATTTGTTGACCAGGGTATTTCTCCCTCTTTATCAAAAGATGAAGTGAGCTGTGCAGAATGAAATCGAAGTGTTAGTTGTCGATAAAATGGACCTGAAAAGAAAGGGGCAAGCATTGATAAAAATTTGAGTAGTGGAGAAGTAATCGGACTTTTAGCAAAACCGCCAGAAATAACCAAACCTGTTAAACCTTTTGGTTGACGTATTGCAACAGCAATTGCTGCTATAGCACCATAAGAATCACCAACTAAAACGTAATTATCTAGATCTATTACTTGATCCATAATGAAATCAGCTAATTCTTCTATTTTATTAATATCATTCGGTAAACAAAAAGTGCGCATATTATAATTTTTTAATTCAGTAAGTTGATTAAGTTGCCATGCTGCTCCTGAGAAGCATGGAATCATGACTAGGGTTGGCTGGTTATTCATGAATTACTCCAATAATTTATATAATCATATTAGAGTGATTCTAATCAGCTGAAATTATGATCTCTAATGGCATTCATTCATTGAATGCATGCATAAAATTAATAATTAAAAAAAGAATTTTTTAAATGGCTGATTGCGCTGATATTAGTGTGTTTGTAATCCATTCGATCATAGGTTCATTAATCCTATCTCTCGATCGAATAATATAAACCTCCCAAGTTGGTAATACCAAAGGTAGCTCAAAAATGCTCAATTGAGCAGTCTCTTGTAATTTTAATGCTACTCGCTCAGCTATTACTGCTATTGAATCTGAATTACCAACTAAGAATGGTACAGCCAAAAAACTAGGACAAATTACGCTAATTTTGCGTGTAAGGTTATGAGTTTTTAGTACTTCATCTACAATTCCCCGTATATCTCCATTCGGTGAGACTAAGATATGCGAAAATTTGATAAAATTTTTGATATCTATGTACTTTTTGTTGTCGCGTTTGATTAAAGCTGGGTGATTTTTACGAGCAATCCCTACAAATCTTTCTTGATGGACAAATTGGCAATCTAAACGCTGGGGGATTTGGAAAAAAGATCCTGAGCCAATTACAATATCAATATCTCCATTATCTAACATGCTTAAAGCTGATTCAGTATTAGCTTGTTTTAACTTCAAAACTATATCAGGAGCAGCCTTCTGAAGCTGAGCAAATGCAGGATTGATAACTGTTAATATTGCATGGTCAGTAACTGCCAGTACAAGGGGCCTCTTTAAGTTCATGGGATCGAATTGCCCTCTAGGAGTAGCAACTTGTCTTATTAATTCAAGAGCTGTTTTTACTTGTGGCATTAATTCAACTGTTAGTGGAGTAGGCTCTATTCCTTTAGGGTTACGAATGAATAAAGGGTCCTCTAGAGTATTACGTAGCCTTGATAAAGCATGGCTAGTTGCAGATTGTGTTATATGCAAGCTTTCTGCCGCACGACCAACGTGTCTTTCATTCCATAAAGCTTCAAGTACAACCAGAAGATTAAGATCAAAGCGAGTAAGATCCAAAGATTTCATAGCTTGTAAACCAAAAGTTGAATTTAAAAAATTTAAGCTATACAGAATTTGAAATAAGTACGCTCAATGCTTTCATAGTGTTTTAAATTTATATTACTCTTATTAGAGTACATACTAGAATGCTTTCAATAGATATACTTTAAATCTAAAAAATAAATGATTATATCTAGTTAGATATTTCAATTAACTCGACTCTAGCTTTGGCTGCAGAAGTAACGCTAACGATGCACAGACTGTAAGAACAAGGCCCAATTGTTGTACTAGCCCAGCCAGTCCAAGCATACATCCCAAAAGTAAACAATATGTTAGACCGAACAATGAACCAGCTTTACCTGCTTGTTCTCGATAATGACAGAGTGCCCGACTAAGTATGTTTGGGATGGCAATACCATAGGCTAGAACGACCCCAGCCATCGGAATCAAGATCCATACGGTTGTTTGTAATATCCAAACAATCACGCTTGATAACATTGCGATGTGACAAGCATGTCTTACCAATATTTCTGGTTCAATATTTGAGGCAAGTAGTTTTCGATTTAATAAACTACCCATAAGAGATGAGATTGCTAATAATAATCCTGTCCAGCCAAACGAAGTGAAAATTGGCAATTAATATATCCATCAGATGCTCGTCTAGAATCGTGGTTAGAGCATGTCCGTTTTGGTGAACTACCTCCACGGTTAGGCCAACTAGCTCAGATAGTAGGTGCTTGTGAGCGCACTATTAGCCGAATATTCATTCGTGATACAAGAATGAATTATCAAAACTGGAGACAACAATGGAGATTATTAAGAGCGATGGAAATGCTAGCAAAAGGAAGACAAATAAGTGAGGTAGCGCAGCAATTAGAATTTATCAGTGATAGTGCATTTATCGTTTTTTTCCGCCAATATACAGGTACTACTCCAGTCCGTTATCTACGGAATATTTTTGGTGAAAATTCCTATAAATAAAATTTTCTTTATCGTCTGATTAAGCAGCTGTGTGCT
>DALZNT010000227.1:0-3077 GCA_032005505.1 Clostridium sp. | reverse complement strand
AATATATAATATTTTTACATCAGGTATGAAAACAAAGAATTATATTTCTATTAACATTAGATAAAAGTAATAAAATAGTGTTATAATATACATTATTTAATTTATAAATTTAATCGTCTAAGGAGGCCATAAATAATGAAGAATGTGAAGAATACTAAAAAACCTTTAATATATTATTATTTAGTTGTACTTTTAATTGTAATCTTATTAAATGTCACAGTAGTCCCACTAATAGTAAATCGAAATGTTAAGGAGGTAGACTATAGTACCTTTTTAACTATGTTAAATAACAAAGAAATATCAACAGTAGATATTTCTGATACTCAAATTGTATTTAGACCTAGTGATGAAGCAAATAAAAATATTTATGTCACAGGTAAATTTCAAGATGATGAGTTAATTAACCGTCTTGTTGCAGCAGAAGTAGAGTTTGGTCAGCTGATTCCACAGGAAGCAGATCCACTTTTAACTTTTATTCTATCCTGGGTATTCCCAATAGCCATGTTCTTTATCCTAGGGCAAATTCTTTCGAAATCTATGTCTAAAAAAATGGGTGGAAACTCTATGAGTTTTGGCAAGAGCAAAGCTAAAGTCTATGTTTCCGCTCAAACTGGCAAGACATTTAAAGATGTTGCTGGTCAAGATGAAGCTAAGGATGCCCTTACTGAAATCGTAGACTTTCTTCATAATCCAGATAAATACAAAGAAATTGGTGCTAAACTACCAAAGGGGGCTCTTCTTGTAGGTCCTCCTGGTACTGGTAAAACCCTTCTTGCTCAAGCCGTTGCCGGAGAAGCAAGTGTTCCATTCTTCTCTATATCTGGTTCTGAGTTTGTCGAAATGTTTGTTGGTATGGGAGCTGCTAGAGTTCGTGATTTATTCAAACAAGCACAAGAAAAGGCTCCTTGCATTGTTTTTATAGATGAAATTGATGCTATCGGTAAAAAACGTGATAACTCTGGAATGGGTGGAAATGATGAAAGAGAGCAAACATTAAATCAGCTTCTTACAGAGATGGATGGTTTTGATGCAAGCAAAGGTGTTGTTATACTAGCTGCAACAAACAGACCAGAAACTTTAGATAAGGCACTTTTAAGACCTGGTAGATTTGATAGACGTATTCCTGCTGAACTTCCTGATTTAAAAGGACGTGAGGATATTCTTAGAGTTCATACTAAAAACGTTAAAGCTAGTGATGATATAGACTTTAACGCTATTGCTAGAGCTACTTCTGGAGCAAGTGGAGCTGAACTTGCCAATATCGTAAATGAAGCTGCTTTATCAGCAGTAAAAGATAATCGTAAATATGTTATGCAAATAGACTTAGAGGAAGCTGTAGAAACTGTTATTGCTGGATACCAACGTAAAAATGCTGTTATTTCATTGAAGGATAAACTTACTATAGCTTATCATGAAATTGGTCACGCATTAGTTGCAGCAAAACAAAAGAATTCCGCACCTGTTCATAAGATTACTATAATACCAAGAACAAGCGGTGCATTAGGATATACTATGCAAATAGATGAGGGTGAAAAAGTCCTTATGAGCAAAGAAGAATGCTTAAATAAAATAACTACTTATACAGGTGGTCGTGCAGCCGAAGAATTAATATTTAACTCTATAACTTCAGGTGCTGCCAATGATATAGAACAAGCTACTAAAATTGCTCGTGCAATGATAACTCGTTTTGGTATGAGTGACAACTTTGGTATGATGGCATTAGAAACTGTATCTAACCAATATCTAGGTGGAGATGCATCTCTTGCTTGTTCTTCTGAAACAGCTACAAAAGTTGATAGCGAAGTACTTTCTATTATTCAATCATCTCATGAAAAAGCAAAAAAAATACTAACTGAAAATAAAGAAAAGCTTCATGAGCTGGCTAAACATCTCCTCGAGAAAGAAACCATTAGTGGAGAAGAATTCATGGAAATATTAAATGGTGAAATTATAGAAACCAAATCACTAGTTCATGATATTTAATCAGTAATATTATCATATAAAAATCAGGTAGTGTTAAGTTCACTACCTGATTTTTTATTACTTATATCATTTAAATGTAGTATATTCTATCAAACACTTTTATTTCATATTAATTCCTTCTACTTCATCTACAGAAAGTGAAAAACATATTTCCTTAGCATCTGTATTAATTCCTGCTTTCCTTAGCTTTATTTCCACATATCTTTAGTTAACTCCTCAATTTCATCTCTTAATCTCTTTGTATACTCTTTGTTAATTTTATAAGAACCTCCTACTTGCTCTATGCAATCCCCTTCTTTGACTTCCCCTGGTAAATTTTTCAATAGAATATTTACCATATTCCCTTCTTCATTTTCACATATTGCATAGTTTCCTTCAAATCTATCTACAATTAACACACTTTCACCCTCTACTTTCATTTCTATATTATTCTCTTACGTTATTCATCTTTGTTAGTTAATTATTCATTATACTACTCCATTTTATAGATAATCTAGTAATAAATCCATACTTATATTCATAATTAATAAAGATAGGGGGGATCACACTATGAAAAAAAGACTATTAATTTTATTTTTCATATTTACCATAATAAGTTGTACTGGATGCAGTAAAATAGATAATATAATCAATAAAAATAAACCTAGTCCAAACTACTATACAGAAAATCTAGTTACCACACTTTCCACTGAGAAACCTTCAACGATAAAGGTTTTTTATAAGGAGTTTTTTAATGAATTTACATTTCCTGAAGTAGAGTCTACTGATATATTAAGCTTTATAAATATTCTAAATGAAAATTATTTTACTGATAAACCATTAGATTTACCCGATTCTTATAAATACAAAGTATATTTAGAATTTAGTAATAGCAAATATGCAATAACGGTATTTAATGAAAAATATATTTCAATTTACAGTTGGGATGGTGAATATGAGGTAGATTATGCCACTATGTCCGATATCCCTATTCACATAAATCTTTATAGCATATGCAAATATTTTGCTGAAGACTAAAATTCTTCATAAAAACAAGGATATATTCTAAAGAAAACTTTAAAATATATCCTTTTATTTTATTTATAAATTTATTA
>DALZNT010000226.1:0-3078 GCA_032005505.1 Clostridium sp. | reverse complement strand
TTACTATCAGTCTGCTAACCCTTGCTCGTTCTGCCACCATAATTCCAAATGAATGCTTTGGCAGAACTCCCAAAATCAGGAGTTGGCTATGCACATCCATCATTTCTTGGCCTTAAGCGCCAAAAGCTATAACGACACCACTTAATTCATCTTTAAACAGTTTGAAGGCTTAACCGCTTTTCAGACCTTAAGTCATTACGGCTAAAAACTTATATCAACAATAACACTTGAGATGTGCCAAGCACCGTCTTACGGCTTTGCTGTGCCTTTTTTTCTCCCAGAAAGGGCACAGGCTTTTTATCTCATTTAGAAACAACAAGAATTTATAACGGTAAAACTATGCCAACTTTAGAAATATCTTCCAGAAAATTACAGGTTATACAAACTGCCATACAACTCTTTACCACGTATGGGTTCCATAATGCAGGGGTAGACCTCATTGTTGAAAAGGCCCAAATAACCAAAACCACCTTTTATAAATATTTTGGCTCGAAAGAACGTTTGATCGAAATGTGTATTGCCTTTCAAAAAAGCCTGCTCAGAGAAGAAGTGCTCTCGATTATTTACTCAAGCCGTTACTACACCCAGCACGATAAACTCAAAGAAATTATTGTTTTTCATACCAATCTAAACAGCCTATATCATTTACTGCTTAAGGCGGTTTTTGAAATAAAACGGCTGTACCCGCAAGCTTACCGTATGGCAGTTGAATACCGAAAATGGCTACATCGGGAACTTTTTGACCTGATTTTTAGCTGTGAGACTCGTGCTTTCAAATTTGATGCAGACATGGTTTTAAACCTTATAGATGGTTTACTGCTACAGGTTTTAAGCTCAAATTGTTTGGATGAAAGGGATGTGGTGTTGGAAAGGTTTTGGGGGAGGGGAAACTGATCATAAAAGTTTGAAGTTAAATTTTTATGATGGAGGTGCCTGATTAGTTAAAGTAGAGGGAGTGAAGCTTAATTAATCAGTTTAGTCTTGTGCAAAATGGCAGTATGCTATTGAAGCAGAAAATTAATTATCCCCAAATATTGGGAAAAGTCTGGAATCGAAAATGAAAAGAAAAAATACTAAGATCGGTGATATCTTTGTTGTTAAAGTAGACAATGATAAGAAAAAATATTTTCAATTAATCGCTTTTGATTTAACTCAACTCAATAGTGATGTGATCAGAAGCTTTAAAAAAGTATACCCATTGGAAGCTGATATTGATTTATTGGAAATCGTAAACGGTGAAGTAGAGTTTTATGCTCACTGTGTGACTAAGTTTGGATTGAAAATGAATTTATGGGAGAAAGTTGGGAATACCAGTGAAATTGGTGATATTTCAAATATTCTTTTTCGGTGTACGAATGACTATGGAGCAAAGGTGGGGGCAGAGAAGATTAAAGTATCTGAAAATTGGTATGTATGGCATATAAATGATGAAGACTTTACTCGTGTAGGGAGGTTAGAGGGAGAAAATCGTAAGGCAGAAATTGGTGTAGTTGTGAACCCTTACGATATTGTTGAGCGTATAAAAACAGGAAAATACGATTTTGTATATCCTGATTTTGAGTAAAAGTTAGTGTTATATCGCTCCCTATCATCCTTACGACCAGATTATCTACTGGTCGTGCAAAATTAGACATATTCTTCTCAACTGCTATAAAGAACTTCCATACTCCACATACCCATCTTCAATTGCAGGAATAATCTCTACAAACTCAAAGTAGGGTACTGTACAAAACTCAGAATCTCGAATCGCATCAATCACAAAATAATAATCTTGCAGAGATGTGGTCTCAAATACAGCAATATCACTCGCTTTAGTACTAAACGCTTCAACGTCATACCAGCGAACTTTTACAGTCGGGTATTTCCCAAAAATAGGTTCAAGCTTTTGTGTACTAAACTCAGCACGCTTTTCACGAGCTAGAGCCAACCAAGCAGGCAAAGCTCTTAAATGAATAAAAAAAGTATAGATTCTAGACATAACCACTCCATAACTGGGCCGAGTTGTAGTTCAACTGAAAAGACAGCATTTGCTTGTCATATCAATATGACTCAGTCAGTATATGAGTAATTACTCACATTACATACTCGCATTTCGGCTCATGTCAGAAACACTTCCAGACCCTCGTAAACGCCCGCGTCAAGCACGCTCAGTGGCTACCTTTGAAGCTATTTTAGAGGCGGCTGCTCGCATTTTAGAGTCGTTAAGTTTTGCTGGATTTAACACAAATGCTGTGGCTGAACTTGCTGGCGTAAGCATTGGTAGCCTATATCAATACTTTCCATCTAAAGATGCATTAATCGTCGAGTTAATTCGACGTGAGCGCGCCAAACTTTCAAATCATATTATTGAAGCCATACAACTAAATACTGCGGAAGGCTTAAAAGAAAAACTAAAACTCATCATTCAGGCTGCTGTGCAACATCAATTGAGCCGTCCACAGTTGGCACGAACCTTAGAGTTTGCTTCCGAACTCATAGGAAAAGACATTAAAGAAAGTGAACTTCAACACGAGCTAGAAACCATAATTTCTGACCTGTTTACTTGTTCTGGTATTTCACAGGCGCAGATAGCTGCACAAGATGTGATTGCTTTGAGTAAAGGAATGATTAATGCGGCAGGTATAGCAGGTGAAAGTGATTTAAATCATTTACAGCAGCGAGTTGAAAAGGGTGTATTTGGGTATTTGGATTTGAGCTAGCGAACATAAGTCAATGTTACAGCGACACAACCCATGTCATTATGAAGAAAGAGCGTATAGATTTGATAAATTCTTTGGAAGATGCTTTTAGATACTCGAATTACTTAAGTGTATGTATGTAGGATAGGGTAGTGAGTCATTGTAAGAACGATTTAGATTAGAGTGAATATTTATCTGCTTTAGAATTAATAGAGATTACATGAAATTGTGGAGAGTTGTTCAATAAGTAATTCTGAAAGGTGACAAATCATTAAAAAAGCCCAAGTACTATGATTTGGGCTTTTGTTAAAAAATAAGACTATGATTTATATCAGATAAAAAATTACTGTTATTCCTAAGTAGAAATGTCCTACCTTAAAACCAAATAGAAATGTCCTAT
>DALZNT010000225.1:0-3090 GCA_032005505.1 Clostridium sp. | reverse complement strand
AAGATGATTTCTATATTGAATAGGAGTCATCTTTTTTAATCCCCATTGATATCTGAAATTATTATACTAATCCATATATTTATTTATCATAGTTTGCAACTCTTAAAATGTATCACAACTTTTATAGTCAATTTCATCTTTGTTGATTTTTTCTTGTTTTTTCATGGCTCTGTATTTACTTTCGATAGCTTCATGTACTTCATCCTCACTCTCACTAGACCTAACTCGTACATAAGCAACACCCTTTAATCTCGCTTTCTCATATACCTCATTGAACTCCTGTCTTCTATCCTTTGGCATGAAGTTAGATAACGCTTGTACATTTAAAAAGGTTTATGTAACACTCATTATAGCTCCATCTTGAGCTAATCTAGTTAATCTATACATGTGAGGTTCTAATACTTCCTCTATTTTTTGTCCTAATATTTCACTCACCCATAAAACACTATCTTCGTTTAATTCCTCTTTAAGACCTTTATCAATGACATCCCTTATTACATCTGCCATTGTTGTCTCGTTCCTTTTTGCGATTTTTCTAATTATTCCCTCTTGTTCATCTGTTAATGATACCGATAGTCTTTTTGCTACTGTGTAACACCCCTAAACCCTTATATTTTCAAGCTTTGCGCCTATTTTTTCACTATATTGTAACGCATTAATTCATTTTTTCATCATTACGTAACACTATATAACCCTAGTATTTTCAAGGCTTTGCCTTGAAGTTGTTGTGCATTTTGCACCACCTCTTATCCTGCATTAACCTCTAATCTAAAGTAGTTTAAAATAAAAATTTTTTATTGCACTTCTAATTCCCTAATTTAATATTAATTGTAATCAGATGTATTATTTGAAATATTTTACATTCTAGTATACACTTGTAACGTACACTTATAGCAATATGTGTACAAAAACTATAAATTTATTTTACAGAGGAGTGGTTTTTATGAAAAAAGATAAAGCATTGATGTTTGCTCTAATTTCCATAGTATTATTTAATATTTTCTTTATTATTATGTTAATTTATTATAAAGACATTATAATTATACCAAATAATTTTTTTAAGAGTGTAACCAAAGAATATTGGTACTCAGATAGACCTCATGTAAATAATGAATCAACTATAATGGGGATAACTTGGATTCTAAAAATAATATTTTCAATAATTTTTTTAGAAGAATTCTGCTATATAATATCTAATGAGAATTATATAAATGCAATTAAAAAAAAGAATGTAGTGATATATTCAATTATTGGTTTTGCTATTTACTGTTTAAGTTTTCTTTTTATAAAATACAAAGCTGAACATTATAGATTATTTATGTCTCTTATTTCAACAGAAATACTTTCTACACTGTTACTAATCTTAGTCTTAAAAGTAAAAAGAAACTGGCTAACTCATAATATCAATTAAATTGTAACAATAAGAAATACGTATTTTAAAAGATATACTTCATGCTGAATTTAATACATCTTTTATTCTAAGCTACAGCAAGTCACTTGCTCTAAGTCCAATATTTATACCAACTACAAATATAGTATAATCCCTTTTATCTTCTTTTCCTCTAAAGTATGTTTTTATCTTATTTATATCTTTTATATTTTTTAATGGTTCGACCTCTTGTGCTTTTATCACTCCATTTTTTTTAATGAAAGTAAGTATAATAAATTTGACTTAGAATTTAAACCTAATTATGATAACAACTATCAATAGCAATAAGTATTGCAATAGCTAGTTTATCTGCGTTGTCTTCGTATACAGAGATTTCATAAATATCTCGTAATGATAAAATTTTTTTTGAAATCTGGGCTATTTTAATATTATCTTTAACAATGGAAAAATTTTTACCAAAAATATCTCCACTAATTAAGTAATTATTATATTGAGTCTTTACATGCATTTTAGGTATTAGTAAGTTTTTATCCTGGTTTATACAAATAGTATCATTATCGATTGTAATGTCATATTTCTTCCATATAAATCCCGGTTTTCGCTTAATTATAAATTGTTTTTCACCTTTTAAATCATTTACTTGTAATACATGTCCTATAGAAAACATATTTCCAAAAATCCTTTCAAAAGTTACAGTGAATGATGAACCAATAACTTGTAATACTGGTTCATCATTTATATCATATATCATATAATTATCTTTCAATGAAAGTTTTTGCTTAATATAATAAATATTCATATAAGTTTATCTCCTAATATCTTAATTTCTATTTATATAAAATAACTCTTTTTATATTACTATCCTATAATCGCATTAATATTTTTTTTATTTGAAAATGCAAAATCATTTTCATCACTATCATAAAAAACTTTATATAAATCATTTTTCACATATTCTAATTTAAATATTGTTTTTCCTTACACTATAAGTTAAATATTGTTATTAGATTTTTTATCAAATTGTTGAGGTACTGGTAGTAAGTGTTGGCGTTCCAATTCAAACACTTCTGCTAGTACTTCTTTAGTTGTATCATGTACCTTAGCATTTCCAGCCAATATATGTACTTATATCTTGAATTCGAAAGTATCATAGCAAAGAAATAAAGCTTTATCCTTGAGCCAATCACATACCTGAGCTGAAGATATGTCATTATATTCTTTAATCCATGATAGAATATCACTTTAATACTTATCTAATTTCTTTTCTCCATTTTGTTTGCCGAAATCTCTCCATTTTAGTTTACCATTAACACTTATCAGTTCCTGATACTACTCTTATTTTAGATATTGGATATTTCAACCCATATTGTTTACATATTGTTGCTAAACAAGCACAATTACAATCCTTATAATCATGTTGTTTAACATAATAATACTTCTTAAATACATTTATCATCTTACACCTCATAATGTTTTTAATTTAACATATTATTAATTTCAACAAAAATTCTTATATATATTAAAAAGCTACAACCTAATAATATCAACGGTTATAGCTTTCTATTTCAATACGAACTAATCTCATTATTTGATATCAGTTTTGAGATATGTTTATATGCTGACTACTAATAAGCATATAAACACTTTATCAGTATTACTCTTACACAAGTTCCGATATGTACAGTAATATTATTTTAAAT
>DALZNT010000224.1:0-3116 GCA_032005505.1 Clostridium sp. | reverse complement strand
GTTGCTATTCCTTGTTTTCTTGCTGTTGTCAGAACCATAAGTTTTTCAACCTCGGCTCTATGTACACCGTTCTTTTTACTTACTAAAGATAATTGAACACTACCTATAATTTTTCCTTCTTGACTGGCAATCCATAGGCGGCTATTACCTTGTGGTAATTTATGGTTGACCTCACACCAATAATTCACGACTTCGTTCTTTTCTATAGGAGCTAGGAAACCTATAGAAGCTCCGCTATTGATAGAATCTTCTAACAATAATGATAGGCCTTCTTCATAATCGCCAGTTTCTTTTATTTCTAAAATTTCAATATTTTTCATATTTCTTCTCTAAGTAAAATGAAGTTTGTCTTGAATATTTACTTTTATAAGAAAAAACTCAAATGCATCAAATTTATTATTTTGTCTTTTGATAAGCTACTGCACTATATTACTTTGCGCTACTTCTGCCCCAACCATCTGTTCTAAATAATTATTATCAGCATAATCAAAAACTGAAATTGATAAGTCTAATGCATCAATAATAGTTTTAATCCCTCTATCACAAGTCACAATCATTTTTGCATTATTCGCAAGTGCAATGCCTAAAATCTGAATATCTACCTTTACTTTCTGATGAGGATTTTGAGATCTTTGATTCTTAGGTAGCTTTTTATAATCTTTATAGATACGTGCCGCTATTAAAGCTGCTTTAGCATCAAAATCCAGATTTTTAAATTTAGAATTTGGACTTAGAAGCATACTACTTCTAGATTCATTTTCATCACCAGCAATGAACTCTGCTATTGCAGGCATCGGCAAAGCCAGTGTCAAACGTTCACATTGCTTAAGATAAGCAACCAGATTTAAATACTCAGCACTGGCCTTGTCAGCAGTCAGTAATGTTATTAACGCATTAGTATCTAAGATGATCAATCCTGACGCTCCTTCAGCCACTCGGCAATAGGATCATCAAATTTAGACCAATTAGATGCCCCCTGTGCTCTAAAACTATCAATCCATTGATCAAGACCCATATCTTCAATCACAGTAAATTTAGTAATCGAGTATTTCTTGAGTTTTAGTTGATAAGTGTTAGTTTTCGATGAATATGACGCTATGCCTTCAAATCTTAAGCATTTGTTAGTATTAAAGTATGGATGTAATTCTTCTAATAATTTATGAGAACATTCTGCGGGGATTTCATCACCGTTATTTAAAATAATAGTGATGTGATCTGAATTATCTTTACCCTTTTGCAATCGAGTTAAGTACCCATCTATTGATTCGTCTTGAGTGAAGTTTTCTTCATAATCAAGTTCAGGGACAGAATATAGAATTTGAGATGGTTCATATGGCTGATTTTCTTTCAAATGTCCATTCGAAATTTCAGCATTATGGAAACCATACTTACTTAATTCTTTCTGTATTCGAGTAACCTGTTTACGCTTTAATGCTGTGTCCTTAAGAACATTAGCCATAGCTATAGCTTTACAATCACGAGGAACTGTTACTGCTATAGTTGTCGAACCTTCTTTAATGGTTTTGAAGCTAGCTTGTTTGACACCCACGATTTGACCAAGTGCAGACAATAGATTGGCAACACTCGATATTTCTAGATCATGAAGATGTCCGTCATGGATTTTTAAGACGAAGTCAAGATTATCATCTAGTTCTTGATGAACTGATGAATCCTCGAGGTCAAGTCTTTCTTGAGTAGGCTTTCTACCCTTTTTATCCAATTTTGTCATTTTCGGTTATCTAAAAACACCTTGCTTATAGTATGTTCAAAGTAATAAACAAATGAAAGCAAACTTAATAAATTAATTACTCCTCGTTTTAGGACTAATATTATAATTTGTCAACCAAAATATTTGACTATTTCAAAGGCTTGTGAACTAAAAATGTTTCTATAATCAGATTTGAGGTGGCGTCTTCTCTATTGGCAGTTTGAGCCATTCGATGAGTAGGGATAAATTGAGTAGAAATCCCTTTCGTTAGGATGAATTATTAATAATAAATGATTAATATATAATTATTTTAATATCACATAAAATCCCAATGAAAGAACCTTTAAAATCCAATGAATCCAATTTAAGTCAAACACTGATTTTGGATGTGAATAAAGTAAAATCTCCAATCGAATTAAAAGTAGATCAAATTACTGATTACGGTGCTTTGACTTTTACCCTTATAATTTCTGCAATTATCTCAGCAATTACAGCATTTGTAACTATTCACCTAGTTACAAAATCTAACAATCAATTAATAGAAAGTCAAAAAGATCAAAATGAAAGACAATTAATTAAGCAAGAGGAATTTTTAGCTCGACAAATTGAAAGCCAAGAAAATCAAAAAAATAAAGAGTTAAATACTCACTCAAAACAGATATGGATCGATAAGCTGAGAGAGTCAGCAGCACAATTTTTGTATAATACAGGTAGAGTAGTTATACAGGCTTTATCCACGGTTAATGCTTATAATACGTATAAACAAGGTCAAAACACTTATGCAGAGGTTAATAAAAACTTCGATGAAACAAATACAATTGTCAGAAATCTAGAAATAGCTGCAATTTCGATTGATCTAAGTTTAGAGGGCAATAATCCAATTGACGATGAAATTAAAAAACTTTTAACAGAAATTGTTAATCATATAAAGGTTCTAAATTCAACAGTTTTGGATAATTTTACAGAAAAGAGAAACTTTCAGGTAATAGACTATTCAACTCTAAAAACACTTCCCGAAGTCGATAAAATCTATGAGTTAGAAATAAAACTTAAAAAGAAATTTATTGAACTATTTAAAGAAAAAAGAAATTTTTTAAATGAATAATTATTAATTTAATTTTTCATAAAATTGCAAGGAATATGAAAAGTAAAATGAGCTGTGCATCTTGTTAGCCGAATGCACAGATACAAAAGGTATAATACTTATAGGTGGTTGAGGTAACCTACTCAAAATTATTTCTTTCTCACCCCATCCCCCTCAAAAACACCTCAACCACTCTCCCATCAACTTCATCTGAACTTAAACGCTGAATGACGGCGCCTTCGATCATATATAGAAAGAGTTTGGCATCGTTAAAAGAAGCATCGGGGTTAAGTGCTCTAAGCTGGCTATATATTTCGTTGGTGA
>DALZNT010000223.1:0-3125 GCA_032005505.1 Clostridium sp. | reverse complement strand
GCATGCTGAGTCCTATAATAAATATCAAAAAGTAGAAATTAATGATTATGTAATGAATGGAATGGACTTATTGACAGGATACGTTGACTGTTCTTCATTCGAAGGGGTAACAAGTCCCGATTATCGTGTTTTCCGCATTAAGGATAACTCTGAATGTCACGATTACTATTTGAGATATTTTCAAATGTGTTACTTTGCGAAAATTTTTTATGGTCATGGTCAAGGAGTGTCTAACTTTGGGAGATGGAGATTGCAAACAGATGTATTTAAAGAGTTTCCTGTTCCAGTCCCTCCAAAGGGAGAGCAATTTGAGATTAGTGATTATTTGAAGAATAAAGAAATAGAGATTAATAAAACTGTGGAATTAATGAGATTAGACATTGAAAAACTTCAAGAATATCATCAATCCCTAATATACGAAGCGGTAACAGGTAAAATCGATGTATGTGATATGGAACTTGATGAAGTGAGGTGAGTTGTAATGGCAGTAGATACTTCGGAAAAAGGCTTTGAAACTAATATTGAGGCGGCTTTAATTGCGAACGGCTATACCAAACGTATGCTGGAAGGAGAAGTTAGTAATACTTTTAAACAGCATGCCATTGACGTAGAAGAGCTATTTACATTTTTAGAAGATACGCAAGAGAAACGCATGCGTAATCTTGAGAAATCTTACGGTCCTTCTTATAAAAACGAAATATTAAAGCGTATTAAAGACCAGCTGCATCGTCAAGGTATAGTCGAATGCTTACGCAAAGGGATTAAAGACCGGGGTGTGACTTTGCAGCTTGCGTATAATAAGCCACCTACGGATATGAATAAAACATTAAATGAGCAGTATGGGAAAAACCGCTTTAACGTTGTTCGCCAAGTGTATTACAGTGATAAGCATAACAATAGTTTAGATATGGTGCTATTTTTAAATGGTTTGCCGCTTGTTGTGATGGAGCTGAAAAATCCATTAACAAATCAAATAGTTGAACATGCGATGAAGCAGATAAAGACGGACCGTAATCCGACTGAGCAGCTGTTTAAATTTAATGAGCGGGTTGCCGTTTACTTTGCTGTTGACCCAGATGAAGTATTTATGACGACAAAGCTTGATAAAGACAAAACATACTTCCTACCTTTTAACAAAGGTAATAATGGTGGTAAAGGTAATCCGTTAACTTACGGTGACAATTATCGTACGCATTATTTATGGGAAGAAATATTAGCCCCAGATAGCTTGCTCGACATTTTATACCGATTCATCTTTATTAAGAAAGACGACATTAAAGATTCAAACGGTGAAACGATTGGTGAGCGTCAAATGCTTATTTTCCCCCGTTTCCATCAGCTGGATGTTGTACGTAAGTTAGAAGCAGATGTTGCACAAAAGCTTGTCGGTTATAATTATTTAATTCAGCACTCTGCGGGATCGGGCAAGACGAACTCGATTTCGTGGCTTGCACACCGTTTAGCGAAGTTACATAACGAGGACAATGAATCAATTTTTAGTAGTGTAATCGTTATTACCGATCGCCGAGTGTTAGATAAGCAATTGCAAGATGCGGTGTATCAGCTGGAACATAAAGCAGGGATGGTAGAGCCGATTGATAAAGATTCAGAGCAATTAGCACGTGCCATTAATAATGAGACACGTATTATTATTACGACGCTTCAAAAGTTCCCGTTTATTTTAGAAAAAGTAGCGGGCTTTGAGCGTAAAAAGTATGCGGTCATTATTGATGAGGCACACTCATCCCAAGGTGGTAAAGCTTCAACAGCATTAACGAATGTGTTATCGGATAAAACGTTAGAAGCAGCTTATGAGGAAGACCGTATTGCGGAAGAAAACTTAGAAGACGTGGACGAGAAAATTGTTGAAGCAATCATGAAAAGTGGTAAGCAAGATAACGTATCTTTCTTTGCATTTACGGCGACACCAAAGCCGAAGACATTAGAGAAATTCGGTACAGTTGGTGTAGATGGTAAGCCAGTAGCATTCCATGAGTACACAATGCGACAAGCAATTGAAGAAGGTTTTATTTTAGATGTGCTTGAAAACTATACGACCTATAAAACATTCTGGAAAATTGCAAAAACAGTAGACGATGACCCAGAGGTATCACAAAAACAAGCAACGAAAAAGTTAGCGCAATACGTATCACTACATCCGCATAGCATCGCACAAAAAACAGAAATTATTATCGAGCATTATCGTAATTTTGTACAGCGCAAAATTGGCGGTCGTGCAAAGGCAATGGTTGTAACAGCTAGCCGTTTACATGCAGTACGTTACAAATTGGCTTTCGATAAGTACATTAATGAAATGAACTACAATGATTTAAAAACAGTAGTCGCTTTCTCAGGTACGGTGAAAGATAGCGAGATTAATTATACCGAGCCAGAAATGAATCAGTTCTCTGAAAAAGAGTTACCTGAAAAATTCAACTCTGACGAATACAAAGTGCTACTTGTTGCGGAAAAATATCAAACTGGATTTGATGAACCACTGTTGCACACAATGTATGTAGACAAGCCATTAAGCGGTATTAAGGCGGTGCAAACACTATCTCGTTTAAATCGCACATGCCCTGGTAAAGACGATACATTCGTATTGGATTTTGTAAATGATCCAGAAGAAATGAAGGCATCTTTCCAGCCTTATTATGAATCGACAAGTCTATCAGAAATTACTGATCCAAATATCCTTTATGATATGCAGGCCGAGCTAGAGCTATATCAAGTGTTTACGGAAGAAGAAGTGCAAAGGGTGAATGAGCTTGAGGTAATAGGCGGTGCGAAGAAGTCTACTAAGGCTCAAGCCGAGTTGAATGCGGTCCTCGATAAAGGTGTAGAGCGTTTTAAAAAGCTTTCGATAGAAGAACAATTCGCATTTAAACAAGCGGCTACGAAATTTACACGTACGTATGGCTTTATATTGCAAGTTGTAACATTTATCGATCTAGGTTTGCACAAGGAATATATTTATTTAACGTACTTTTTGCGTAAATTACCACGTGGTCAAGGAGACAAAGACGTTTATTTGGCTGATGATGTAGCACTTGAATATTATCGTAATCAGAAAATGTTTGAAGGTAGCGTTGTGCTTGAGAAAATAGGTGGCTACGACCTGGATC
>DALZNT010000222.1:0-3145 GCA_032005505.1 Clostridium sp. | reverse complement strand
ATAAACTCACATTTCTATTACTTCCATTCTGGACAAGTATAACGGAATGAGGATTAAAAAAGCTGACTCCTATATAATATAGAAAAGGAGCATCTATAAAAAGATACTCCTTGTAAATCCTATTTATACTTATTCTATAAGTATACCTACCATAGGAACATTAGCTAATATTTCTTCTAGTCCTCTGAAATATTTGAATTGTGAAGTTGCGTCCCTACCAGCGGCTAACCCATGCACCATATATTCTCTCCATTTCGGATCATTGCTTATATCATATACGACACCATTAATGGCTAAATAAGCAGGTTTTCCATATACACCATCGAAATAAGCAAGTTCACTTAAGGTAAACTCATTAGTTTGTCTAGTATATCTTCTTGGATTTTCATAGTAATAACGTTGATTTCGACTTTCGGCATCTGACTCAGCTTTAGTTTTGTGAACTGTACCAAATGGATGCTGTGGTGGTGCATAAATTGAGTATAGTTTTATTGGTTTTTTACCTGTATTAATTAGATTA
The DNA here is from genome assembly GCA_032005505.1 of Clostridium sp. GTDB lineage: Bacteria > Bacillota > Clostridia > Clostridiales > Clostridiaceae > Clostridium_J. The sequence goes on along the minus strand of DALZNT010000222.1, from coordinate 2,625 downwards.
TGCCATGTTCCAGCTGGGATAATAAAAATAAAGTCATCCTGGACTTTTTCCTGAAAATCCAAAGAATTCTCTTTAGCTCCCATTTTAACAAGTCCTTCTCCCTCTTCAATACGAATGAATTGATCCAGGTTTGGGTGTATCTCTAAACCTATTTCTCCTCCAACAGGAATACTCATTAAGGTAAGTTGCAAATGTGATCCAGTCCAAAGTGTAGTACGGTAATTTTCATTTTGTTTTGTGGCCTTAACAATATCAATGACAAAGGGATTTGGCCCATAATCTTTTAACACAATTGGAGTCAAATCATTGTTATTCATTGGTGTATTAGTGAAATTAGGCCCTTGGTTGTTAATCAAATCATCAGCCCTCATGTCATAATCATACTGTGGTACATTATCATAATCCGAGGTATAATATTTTTTGTTATAGTTATTCATTTAGTAAACTCCTTTAATATGCTTACGTTAATATCATATGAATAACAACTTAAAAATGTTTATGTTCTTCCCCTACTTTTAGTACTTTTTCAAACTAAACTTCCATCATTTCTTCTACCTTTACATTCGGATTTCTATATCTCCACTGTTCATCGCAGCCGCTATGGAAACTAATCCTTCCTTACTATATTCAGAAACTCTTTTAGCTGCATGAAGGGAATTTCCTGTTCCTGAAAAATAAAATATCATATTATCTCCATCCTTTATAATTAATTTCACATACTTATATACTATATTACACCTTTTGCCTCACCATATAAACAAAATAAATGGTAGCCATATAACTTATAACTTATTCATATAGAACTTAATGGCAAAGAAAAAAAGCTGACTCCCATATAATATAGAAATCAGCATTTAGCTTCATAGTCTTTTTCAATATGTCCTTGATGTAGGTTCCACTTTAATAAACCTCTATAGCCTTTTAATTTAAAAACTCTAATTTCATTAAACTGCAAATTGGAATTTATTTCAGATATGCAATACTTTCCACCGATAGTTTTTCCAAATTAATATACTTATTATCAACCTTAAATTCATCCGAAACAACTAAACATGTATCATAACGACAATCTTTAGGTTCTGTAAATTGAGGGTTATCTTGGGCTATTCCTAATATAATTGAATTTTCATTAAATAAGTTTTTTTCTCTAGCCCAACTTTTTAATTGCTCCATTATTTGCACATTCCCTGAACCGTAAGGACCTGTTCTTCGTATATAAGCAATTTTATATGATGATATCATTTCAATATTAATATCCATAACTTACCTTCTTTTTTTAATAGAGTACATCGATGCCTGAATTCATCATATAATGCTTTAAAATGTATTTCAACTTAAATTTAAAATGGCAGCCACATAACTTTCTTAATACTATCAATTGATAGAAAAAATTCTTATCTAAAAGTTTATACGCACTTTTTTAATACTGGTACATAAATATCCATTACAGTGCCTATAGTTGGATGGCACCTTTCATCATAGTATTCAAAGTCTAATTTTGTTTCATCAAATATATATCCACTATCTTTAAACCACTCTTCAAATATATATTTCCAAGTTTGTTTAATCACATTTGCAAATTCATTATTTTCGGCTTCAGTACCTGTATTAACTGGTGGAGTTGTAAATACAGCATAAGTTGCTTCTGGAACCTCTGCTGTAATCATATCATCTGTAACATCGTTAAAATCATCGACTATAACTCCAAGCATATAAGTTGCTTCTCCTCTATCATTACTTGATGGAATACATAATCCCACTTCACCGTGTTTTGGTGGATTTAATATTTTGTACATTTTGCTTTCTAAATTTTCACCATCATAATTAATCCAAAAAGAAGCTACATCTTTTGTATAGTTACCATTAGTTATATTAGTTTTAATACCATAGCCTGCAACCTTAAATGCAGACTTTTCAATAATAATTGGGTTCATAAAATCCCCTCCAAATTCTAACACTGATTTCTTTTCCAAATACCTGTCCATACGCTTTAAATACTGTGTAGGACTAAATCCGAATTCTTTTTTAAAAGCTTTAGAAAAACCATTATGAGTTTCAAATCCATACTCTAAAGCTATATCTATTATTTTCTTACCATTAAACATATCCTTTGCTGCTAGTGTAAGCCTTCTCTTTTTTACATACTCCATTAAAGTCATACCTTGGTTAATATTAAACACTCTTGAAAAATGAAATGTAGAATAACCACACTCATCAGCTATTATTTCTGGTGATAATTCATTTCTAATATTTTTCTCAATGAACTCAATACATAGTGCTATTGCATCATTATAATTCAAATTCTCACCGACCCTTTCCCCACGTGGTAATTATAGTATAACATCGCAAATATTATAAAACTGTTCCTAATTTGCTAAAATTAAACAAAATAAATGGCTGCCATATAACTTATAACTTATCTTGGTATTCATATAGAAATTAATGGTAAAGAGAAAAAGCACCCATCCAACAAAGAATAGTGCTTTATCACTTAAATTCACATAATAAAGTTAATTTGTTAATACTAATATGCTTACATTCGCTTATCAAAATATCTTAATGCAAACAACTCTATCGCATTGCGCAAACCGATGAATAATACGCCATAAATTAAAACGCGATTCA